>JBOGTO010000376.1:0-54096 GCA_050695155.1 Ktedonobacteraceae bacterium
CCCCCGCCCCTACGGATAGGAGCGCGCACTTTAATATTTCAAGCGTGGAGTTTTGTGTATATAAGCGTCACTATTGACCTGTTTGAGCATGAAATCGGCCACGTCGGCTCGCGCAATGTGGGCGTTCGGGCCGATGAAAAGCGGGTCGCCAACCTTGTATTTGCCGGTACGCGGCGTATCAGTGAGCCGGGATGGACGCACGATGATCCAGTCCAGGTTGCTCTGCCGGACGAACTGTTCCTGGCGCACATGATCCATAAACATCGCTCTTACTTTGGCAAAAAGAGGGGAGACGAGCGGGACGATCCAGGGAACTTCTCGCCACTTGCCATCGAGCGCGGCCACCGCGAAGGCGGACTGGCAGATGAAACGGTTCACGCCCTGTTCCTGCATTCCCGCGATGATATTTTTCGTTCCCACCGAACACACGGGAATGGTAACGCCCGGTTTCACGCCGAGTACGCAGAACACCATATCCTGTCCCTTGATAGCCTCCTCAACTGCTGCTGGCTCGAAAATGTCCCCCTTAATCATGGTGAGATTGGGATGCTGGAGCGTAAGAGCCTCCGGGTGGCGGTCAAAACCAGTAACGATATATCCTTGCTCGAGAGCTTGTTCGATTAATGCCCTGCCAGTGCCACCGGCTGCGCCAAAGATGACGATTTTCATGATATTTTCCTTTCCTGCTCTTGCATACTCTATAATTCTACTACCTCAAAGCACGGGCGAGCAATTTGATTTGTTTGTATGGCAGCCATGTTATATATTCCTTATAATAGTTCAGTAAGAAAATCATTAGTATTCTTTCATGCTTCAAGGGAAGTCTAACACACCAAACGTTACGAAATCGTTTCATAAAAGGGTTTGTCAGGAAAATAAAAACGAGGAAAGGTTGTTTTATGCAATCACAGGATAGACTAAAAGCCATTATTATCGGAGGCGGCATTGGAGGTATTACGACAGCCATCGCCCTGCGCCAGGCTGGTATCGATGCGACCGTGTATGAGCGCGCGCCAGAACTGCGGGAGGTCGGGTCGGGGCTGCCACTCTTTACGAATGCGCTGAAAGCCTTACAGAAACTGGGTCTGGGCGATAAGATAGAAGCGCTGGGAGAACACGCCAATACGCTGAGCGTCAGCACCTGGCGCGGTCAGGTGCTGACCGACGTTACGAACGAAAAACACTTGCAAAGCCTGGGAACGGTTAGCACGGTGGTACACCGGGCGGAGTTGCTCGCGTTACTGGTAGAAACGCTAGGTATGGAGAATGTTCACCTTAACGCGGAATGTACTGGTTTTACGCAGGGTGAGTCGGGTGTGCGCGCTCGCTTTGTCGGCGGTATGGAGGTGCAGGGCGATTTCCTGGTAGGCGCAGATGGCCTTCATTCCACCATTCGATCTCAGATGTATGGTATCATCAAGCCGGCATATGTGGGCTATACCACCTGGCGTGGTGTGGCGCATATTGAGAGAAGCGGGCTGGAGAGATATGTATGGGGCAAGGGCTACCAGTTTGGTGTTGCCCCTATGTCAAAAGGACGCGCCTACTGGTTCGCGCAAAAATATGCTCCAGAGGGCCAGCCTGATAAAGCTGGCGGGCGCAAACAAGAACTTTTGGACCTGTTTCATGATTGGCACGATCCCGTCCCGGCGGTTATTGAAGCAACCCGCGACGCGGATATTCTACGCAACGATGTCTACGAACTGCCTCATCTTAAACGCTGGAGTTCTGGACGTGTCACCCTGCTGGGCGATGCCGCTCATGCCATGACGCCTAATCTGGGGCAGGGCGGTTGCCTCGCCATTGAGGATGCGCTGGTGCTGGCGGACTGTCTCGCTAAAGAGCAGCATAATGTTGTTGCGGCCTTGAAGCTCTATGAAACGCGGCGCATCAAACGCACGCGCAACGTAGCGCGGCTGGCGCACCTGATGGCAGGAGCGGTACAAATCGAGAACAACGCGCTGGCCGGAACAAGAAATGCCATCTTTAAGCGCGTACCTCCCAGCTTTGTGGTTAAGCGCGTGCTATGGATATTGGACTACAAAGTCTGACGCGAATGCTATGCCCATCGCTTTTTGAGATACTGAACGGCGCTGGCTTCCCAGCGCTGCTCAATCCAGGCGTACAGCTTCGTTTTTGCTTGCGCTGATGAAAGTTGCGCATTCACGATGCCGTGTCTCTCCATCCAGGTGTCAGCCAGCAGATAACATGTGCTGTTCCAGCCGCTTTTATTGCCCTGAGGGTTGAGCCTTTCAGAGATGCCCGAAATGACGACCTCGGCTGTGTTTTGCAGCTCGTTCAATGAACGGTCGAACGCGCTTTTGTCGGAGGAGTGCTGCATACCTGTCAGCTTCCTGAGCGTCCTGACATCAATATCGTCGTTCTCGCGGATGCAGTTATAAATGCGCAGGGTCGATTTAGCGAGCAAGCCCGCTGCGTAGCGTTCTTCCACTGTCTCTGCTTGAGCAAGCAGGCAATGTACAATTGGAAATAGCTCTTGAGAGATCAGGAGCGGCTTGTCACCAAGAAATCTGCCGTAGGCAGCAATGCCCTCAATAGCAAAGCGGTCTCGCCAGAGCCAGGGGTCGCTGTCCATCCCTGTGTGCCACGCATCGGGCCGCGTGATGGAGACGAGAGAGGGATGACCGGGCATGAAGCTCGATAAGGGCAAAATGCCCAGGTGTTCCACAACATCACAGGTTTCTTGATAGGTTATAGCGATTGTATGTGACAAAGATATGCTCCTTACGCAGTGATATTTCGTATAGTCATACCATTCTATTTTTCAACAGTTCCATTTCCAATATTACCACTATGGACGCGGTAAAGCATAGTATACAGATAGATGGGGGAAGTTGCGTGTTTCTCTCGATAGGCGTAAAATATGCGCGAAGAAAGAGACATCATTTCATTATAGTGTCAGGAGAAGACAGCAATTTATGGCGAAGAAGAAAAGAGGGCAACCCTCCATCTCACAAGATGCGCAGGCACAGTCACAGCAGGTATTTGAGCAATATCACCAGGTGGCGGACAAATTGCGTGCAAGCACAGAGCGACAGGCAGCAGAAGCTGCGCTGGCCGAGATCAATGCATTATCTGAATCTGTCCAGTTTGCTTTGCTTAAATCGCTGGCGCGCGAAAAATCCGGTGACGCCGCCGATCTCCTCCTTGCTATACATGAATTGAGTCCGCAGAAAAATGTGCGCAAGGAAGCTAAACGCTCTTTGATACAACTGGCGGGCGCGAAAATTCACCCTCAATGGAAGCCTCCTGTTGAGCAACCGTTTGCGACTGATGTTCAGCTTGCAGATGTCCCTCGCCGCTTCTGGAAAGGAACTGTCACCGATTCGCTTGATATGGGCGAGGCGCAATTGATACTCAGCTGGGAACAGGGAGAGAGCTTCAAAGAGGTGCGGATGTTCGGCTTCCTGCTGGAGTTCTGGCATGACGGGGTCAAAGATTTCTTTAGCCAGGTAATGAGCAAACGTAGTTTTGAGAACACAGCTGCGCGCGTAGCAATGCAATCGCCTGGCGTGAAAATAAAGGATTGTTCCCTGGCACAGGGACGAAGGCTTATCCTGGACGCGCTCGCCACTAATAAAAAAGCTGGTACGCAACCACACTTTGAATTTCGTAGAAATCTTTTGCTCATGAATCAACTGGTCTTAGAAGCTCCAGGCCTCGATGATGATGAGGATGTATTGGATAGCGAGGAAGATGAAAATATCCTGGATAGTGAAGATGATGACTATCTGGATAATGACTTCGAAGAAGAGGACATAGAGTACGAGACACAGAATTTAGAGCCAGATGTTGTGGTCAGCACTTTTGTACAGGCATATTTCGAAGGAAAGTTTGAAACGTCCTATGCATTACTCGCTGCTGGTAGCCCACTGCGCGAAGGTCTCGTAGAAGAGGTTTGGGCCGAAGATCGCGAGGGCTGGTTTAACGCGGCCAATCCTCATGACATGGAACCCTATATTCTCTGGGAACGCCCGGCACAGAAATCTGTCCTATGGTTGCCCAATATAGTAAGCGCGAACCGCAGAGGTGCGGAAAAAGTGATCGAGGCGAGCTGGTCTATTGAAATGAATGAGACGAGCGAGGGTGAAGACCACGCGGAGTTGCCCCGGCCAACGGCCACTTACAACGAAACGAAGCGAAACTGGTTTTGGACAAGCTATGTCCTGGTGAAAGAGAACGACCAGTGGCGCATCCAATATATGGTTGACGAGGCGACCCAGGCCCTGAACCTGTCCACTGAAGAATTGCATAACAAGATTAGCGAGCATACGCAGATTATCAACGAAATTACACGCAAGCGCAAACCAACCGATGCCGAGGCGGATAAGTATGGGGAGGAGATACGACGCCATTTGTTCCAATCGACGAGTTACATCGACGCGCTTCTGGCGCGGTCGTATGCTGATCGCGTTCTCTACAGGGAAGCTGCCTCACGGATGAAGATATTTGGCTTTTGGGAGCGTAGCCTTGTCTATTTGGAGGAGCTGACGCAGCGTTTTGAAGAGGACCGCGCCACCGACCTGCGCACAAAAGCTGATGTACAGCTATTACTTAGCCGGAGATTATTAGACGAGAAGCTTGACGAGGAACGCTCGGACCATTTTCTGATATTGGCTGAGGAAGCGTTGCGCGAATCTCTCACCCTCGAGGACAGGTTTGAGACACGCATCTCACTGGCAGAGGTTTTGATTGACCGCGAAGTTAATCTTGATGAGGCCGAAGATCACCTGCTGCAAGCTAAAACTATGATTGCCAGTACCAATACGAGCGATGAAGCTCATATTGAGATGCATCTGGGCGAGATCGCTATGACGCAGAACAGAAATGAGGAGGCGTTGCGCCATTATCTGCGTGTGGCTGAACTCGCACCCAACCACGTTGATAGCTGGGCTGATCTCGGCAGCATCTACGGTAAGCTCAATAATCTGGAAGAGGCCGATGCCTGCTATAGACGCGCTTTTGCCATCGATCCGCATAATGTTGATCTCTACTTATCCCTCAACCTCATCTACAGCGGACATGGACGGGACGATGAGGGCATCGCCATTCTGGAAGAAGGGCATCGCGTCAATCCTACTTCGGCTATTCTCAGCCTGTACCTGGCAACAGCGTATTTAGAGAAAGGCGACAAGCGTCAGGCCGAAATCTATCTGGAAAAACTAGAAAAAGCAGAAGGGTCTGGTCCAGATATGGACATCATCAAGATGTTTAGCGAAGTGTTGAAAGAGAGCAAGCAAACTTTGCCAGCGCCCGTTAGTCTCAAACCTGGCAAAGCGAAGAAAAAACACAGGTGATATGCCGGCCCCGGCGGTCTCTTCAATAACGCCGGGGATCTGGGTCATCTATTAAGCGCGGCCATGACGATTACTGGCGCATCGCGCATAATTTTGCGCAATGCTCGCACCAGCCAACCAGCGTACCCTCTTCTTCATGCACGTTTGTCAGGCGTCTCGCGCAGTGGCAGACGTAGCCATGCGAGTGCGCGGGGTTGCCATAGACGAGCGTATGCGGCGCTACATCGCGTGTTACGACTGAACCGGCACCGATGAGCGCGAACAAGCCAATCGTCACGCCGCACACGATGATCGCGCCCGCGCCGATTGACGCGCCATATTTGACCAGCGTGGAGGTAATTTCCCAGTCATCGGCGCTTTTTAGCTTGCCATCAGGAGTAATGGCGCGTGGAAACATGTCGTTAGTGAAACAGACGTGCGGGCCGATGAATACCCCATTCTCCAGCGTGACGCCCTCGAAGACGGAGACGTGGTTCTGAATCTTGACATTGGAGCCAATGCGCACATGCGCATCAATATAGACGCCTTTGCCGATGTTGCAATTTTCACCTATATGCGCCTGTTCGCGCACATGCGCCTGCCGCCAGATACGCGTACCCGCGCCGACTTGCGCTTCGGGTGATACTTCTGCGGTTGGGTGAACAAAGTACAATGCTCTTTCGATTGCTGTATCAGTATGGCTCAACGCTTTTACCCTTCTTATAGTCATATAGCAAAATTTCTTGAATGAATCGCGGTTTCTATAAATATGATACTGGTTTTGCCAAATCAGATAAAAGGTGGCTAGGAACATGTACTTAAATATCATATTCACAACAACTTCTCAATACCTGTGACAACCGCTTTGGCAGGATGGAGCATTTACCCTTATAGTGAAGGCATTTATGTAATGTTTGGGAGCATGAAAAATGAATCTTGTCGCATTTTCAATTAAGACAAAAGGCGTGCATAACTTTACGCGGCGGCTTGCGACGGTCTTCACTCGTTTTGGCTTTTCAGAAGCGCAAACCCGCTTTGGATTGCATTCGATAGTGGACTCTCTCAGGCAATTCGATGGAGCGCCTACTTTTTTTATACCCGCTGTCGTGCTGGAGCGACATCCAGCTTTAATTTCGGAGATTGCTCGCAGCGGTGCTGAAATTGGCGTACATGGATATGTGCATAACGATTACCGCACATTGAGTAGGAATCAGCAGTTCAGTCAGACGCAAAAAGCAATATCAGTCTTCCAACAGATTCGCATACCTTACTATGGATTTCGCAATCCATATCTCGGCTGGACAAAGGAATCACTTGATGTCTACACAGAGTTGGGTTTTCGCTATGAAAGCAATATAGCTGTTCTCCATGAAGTTGTCGATCTCAATGAATTTTCACCGCTCCTCCAAAGTGGTTTTGAGAAATCGTTGAAGCTGTTTCAGGCTGTTCCTTGTAGCATCTATCGCCTGCGCCCTCAATTTGAGGGTGAGATTCTGCGCATTCCGACCAGCATTCCCGATGATGAGATGTTGTTTGATCGATTGCGCATTATCGCTCCAATCAAAGTAGGACAAATCTGGAGTCAGATCATGCAGCGCGTCTACGATCGAGGTGGTTTGTATACCTTGAATTTACACCCGGAGCGCGGTCTGTTGTGCAGGCGCGCGCTCGATACCTTGCTGACCTATGCCTGCAGCCAGGAGTTCCCCATCTGGATAGCCCGCATCGGCGAGATTGCGCAGTGGTGGAAGGAACGCCGCCAGTTCCGCATGACGTTCACTCCGTTTAGTGAGCAACGCTGGCGCATAGAAGCAGCTTGCCCCTCTGATGCGACGATCCTGGGCCGTCACCTCACCGTAGAAGATCAGAAAGTTACCACCTGGTCCGGCGGTGATGTTCGCGTGCAATCACAGTCCTTCGTAGTGAATGCGCCAGTCTGCCCCGCTATCGCCGTTTCAGAGCAAACATCAGATGAAGTATTAAACTTCCTATACGAACAAGGCTATCCTTTCGAGCGATGCGCAAGGGAAAATGTGGACCGCTATGCCATGTACCTCGACAAACCCGAAGGCCTCGGCGATTCGCGCGAGGAGAAAACGGCGTCCAGCATTGCGTTGGTAGACCAGATCGAATCCCTGGAACGGCCTTTCCTGCGCTTCGGCTGCTGGCCCGGTGGCAATCGCGCTGCGCTTTGCGTTTCCGGCGATATTGACTCGGTGACGGTGCAGGATTTCTTCCTGCGCATTGTGGAGGTGTTCCAATATCGTTAAGGTGATCCAGCATAAGTAAACTAAGGCATGGTTCAAGATGAGCGTGAACCAATGTGACACTTTGAACAATCCAGGCAGATGAAAATTAATTCTGAAATGGCCTCCTGAGCGTTTTCGTGAAGTCATCCAGATTGTTCAAACTGTCACATTGATTTGAACCTTGCCTAAGAGTGAAATAGTATTTCTCTCCACGTTATAGTCGGCAAAAGATAGAGCATAAGGTGGACATGCGAAAACGACTTCTCATCATTCTCTTGCTTCTTGCTATCATAATACTCCCTATCATTATTACACATAGACCACAGGCTGTCTGGAGTATCATTGCATCTATCTATGATGCCCCCCCCTCTGCGTCCTCAATTACTGGAGGCTTTATTACCCTTCCTCCTGGTGCGGTTTTACCCGGTGAGCGAGAATGTGCTGCTCGTGTTCATCAATCCGCCTGGGAGCCGCGTTCAGATAATACAACGGCGAATCATAGCGTACCAACCTCTCAACAAGTGGCTCAGTTGGCACCCTGGGGGCCTGCCATCGGAGTTGATTCGAAAGCTGATGCTTTGCGGAGACAAATTACCGGGAACTTCACGGGTACCACCAATGAGATAATCCAATGGGTCGCATGCAAATGGGGCATCGACGAAAACATTGTACGTGCAGAGGCAATCGCTGAATCCTACTGGCACCAGGATCAGCGAGGCGACTATACTAACAATCGCGCTGATTGCCCTCCGGGGACATGGGACGGCAGTGGTTGCTACCAGAGCTATGGCCTTCTCCAATTGAAATATTCTGTTTTTCAAAGCACCTGGCCAATGAGCCGTGATGATACGGCTTTCAATGCAGAATACGTCTACGCTGTCATTCGCACCTGCTATGAAGGTTGGACTACTTACCTGGCTGATTTCCCGCCTGTTGCCGGTTACCCTCCTTATCACGCAGGTGATATCTGGGGCTGCCTGGGCAGGTGGTATAGCGGCAGGTGGTATAGCCAGGGCGCTATTAATTATATCAACACGGTGAAAAACGATCTCGCAGCTAAAGCCTGGCTGCAAGCTGGCTTTTAAGTACATTTTAGATCTATCGTATTGCTTGCCAGGAGCTATGCCTTACTAATCATAGAGAATTTATGCTTCCTTAACGAGGTGTTCCATTTCCGGTGGCAGAGCGATGATATTTTCCACCTGAATCTCGGCGAACCTACTCAGTGGGTAGGCGGTGAGATCCTCCACATTCGAGGAAAGGCCATACACGAGGTACTGTAGATCCTGAAGGAAGGTCAGCATATCGGCTCTGGTGTAGCCAACGTCCTCAAATATTTCCAATCCATTAAACTCCATTACCATAATGGGGTGATAGGCGCTAAGGACCTCTCGCGCTCCCCGCAGCGCGTACAGCTCGCCTCCTTCGATATCGATTTTGATGACGGAAGGCGGCAAAAGGTGCTGCTCGCGCATGAGACTATCCAGGGTAACGACGGTGATAGTCTCTTGACCGGCAGAGTGTAAAGAGGAACGAAACATGGAACTACTGCCGCTCACAAGGGGAAAGAACCGTGTGCGATGGAGGTGTATATGAGCACTTCCTTCCCGATCAGTAATGCCGAGTTGGTACGCTTCCGCGTTGGTGATGTCATTGCGTCCTATGTTTTTTAGGAGCATTGCGTGTGTGCGCGACACCGGTTCAAAGGCATAGATATGCCTGGCAAGTGGGGCCAATCTCAGGCAGTAGTAGCCGTAATTGGCCCCGATATCATAGAACACTTGCTTTGTTGTACCTGCCAGGAGTTTCTCGATCCAGTAGCTCGTACTTCGTTCATAGTAGTCCCCGTTGCCAAAAAATGTCAGAGTCATGTCCTGGGGAACCTCCATAGTATGGGGACCGACCTGTATATATGTGCTGCGTCTCGCGATTTGCCTGATCCGGCGTATAATCCTTTGGGCTGGTGTTGCGATCATCCATGGGAGAGACTGATTCTGCTGTGCTGACACTATCCCTATCCCTATCCTCTCATTTTGAATTTTGCGATAGTTTCTAGGAATGTTTATATCATCTATCTGTAGTGATGAAGTATTTCTTGCGGTAGAGAAGGGGTGTTGTCTCAAAGGCGCTGGAAGAAATTACGAAGTACCTTTATAACGCGATGTGCAAGTATTCTTGCCAAAGAAAGGGTTCATGGAGTCTACTCTTTTCAGAAGAATTGTAAGTTTCTGAGGAGGGACGCCATGAACCTGGACGATTTTATTATCACATGTTTCTGTACGATTGACGAGATGCTGCCAATGGTGACGAAAGGAAAACGCTTGCGCCAACGAGGTCCGCTGCCCAAACTGGCCGATAGTGAGGTCATCACGATGGAAGTGGTTGGCACCTATCTGGGACTCTCCCAAGATCAGGAAGTCTTTGACTACTTTCGTCGTCACTACTACCATTTCTTTCCCGAAATGGCGCAGGTGGCTCGCACGACCTGGCTGCGGCAAGCCGCGAACTTGTGGGCAGTCAAAGAGCGCTTGTGGTGTTGGGTGCGTGATGAGCTGATCAGCTATGATGCGAGCCTGTCCATCATCGACAGTATGCCCCTGCCCGTCTGCCGCTTTGCGCGTGCGCCCTGGTGTGTGCGTTTCCGAGGCCTCGCCAGCTACGGCAAAGACCATGCGGACCGGCAGACGTTTTATGGCTTTCGCGTGCATGCGCAGTTGAGTTGGCCTGGGCTGCTCACCCACGTCTTCCTGGCTCCAGCCAACGAAGCGGATGGCGAAATCGCGCCCCTGGTGCTGGAAGGCACAACGGGAGTGGTGTTGGGGGATCGCAACTATTGGTTGCCTGATCTGCAAGCCTTCTTGCGGACCAAAGGCATTGTCCTGCAAGCGCCATTCCGCCACGCCCATGCTCCACAAGCGGCAGCTTACCAGAGTTCGGTGTTGGGCCGGGTGCGCTATCTCATCGACACCGTCTTTGGGCAATTGACTGATCGATGTCAGATGAAGCGAGTCTGGGCGCGAGATCTGTGGCATCTGCGCAACCGTCTGGTGCGTTGCATTTTGATGCATACGATCTGCTTTTTCTTCAATCAGCAAGACTCGGCTCCTTATCTGCAATTTGATCGGTTGGTTGCTTAGCAAAACTTGCACATCGCGTTTTATAAGTGATGATGGATGGACAGGAATATATACTATAGTATGGCTTATATAACAGTTTTTCAACGTGCGTAAATACCCGATTCCTAATGAGAGAGTACTATATTTGATTAGGTCTGGGAGTTTGCTCTCAGGCAAAATGGAGGATAAGTAAGGAGTTGATATGAGCAAGAAGGTGATCGTTTTGGGCAAGGGATCACTTGCCATTCGCATCGCGGAATGGTTCTGCGAGAGTAAGGAATATGAGCTGATTCAAATCGTTCCAGTCATTCCAGAGCCAACCTGGACGGATTCGTTTATGGAGTGGGCCGGTAAAAAAGGTATACCGATCGTTGCGTCAGGCCATTACCGGGATGTGAACTTCCCTGAAAATGAAGATGGGAAAATCGATTTAGCCTTTTCCGTCTTTTATGACAAGATTATAAGAAGCTGGTTTATCGATAGATGCCATAAGATTTTAAATATTCATAACGCGCCGCTCCCTCGCTATAGAGGCGTATCGCCTATCAACTGGGCGCTGAAAAATAATGAGGCGAGTCACGGAGTTACTATTCATGAAATAAGCCCGGGCATAGACGATGGCCCGATTTATGCTCAAGTACAATATTCAATCTATCCCGAGTTCGATGAAGTAATCGATGTCTATAATAGGGCGTTAGAATATGCCTGGGTATTGTTCTGCCAGACGATGCCAATCCTCGATAAAATCGAGCCACAACGACAAGATGAACGCCTGGCTTCATATTATGACGCAAAGCAAAATAGCCTACTTCACGAAAGGCGAGGTTTTACTAAGCGGGAGTCTCTCGGTTCTTAGCCATGTCCCTGAGCAGAACGAGCCTGAGGCATACTGGTTTAAGTAAATATACCTGATCGAAACATGTTCACGACATCTCAACAAGGATGCAAACCGCAATAAAAGGATAAACTTCTAATCTTAAAGATGGGAGATAAGGATACCATACCGAATTTTGTATGGCATCCTGTTTAGAAAGCAATTTGTAATGGTAAAGCCATTCCCATCGAGATGCTTATCTCAGCCTCTGTTTGCCAGGATGATATACGGGAGCCTATGGATATGAGTGAGGAAACGTTTGATCAGCCACCAGAATCACAAATGTGCTTCGACCAGGTGCAAGACGATACTCCACACACGCCGCTGCAAGCTACGCAGGTACCCATACCGCCAGCAGCGTCTGCGCGGCAGCCCGCTCCAGTCTCCCGCCGCAAGTTTACGGGTAAAACCGTTGCAGGTCTGGCCGCATTGGGTGCAGCCGGCGTTGCCGTAGCCCTGGGTGGTGTGGCTTTGGAGCATTTGACACAGCATAGCGAGAGGACCAATCCTTTCCAGGAACCTGTTAAGAGCAGCACGGCACCTGTTGAAAGCAGCATACAAATTGGACACCTGTTGCGGCGAGCAGGCTTTGGGACTTCTCCTGAAGAAATCGTAATGTATGAGTCCCTCGGCTTCAGTGGTTCCGTGGATCGCCTGCTCAACTACCAGCAGGTAGGAGACGATGATATGGAGAATCGTCTCAAGGCGGTGAACCTCGACCTCAATTCGCCTATCAGTCAGCGGCACTGGTGGCTGATGCGCATGGCATGGACTCAACGTCCCTTATTGGAGAAGATCACGCTGTTCTGGCATGGCGTACTGACGAGCAGTTACCGTAACGTTGATGCGCCCATACGCATGATTAATCAAAACCAGTTCTTGCGCGAACATGCCTTCGATACCTTTGATAACATCCTGCTGGGTATCACGAGCGACCCTGCCATGCTCCTCTATCTCGACCTGGCCGATAGCACAAAAAATGCACCAAACGAAAATTATGCCCGTGAACTGATGGAATTGTTCACCTTGGGGCTTGGTCACTACACGCAACGGGATGTGTACGAGGGCGCATCTGCCCTTACTGGCTGGCGTGTCGAGGGGATGACCTCGCGCTACTACCCGCAAGATCACAATGACCTGGTCAAAACGTACCTGGGACACACAGGCAATCTTGACTACAAGGACGTGATTCACATTCTTGTCAACCATCCCGCGACACCCTGGTTTATCAGCCGTAAACTCTTTACGTTCTTTGTCTATGAAAACCCGAGTACTGATGACCTGAAACCGCTCGTCGATACCTACGTGCAGAGCGGACATAACATAGGCGCGGTCATGCGCACCCTGCTGCTCTCGCCACAATTTTCGTCGGCGAGAGCCTACCGCAGTCGCGTGAAATCACCCATTGAGTTCGCCGTTGGTGCCTATCGAGCGCTGAGTATTGCCGGTGATGGCAGTGGTTTGGCGGCCCTTCTCGACTGGATGGGGCAGACGCTGTTTGATCCACCGAATGTTGCAGGCTGGTCAGGGGATAAAGTAAGCGCCTTATGGCTCAATAGCGGTACCTGGATGAACCGCCTATACTATATAGACATGCTGCTGTATCACGGCATTTATGCAGTAACATCGGTAGTTGACCTACAGGGAATGATTAACAAGTACCAGTTGAATTCGCCGGAGCAATTCGTCGATCACTTCTCCTCGTTCTTACTGGACGGCAATCTCGATAGTGACCGGCGAGCGCAACTCCTCGACTACTTCACTTCTCAAGATCAACGTGGTAGTGGCACGCCGATCACCCTGACCAGCGGGAAGAGTTATCCGCTGGGCCGCGTGCGAGGCACACTGTATCTCATGTTGGCATCACCTGAATATCAGCTTAACTAGGCTAAAGGGGTTCGACAGATGAAACTCACGCGCAGAGCAATGATAAGAGACGGATTATTAGTCGTATCGGCGGGTATGGTCATGCCATCCATCTTCAGTCGGGGAGTGGCGTCCGCCAGGGCGCAGGCATTGGATGGTTCACATGTAGCTCAGACAGCCGGTGATCACACGCTGATCGTTGTGCAAATGGCGGGCGGCAACGACGGCCTCAACACCGTCATACCCTTCACCGACTCCTTGTATATGCAAATGCGCCCTACGCTGGGGATACCCGGGACGAAAGTGCTGCCACTGAATGCACGTCTGGGGCTGCATCCAAACCTACAGTCACTGGCAAAGCTGTGGGATGAGGGACACCTGGCAATCGTGGAGGGTGTCGGCTATCCCAACCAGAGCCTGTCGCACTTTCAGGCTATGGACATCTGGCAGACGCTCGACCTGAGCGGCAATGGCAGCGAGGGCTGGCTGGGTAAACTCGTGGCCGGGCTAGTTGACCAGGACGGCCATCCTTTCAAAGCCCTCGATATCGACGTACAAACGGCGCAGGCCCTACAGTCGATCAAGGCACCGGTACCGACAGTAGCCAGTGTCAAGTCATATGACATCGATGCAGATCCTGCCGATGGCGATAGAGGCAAAGCACGCCTACAGGCGCTGATGAGGCTCTATAACTCCTATCCTGGAGCTGCGCCCTATGCCGCCTTGCTGGATACGATTGCGCTCAGCGCCGAGGAAGGTACACGCCAGTTGCACCAGGCGGATGCGACATACCAGCCTGCAGTGACCTATCCAACCGGGCCATTTGGCGATGGCCTCAAGATTTTAGCGGAGGCTATTGTGCAGGGCCTCGGCCTGCGCGTCGGCTATGTCACGCTCGGTGGCTTCGACACACATTCCAGCCAACAGGCGACGCACGCTTTGCTTTTGCAGACCCTCGCCGATGGCCTCTCGGCTTTCTACAATGACCTCACGGCACACGGCAAAGCCGATAATGTGGTTATCATGACCTGGTCGGAGTTTGGGCGGCGTGTCGAAGAGAACGGCAGCCAGGGAACCGATCACGGCACAGCCGCTCCCCTGTTCGTGCTGGGCAATCCTGTCAACAAGGGTATTTTCGGTGAGCCGCCGAGCCTGAGTAGCCTGGACGAGAACGGCAACCTGAAATATACTGTCGATTTCCGCTCAGTCTATACCACCGTGCTGGACCGCTGGATGGGGGCATCTTCCAAAGATGTGCTGGGCGGGTCGTTTGGTGCGCAAAATTTCCTGCCGCAACCATGACACATGATTTGCTATTCTATGACAACGATTCGTAGAATCGCCCTGCATCCTGGACCATCCTTTCCTGACTGAAGCGCGCTTTGACGTGCTTCGGTGCATTTGCCTCAAGCTGCCTCCGCAACTCCGAATCTGTGAGAAGCCGCTCAATGGCGTCGGCCAGACCCGTCACTACCGGTGTGTGTTCAGGAACGAGCAGGCCACTCACGCCATCTTCGATCAGTTCAGAGATGCCGCCCGACCGTGTGCCGATCACTGCTCTGCCGCAAGCCATGGACTCCACAACTACCAGTCCGAATGGCTCCGGCTCTTGCAGAGAGGAAGGAATCGTGACGATATCGGCCGCCGACATCACTGCCGTAATGTCGCTGCGATGCTCGATGAACCGCACACGATCCGCCACGCCGAGGTCATGGCACAATTGCTCAAGGTAAGGCCGATAGGGGCGTCCTCCGCTCGATAGGTCGCGCGGGTCATCCCGGCCAACCAGTAAAGCGAGTACATCGTGACCGCGCTCCATGAGTAGGGCGACGGCTCGAATCAACTCGGCCTGGCCTTTGCTCGACCGAAGTCGTCCGGGAAGCAAGATGGTCACAGTATCGGGAGCAATTCCGAGTTCCGCACGCACTGCCCTGGCTCCCTCCGGATCGAAGTGGTACTGCTCGACATCAATCCCGTTGTATAGCACTTGCACCTTGTCAGCCGGGATGCCAATATCAACTAAAGACTGACCGCTCGCCTGCGACACTGCCATGATTAGCCGCGCCCGCCGAAAAGCCAGCCGCCAGGTGAGGGGATAGTAGCCCCAGAAAATATTGTGCCAATGGATGATGAGAGTCGCGCCCGTCAGCAGGGAGAGTACCAGCCCGCTCAACGAGTCTCTCGGGCTAGTACCGGCATGGATGATGCGGATGTTTTCCCGCCTCATTCGGGCTGCAAGTCTGAACAGCGAGGGGATCATCTGGAAATTGATCAGTATAGCGGCTAATCGCCTGCCGAGACCGCGCTGTAACGACACACTCGTACCGAACTTCAAAGGCCAGACGGTCACACCCTGATCCGCGCCCCAGTCAATGTCCTCCCAGCACTCTGGCGCAGTCGCGACGAAGACGCGAAAGCGGTCCTTATCGAGCATACGGACTATTGTCGCTTCGAGTTGTTGGGCGGCCCAGGTGACCTGAAGCACATTAAGTACCAGGAGGCCGATTTTGGGTGTTTTGCGTAGCTCCGCCGCCGAGTCTGTGGGTTTAATAATGGTATCGCGCATCTCATTTCTCCTTTATGAAACTGGCACCCGAGCCATAATATGACTATCTGATGGCTGAGATTCGCCTCGAATAGCAGCAGCAAAGCGTTTAGCGAAAGCTTCACGGCTAAAGTATGCCTCGGCGACTTGCCGACTGTTTCGACCTAACTCCTCCGCAATTTCTGGATGATCCAGAAGGTATTGGATCATATCGCGCAGTTCGAGAGGGTCGTAAGGAGTAACGTAAAAGCCTGTTGGTAAGGATGCAAGTGTTCCTGAAATATCAGGGGTATCGAGGAAACCGGGCCACCACTCACGTGCTACTGGCCCACGACCATCATTGCGAGGATCGCGCACGACATCCGTTTGGCCTCGTGTTCCCGTTACGATTACAGCCTTGCCCATCGCCATCGCTTCGAGAATTACGGTAATTCCACCCGGGCCATCAATTTGAATTAAAGGCACCAACACAAAGCGAGCTTTAGTATAGAGTCGGCGCATACCATCATAATCATAACTGCCAACCGACACGTTCAGTGGTACCTCCGGAAACTTTCCAGTGTCTCTGGAACGCGGGCTGTTAAAAATAGCCGCACTGGCTGCAGCAATCTGCACATCCACCTCCAGGCCATCCACCGCTCGAAGTAGCGTGGGATAGTCACGGTACTCCAGCCCTGCAGCGCAAATCATTGGACGCTTCCCGGCATCTGCGGCAGCATCGCCGTCAGTCTCAGGCGCGAGGGGTTGCCAGAAATGTACGTCTACAAAATAGGGCAATTTTACTACACGCTCGTCAGGCATATGTAGTTTTTTTGTTGCAAGTTTACGCATTGCTTCGCAATGCACAATCATGGTATCAATATGACTCCCTACCCCGAGTCGAAAAAAGATGCGCTTCTTGAACGGCGAGAGAACATGTGAGAGTGTCACGTGGCGGGGATGCCCAGGACGGGTGCCGCTCAACTTCAAGAGCAGCGCAAGTGTCAGACCAACAATCTCGGTGTCGGTGAAGAGGATGTCGTACCTGTGGCGGCGGCGAAAGGCGGTCCAGGCAAGCGCTGCAAATGGCCCAAAGAGCCGCTTGATAAGGCGAGCCAGAAGCGTCGATTGAGCATCAGCCGGGTGGATCACATCGGCGTCAAGCTCCTGTTGGAGCGCGGTGTAATCACGGGGCGGTTGCTTGCCAGCCGCAATTTCGGCTTGCATTGTTGCGGTGGGTTGTGCTGCGATCGCGAGTAAAATGCGAGGCTTATCACCCATCTGTGTTACCTCTCTTTCCATGAAAGCTATGAAAGGTCTGTCTTTACGGAGAAAGACGGACACAAGAACGTGCTAAGGGCGTGCTACATAGTCCCAGCGCTCGTCTCGTGCGTAGGTTTCCTCCAATTGACCCAGCGTATATGGACCATTTCCATCCAGATCGAAAATGCGCAATCCCGCCACTTCATTGAGCAGCTCGTAGATGTGGCGTGGCTCGGTTTCGTAGTGTGCTGCGCCTCCCTTGCCATGTTCGAAGATAATGATGGGCTTATATTTTGAAATAGTGCCTATGGCGCCTTCAAAGACCTGGCGTTCGGCACCTTCTACATCGACTTTGATCAGCGCTGGCGCGTATCCCGCTGGAAGACAACGATCGAGTGCTTCTGTCCGAACTGTCAGCTTCTCGATTTGCCCTTGCCTTCCGTGTGATCTTTCACTAAAGCCGCTTTCGGCGGGTATATTCTTCACATAAATAAAGTTTGTTTCACCTATCTCATTGGATACGGCTGCCTGTCGGACATCGACCGATGGGAAATGTTCGACCAGGTATTTATACAGGTGGGGTAAGGGTTCATATGCGATGTGTTTGCCGCGCGGAGCAATACGCACCAGTTCCTCAAGTATCCTCCCTCTGTAGGCTCCAATATCGATACAATTTGAATCTTCTCTCAGGATAGATTCGAGCAACTTACGCACATGTTCATTCTCTACTCGATCATGTCTATAGCGAGGCAGGAGTGTTGCCCGCATACTTCTCAGTTGATTGTCAATGCCAAGCTTTGTGGCACCGTTTATCAATTTGTCTCTAAACATCCTCTCCTCCTTCAAACTAGCAGCGATCTTGTTCTGCTCGCTAAAACCTGCTGCTTGCCACGGGATAGCGTTTCCCTTTTTGTTCTCGTTTCTGGGACAGAGATGCCAGCAGCTGCTGGTAACGTTTAGCCATGATCTGCCACTGATAGGGTTCATAGTCCTCGGCGGCGGCGCTCACCATATGTGTCCGTTTTTCCGGGTGCTGAAAGAGGTCAAGGATTGCCTCAGCAAAACTCTCAGGTTTGAGCGGATCGCAGAGTATAATCGACCCGGGTTGGAACATCGAGCGAATCGCACATGTATCGGAGGCGATCATAGGGCGATCCATCCAGGCAAATTCATATGCTTTCGTCGGTAGCACCAGATCCATGAACCCATCACTGCGGTAAGGAATTATGCCAACATCGCCATGGACGACGAAATCTACTACCTGCTCAGTAGGGCAGGGTGCGCTAAATATCACATGGTCACTGATGTCCAGTTCTTCAGCCAGTTGCTTTAAAAAAGGTAAGTGCTCACCCCTTCCTTGAATGTCTAATCGCAAATGCGGCACAACATGCAATGCCTGCGCCAAAGCCCGGACGGCAACATCCAGCCCGTTGCGTTCCGCGAGCGTTCCATGGTACATCAAGATGAATGGTCGTTCCTCCCTGTGAGATGAGCTATCGGAAGGTGCGAGGCACCGGCGTGAGGAGGGGAAGAGTTTGGGATCGGCACTGTTGAGGATGATCGTGATCTTCTCTTGAGGAACCCCTCGTTGCAACAACAATTCCTCAAATGGCCATCCAACAGTTATAACGTGATGGGCAAAGGCCGTAGAAATGCGTTCCTGCCAGACAGCCAGGCGTGTTATAACTTTTCGTTTCCGTCCCTTCGCTTTTGCAGCCATCAGTTCTGGACAGACATCCTGGACATGTAGGATGACTTTTGCTCCTAAAAGCCTCGGGATCAGGGCGGAAAAGACAAGAAAATCAGGAATATTATGTACATGAATCACATCGTAAGGGCGCTTTAGATGTAGCCAGGTCAGGGTAAAAGCTGCGAGTAGAAAAAACCAGCACCAACTCATGAGCGTTACCAGGAGCGAATGACCAAAACCTCTGTTCATCGGCACTCGATAGACACGTACCCCATTGTATACTTCGTATCTCTTTTCATCTGGCTGGCGCAGACAAATAACATCTACCGCACACCCTCCATCTACCGCTGCTTCAGCGAGGCGGCGTACCAGCGGATCAAAGGGGTACCAATCGAAGGTAATATTACCAACATGTATCATCGACATAAGTAAACAGGCCTTTCAAGTTATTTCATGAGGCGGTGCGACTTGTGCGTACCCACTCACTTGTATGTTTTTTGCTTCTCCTCAGTACGAAATAGACCCAGAGTTTCCAGATTATGAAGCCAGGCGAGTGCAAGAGAGCCACATATACTGCACGAGGTGGACGCAGCAGGTATAGAGCTGTACCAATATAGCCAATTACCCCACAGATGAGTAGTAAGCTAAATACCAGGCCAGGCCACGGCCATAGGAAAAGAGAGAGCATCAAGGCAACCAGACACCAGCACACCAGCAACGAGAGAGGAGGAGTAAGTAGTTCTGCAATGGCTTCAATGCGTCTAAAGTCGCGATATCTTAGACCGACCCCCAGTAATCTCAGTGCCATACGCCAGGCAGGCTGCCCTCCAGCCGATGATTCCCACCGTATATCCTGTGTGCGCATTTGTGCAAATGTGGTTGGCATCGGTGAGCTTACCACGGCCTCCGGCACATAGTGTATCCGCACTCCATGTTGCACTAAAGTCAGGTAATATTGGTAATCCTCCGTAAGAGAAAAGGCCCGCCAGGGGTGACGCAGCAGAAGAGTGCGGGAGAAACACATACCGTTTCCCGCCAATGTAGCGGAGGCACCCAGTCCACTTCTCCCAAGCGGACGCACATAGTTCATCAGTGTGAGTGCAATCCAACGCAGCGCAGTACCGGGAGATTCCGTGGCGTTCAGCACGGTATAACACGCCTGTAACGCCTGTGCGCCATACGCCAGCTCCCTATTCATGATCTGCAAGAAGGATGGTCCTACTACAGAGTCAGCATCGAGGAAAACGTAGGCATCATAAATCAAGCGGTCTTCTTCAAGTTTCTGTAGTAGCCAGTTCAGCGCATAACCCTTCCCGCGCCTGTCCTGGTCGAAACGCTCGTAGACGTGTACCCAACCAGTTGCACGCACCAGCTCTGCCGTGGCATCTGTACAGTTATCGGCCACGACATAGACCGTAAAACGATCTTTGGGATAAGCAAGGCTGGCAAGGCTTTCCAGCAGGGTACTAAGTATAGCTACTTCATTATGCGCAGGAACCAGAATCGCCAAATTGAGGCTTGAAGGTGCGGGTACAACACAGACATTGGCTTTAGTTTTACGTTTTCTCGCAGTCAGGATCGCAGAAAGTGAGAGCAGGCAAAGATACAGAACGGGGCCTGCGATTGCTATTTCCATTGGCAGGAGCAGCCATCTGAGTACCTGTAGTATTAACATACCTGCTCCCTCTCCCTTAAATTCGTTTCCAGGATTCGCAGTAATATGGCCCCACAGCGCTCCCAACTATACTCAGACTCAACCAGCGTTCTACCCGCAGCTCCATAAGCAGTACGCATTTCTGGATTGTTCAGCAGCGTCACCACGGCCTGGGCAAACGCTTCGGGCCTGTCCTCCACGACAAGGTGCTTGCCTGGTATTACGGATAATCCTTCACATCCTATGCTCGTTGAGACAACGGCCCTTTGCATTGCCAGTGCCTCGAGAATCTTAAGGCGAGTGCCGCTGCCAATCTGCAAGGGAGCTATAGCAACCGCTGACGCAGCAAGATAGGGTCGCACGTCGGGTACGGTACCGGTTACTGTGACACCTGGAAGCTCTGCCAGCCTCCTTACTTCAGGAAGTGGATTACTCCCTACGATCTTCCAGGTAGTCCCTGGAATCTGTGCCTGGATGAGTGGCCAACAGTGTTGGGCAAAGTAATAGACGGCGTCGATATTTGGGTAATAATTCATTGCACCCGTGAAAATAATCTGACCGGTTTCTTCTTCTTGAGCGTTACACCGGAATATATTGGTGTCAACACCATTTGGCACGACTTCTATCACACTGCGTGGTAGCTTGCTTTTCAGCAAAGAACAATCTCGTTCACTCGTTGTTAATACTAAATCAGCTTTTCTGCAACGCTCGATCTCTATCGGTCGGAGCAGACGACTCTCCAGCCTGTTGTACCATTTCCGCAACCAGGTGGTTTCACGCTGGTAAGTACGCCACAACAACTCATACTCGATATTGTGCTGATCTACGATACACTGCACATCCTCAGGGATGCGATAATTGGCGACGAGTGCGCTTTCATAAATCACTGCATCGTAGTCTTCATCGAGCAATAGCATATCCAGGTCTTTTTGCAGACAGCTATTGATCTCGACCACATACGATTTTCCACGTACCATATACATCAACTGCTGCAGCCGCTTGGAGGGAGGTGTCGGACGAACAGCGATCCGCACAGTATGTGCTAAAGCCTTCAAGAGAGAGAGATCACCTTCATCTACATTGGGACTATCGACCAGCGCAAGCAGGGAGACCGTATGATCTCTTGCAAGAGTTTTTAGCAGGTGGTAGTTACGCGTACCCGCTCCCCATGTCGGGGAGGGTAGGCTAGGCGACACCATGAGTAACTTCATTGACGCGATTTACCTCTTTCGTATCTAGAGTGGGCAGCTTCATCAAGATACCAAACGGCGGCCCAACGTAGATAACATTGATGGTAGTTTACTTGCTCATGGAGGTGAGTATAGCAGGGTTCATTTTCCAAATTGGTTTTGATTGGGGGTAAAGTAGGGTTGAGATATATGCTTTAGAGTTTCTATAGCGAAACACTTGCAGAAATGTAGCGCGCCTGCGGAGTTTTGAGCGCGCAACGGATTCCTAAAAAGCGACTTCTCCTCTGAATCGGCCAGATGGGTATTTTTTGTGAACATATTGAGCAAACCACTACTTATTCTCTACCTTCACAGACATTTCGCTGAAATGAATTCAAGGTATCATACTTCTTGTAGTTTATCAGTCCTGATCAGGTGGGCAGTTTGACTTTCTGTGTCACTTTGTCTATCGGTTGTTCCCGGAGTTGATGTGTAATCAAGATATGCATGAGATGCGAGAGCATTCTCACGATGGCAGGCAGGACTTACTTCAAATTCAAGGTAGATTAGATGAACAAACTTCGAAGGATAGTCGGTAATACCCTTATTTCACTCTTCGGACAGTTTGTCACCTGGACATCAACCCTGATACTTACGATCGCATATGGACGATTCCTCGGTGATGTCAAGTTAGGAGAACTATATCTAGCAATAACATTCGTCTCCCTGCTCGGTACTCCCATTGAATTTGGATTCAATCAGCAACTCACACGGGATGTAGCAGAAGATCCTGAAAAGGCACATGAATATCTGTGGAATACATTGCTGATTAAGGTAACACTGTGGGTATTCATGTACTCGATTATCCTCTTTCTGTCATGGATACTGGGTTACAGCCCCGAAGAACGTGCCATTGTTGCCATCTGTAGCTTCATTTTGCTTAGTGGATCAATCGGGAATATTTTTGCTTCGCTACACTATGCTTTTGAGCAGACACTTTATCCTGCTGTCGGGATGATTCTCGAGAAAGGGTTATCAGCAATCGTTGGCTTTACTTTGCTGAGGTACGGAGCCACAGTGCAGGTCATGGCTCTAGTGCTGCTGGGAGGGTCTCTCATCGATAGCATCTGGCAATCTCTATGGTTTTTTCGATTGGCAGGCAGGCATATTGTAATTCGTAAAGCAGTTCTTCGTCGTCTCGTTCGCAGTAGTATTCCCTTTATTGTATCTGGGACATTGGGAGTCATCTTTTATCGAATAGATACTATTTTACTTTCCCTGATGACCAGTACTGCTGTAGTTGGCTGGTATGGCGCAGGATATCGTCTTTTCGACACGCTCGTCTTTATTCCAAATATTATCATCAATGCTATCATGTTTCCTGTCTTTGCTAAACTTTCAGCCGACTCCAACTCTCAATCAACTTTGAAAATGGCAATAGAGAAAAGTATGAACCTGTTAGTTATTTGTGTTGTTCCTATAGCGTCTCTGTTTGTCATTGCCGCGCCAAATATCATCGGATTTCTCTATCATCGACCGGAATTTGCCAATACCATCCCGGTGATCGAGGCGCTCGCGCCTGGCCTGGTCTTTCTTTATGTCAATGCCTTACTTCTTAATATCATTATAACCACAAGAGGAGAGAAAAAGGTTCCCATTATGTCTGCCGCTGCCCTGGTATTTAATCTTGGCTTGAATCTTTACTTGATTCCTCGCTATCAGCAGGTTGGAGCCGCTGTCGTTACCTCTCTCACGGAGTTGCTTTTGCTCTGTATCTCGTTCTTCCTGGTACCCAAATACCTGCTCCCCAAAAAAAGTTTTAAGGTGATAGTGAAGGTCATGATTGCTGCGCTTGTCATGTCTCTGGTCGTACTGCTTATGAGAAGGCTAACGATTTTGTTCATTCTTCCGATAGCGTTGCTAGTTTATAGCGGTGCAGCGATTCTGTTAAGAATCGTACCCCGAGAAGATATTCGGGCGTTGTTTAGCGCTCTCGGATCAAAGGATAAACGGGTAGCTCCGCAAGTGTTAACCAACATCGGAGATGAGAGTATCTACTTGCAAACTACCGATCGATTGCCCGTAGTTGAAAGGGTGACAAAAGGAACTGAATCACTGGAGGTTGAAGCCTGCGAACCAGGAGCTACGTATGACGATGATGAAATTACAGAGCGCCGCCCCATCATCAAGCGATGAGCCTGCGCTATGCGAAGTTTGCCATTCGGCAAAATAGAGACATCAGGAGATAAATTAGCATTATGAAAATAGCCTATATTTTACCCGTCAACATGAAGAGATATGGTTATTCCGTAGATAATTTTTTGCAAACTCATTTCTCTGTTGAAATCGCAAGAGAAGTAGCTAAAAAAGGGCATGAGGTTGAATTGCATGTTTTTTGGGACGAAAATATTACATACACTGATAATAATTTGAAAGTGTATTTCTACAAAACCGATTTTAATATGATTTTTCGTCGCGATTTTACCGAGGTATCGTTAGGATTATTGAATAAAGAGTTCGATGAAGATTTTATTATTCACTTTCATGAGCCTCTCAGACTATTTTTTGTTCCTTTTATGTTAAAAAATAGGAGTATTGTTATAACCGAACATCATGGGTTAGGCATTGGTAATCCAATTCCACGGCGCTCATTATTTCATCCGATCTTTGGTGTGATTAAAAGAACAACTTTAAAGAAGTTACTAAATACTTGTAGAGCGCATATTGTCCATAACACGCCAGCTATGAATAGTTTTTCCGCGTATGTTAAAGATGGCGATAGCATCCTGTTATCAGCAAATGGGATAAATGTAGCAAACTATACAACATATAACAAAGAAGATGTAAGAAAAGAATTAGGATTAGGAAATGAAACGATCATTCTATTTGCAGGAAGAATTTGTACACCAAAGGGAATAAAGGAATTAATCAAGGCTTTTGAGATTGTGAAAGAGCAACGTAGTAATATGCGTCTCGTTTTAGCAGGTCCATTGCATGAGGAGCGATTAAGGCCACTTGTAGAGAAATATTGGATCGGTTTTAAAAATCCACAAGAGCTACAAAAATGGTATACAGCATCTGACATTTTTTGTTTACCAACATTTGGCGAGGCTTTTGGTATAGTTTTACTTGAAGCATTATATCATGCTCTACCTGTTATTACTACCGATATACCGGGTATAAGAGAATGGTTTCCACATGAGAATGCAATTTTTGTACCTCCGAAAGATACGGATAGCTTAAAAAATGCAATTGATGAGTTAATGGATGAGAAAAAGCGTAAAAGAATGATTAAGAATAGCAGGCAAATTGTTTTAGATAACTATACATGGGAAAAAGTCTGTCAAAGATATATTGACTTGTATCGTAGCTACTCAGTCTGCGAGGCCGCCAGTACATTGGGGTCGATATAGATCGGTAGTGTTAGCTGCTTGATAGCCTGAAAGCTTCTCCTGGTCCTACTCCCAGCTTAAGACGTCTTCAATACGCCTGTGCTCACATGATCCCCAACGGACGTTTTTTGTTGGGGTATTCCACTTTCCTGTTCTTTGTCTAACGTCGGGAGTTTCATCAGGATGCCGGCTAACATACCAACATAGATCACGTTACGATAGAAGGAGAGTTGATAATCTGCAAAAGCTACCATTACCTCCATAATAACCATGCAGACAATGTAAATAGCTATAAGCTGTAGATACTTATCTTTCAACTGGCGCGCGTAGAGGCAACCTCGCACAATAATGGCCCCAAAAAGATACCAGAGAGCAAGATAACCAATCGGCCCCAGTCTCATCCAGACCCAGTATATCGTGTTGTGCGGGATAAAGAGGTAGACTGGATCGAGCGTTGAAATATCCGGGAGTAGCTCCGGCTGCAGGAAGGGTTTGCCGAAACCGAGTCCTAAAGGGTTTAACTTCACGGTGTAGCTCAAGTCGTAATCTTCGATGGTGCGGTATAAATTGGAAGCAGCATCAGTCGCGTCGGGCTGAAAGACTGAGACAATTGCATGTGCTGGTGCATTGAGGGTCCCTTGCCCATTGGAGAACGCTGCGACATAGGCCCCGCCAAGCAAAGAGGTGCTTATCAAGACAATCATCAGTCTTTTGCGCGCTCCTGTCTTGATGGCAAAAATGAGTACCCAGGCCACCAGCAGTCCTACAAGAAGCGCTATGTAATCTGCGCGCCGGTTATTCGCGACCAGTGAAATAAGCAGGAAAGGTAGAAGTGCCAGGGCTGTATAAAATTGTGGGCGGTATTTATAATAGAGGCTGAACAGCGCAATCAGCAGGAGAATAGCTATCCAGAAGTAGGATTCCTCATGGGACATGATGGAGCGGTATGCTGACAAGTTCCTGTGTATGACTGCCACGTAGATATAGGTCCCTTCCAGCGCCTTGATACCTGCACAAATGATGATGAACCAGAAAAAGTATCTGAGACGCCTCTTAGAATTGATCAGGTTATACGCTAAAAGGTATCCTAGAAATAAGTACCAGAATGACCTGACTTCTTCAGTGGTGATTTGCAAATTTCCTCCAGTGCCTAAACCATGCACTATTCCCCCCACAACACACAGCAGTAAAAATACAAACGGGAGGAGCAGCTTGCCGCCCTGGACAGTTTTTTGACGCCTGAGCAAATTATGAACGATGAAGACCAGGAGAACGAAGAGCATGAAAAAGCCGATTGGCCGGTCTGGCAATCCTTGAAGAGCAGTTGGCCAGGCGAAGACAAATACATTTATCGAGTTGGTAAAAAACGGCACAGGCAGCGGATTCTGCTCCATGAGCAACGTGCCACCGAGTACCACAAAAAAGCCAACTGTCGGCCGGCGAACGGTCAGGGCTACAATAACTAAGATACCAGGTATCACCAATACATATCTGAATCCCATGGATACTCCGCCGGCAATCAGCAAAAAAACGAAGCAGAGTGTTCCGATAAAGAGTGTTAAAAACAAGAACAGGTCGCTCCGCTTCCGGTCGGAGAGCAATAGAGAAGCCCTGACTCGCCCTTTAGATGATAACGGTGATTGAAGCTGCATGATAACTCTTCTTACATCTTATAGCGACGTTATAGTGACGTAGACTACCATACTCGCGGCCACGAGCAAAACGAGCAAGCGAGTCCTCCAGGCATATTTCTGGGAAATCACCCCCAGGGCAACAAAAGCGATGAACAATACGAAAATTGATGTCATAGGGTCCCCTTTGCTGTTTGGACGCTCTCCTTAATCAAGAATTAAAGGATCTGTTGTATCCAACGAGGGATGCGGCTTGTTCCCTGATTCAGAATGACGCCATGAACGGGCAGATCTTTGATCAGCGAGTACGCTTCCGCTAACATGCTCTCTGTTACGGCCTGCTCATGTGCGACGAAGATGAGCGACTCGAGTAAACTTGCGGCTAGAGCGCCATATCCGGCTGTGAGAATAGGTGGAAGATCAAACACAAGCAGGCCGTTCTTATTGGTAAAGAAATTACACAGGCCAACCTGCTGTAACTGCTTTAGTAATTTCATGGAGTCTCGTGAACCATTACCGGCCGGGATTATCGTCAAGTTGTCCTCAACAGGATAACGGATATCATCTTCGCTACACGAACCGCGCAGCAATTCTGCCAGCCCGGGGGTCGCAGGAATCCCGAAGTGCTCATGAAGGCCGGGATGCTCCCAGTTACACTCTACCAGTGTAACTGGCTCACTCGTGTCGTGCGCCAGCACCTGTGCCATTACCAGCGAGAGAAATGATTTCCCCTCACCTTCAATCGAGCTGGTAAAACCCACGCTTCGCACAGGTGAGTGTTCGCGGAAAAAAAGGGAAACGCATAGTTGCCGACAACGCCCCTGGATCAGACGAACAAACTCGGCATCCCGTTTAGTCATCTTCGCGGTTACTACTTTGCCCGCAGGTGCCCTCTTATGGACGACCGGGGGCTGCTGCAGGGGGAGCGGCGTTTCAGCGATCCTCTGTAGCTCTGTTGAGAGAGGTCTTGGTAGCTTCTGTGTTTCATCTATTGGTGACTCTTCTTGCGTTTCTTGCTTTTCACTGATGGATACATCAGAATAGAACTCGGTTGACATTGCTGTTTTCTCCCTAATCAACTGTTCGGAATCCTCAGGCATAGTTTATGCTCGCGATCTAGATATATGGCCATTGGAACTACTTTTACTTTCGATGAGTGCTACTCGTCCCTGGTTAGGGCTCTGGGTTAGAAGCAAAACGGTAGCAGATGAAAGATGGGGTAATTGCATGACCACAGGCAATGCAGCGATATGCTGCAACTCGCCTGGCGAGTAGATCGTGCGGTCGCGGCGGACCAGAATAACAAGGAAGAAAACGCTGGCCAGGAGGGTGATTGCCAGGCCGACTCCCCCACCCACAAGATAGGACTTGGTGCGAGAGACCGGTCTATCAGGCGTCTGGGGAGGATCAAGAACCTGGAAGAGCGAACTCACTGTTGTCCCTTGCGTACCGATTAATTGCTGGATTGTACTAATAGTGTCCTGTATGTTCTGCACAGTTTTCTGCACCTGTAATCTGGCTGCGTCCAGGCTGGCTAATTGCGGATCATTCGTCACTAATTGTGGATCACTCGACAGCCTGCTTTTAGGGTGCGCAGTAGTATAGCTTGCTTCAGCATTGGCAGCAGTATTTAAGTCTTTTTGGGCGCTAGCCAGTTGCGTTTGATAACTCGCCAGGAGAGTCTGGCCCTCAGCAGCCGATAGTTCCAGGCTCTGCACTCCAAACTGTGCGATTACAGACGCTACAATCTGACGAGCCATTTGAGGATTTGGATTGATATAGCTTACCTCAAACAGGTTGTAACCCTGGGAGGTGGCAACAGCGTTCTTCGATATATCATTAAAAAGCGCATTTTCTAATTGCTGCGGATCGTGCGTGATGCTCGGTCCAAGTTTGAGCGTCGGAGCGAGATCAACCCCTTTGACCACCGCGTCTACAAACACATGCGTCTGGAGTAATTCATTGAGAGCTGTTGCCTGTGTTTGCGCCGGCGTTGACGCAAAATCGCTCTCAGCCTGTGTTAGACCAATGACCGCATAGTGATGCAAGGCCCACAGCGACCCTGTTGCCTGGTAGGCGCGTGGAACCATAAAGTATATAAGCGCTACGCCTGTGACGGGTAGCACGATGAGCAAGATAACAATTTGTATAGGATAGCGAAATACTGCTTCTAAAGTGCGCCTCATGATTTTCTACCCCTTTAAGATGCATTCTCTGCAATTTCATCAGCCACAAATGACTCCTCAATGCGTGAGAAGAATACCAACTACAGCATAGGATACTATCAATGCATGAAGATACTGTGTGGAGTTAACGTGTAGATCAGGTTGAGGCTGATGCGTTGAGGTGTACAAGACACTACCACAATGACTAAAATGCCTGGAAATATATCTACCGTGCCTATCTCCACATCAGATACTATCTATGCACTTTCTTCTTAGAAACATTATGGATTCTCTACCCATACAAATATCCGATCAACACTTACCAGTGCTATTTTAGTGGTAAGTAGGCCATTGGCCGGGGACGCTGGTAGAGTTACGAGCAAATTATGAGGCGTCTCATCCATCTGGACAATAAGGAGACTGGAGCAGTGGAGAATGAAACTACTATCATTGTCGGTGCCGGCCCATACGGACTCTCAGTAGCGGCTCATCTGCGAGCAAAGGGGCTGCCTTTTTTGATATTTGGAAAGCCGATGGAATTCTGGCGCAACATGCCCCCGAAGTTGTATCTCAAGTCCTCCTGGAGTGCTTTGAACATTTCTGATCCTGCCGGGAAATACAGCCTGAATCGCTACAGCAAACAGTTCGGCATTCCCAGGCAAGAGCCGGTTCCTCTGCGAATCTTTCTTGATTACGGGCGCTGGTTTCAGGAGCGCGCTGTGCCGGATATCGATCAGACCTACGTGCAATACCTGAATCAGGACGGAGATGGGTTTCACCTTGACCTGGCTGACGGACGGAGCATTAAAGCGAAGAAGGTGGTAGTAGCGACTGGTATAGCCTCGTTTGCCAACATGCCTGAAACCCTGGCGCATCTGCCTTCCACGCTGGTAACGCATAGCCAGGATCACCAGGACTTCTCAGGCTTTAAGGACAGGCGTGTCGTAGTGGTAGGAAGCGGGCAAAGCGCGCTGGAGACAGCCGCGCTCCTGCATGAAGCCGGTGCTGAAATCGAGTTGATTGCGCGTGGCCCCGTTATCTGGATTAATCGCAAGCTGTATTATCGTACAGGCCCGGCTAAACGTATTTTTTATCCTCCCAGCGATGTTGGCCCTCCAGGAGTTAACTGGTTGGTTGCCTATCCTCTTCTCTTCAGGCGCTTTTCTGATAAGACGAGAGTATCGCTGGATGCGCGTGCTGTGCGACCAGCAGGATCTACCTGGTTACGTCCAAGAGTCGAGGGGCGTGTGCCACTGACTCCTAACACGTTGATTACTAGAGCCGCAGAACAAGGGCGGAGGGTGCATCTTGAGCTAAGTGATGGAACTACACGGGATGTAGATCATATCGTCCTGGGAACCGGCTACAAGGCAAATATCCATACGATGAAGTTTGTTGATCCTGTTTTGCTGCAAAGGGTAGCGGAACACGATGGCTCACCATTGTTGAACGAATGGTTCGAGTCATCCGTACCCAATCTGCACTTTGTTGGGGCTCCGGCGGGATATGTCTTTGGCCCTCTCTGTCGCTTCGTAGTAGGAGCGAAGATTCCCGCGCGGCAAATCGCCAGACAGGCGAAATTGGCCCAAAAATCATTGCTTCCTGTATAGGAAAGAAAGTAGCGAGGGCAATCGTCATGACATCGCAACAACAGCGCCCCGGAGTTGTTGTACTCGGCAGCGACTTCAAAGCCCTGGGAGTAGTGCGCAGTCTTGGGCGTCGAGGCATACCGAGCGTGGTTATTGATAACCTGCCCCGGTCTGCCTGGTTTTCGCGCTATGTAGCGAAAAGGCTGCGCTGGCATGGCCCGATGGAGGGAACGGCCTTTTTGAACTTCCTCCTCCGTACTGGCAAAGAATTGCATTTGGAACGATGGATGCTTTTTCCTTTGCAGGATGACGCGGTGGAACTGGTTGCTCGTAATTCCGGGGAACTGGCGAAGATTTACCAGCTTGTTACGCAGGATTGGAGCGTAATACGCTGGGCGCACGATAAGCGTCTCACGTATGGCATGGCTAAAGAGCTTGGTGTTCCCTATCCAGAGACCTGGTATCCTGGCTCTGAAGATGATCTAAGCAAGATGCAAATGACCTTTCCCGTTATCATAAAACCAGCTATTTCAATACATTTTCAACATGCCACACGCCTTAAAGCCATCACCGTAAACAATCAAGAGGAGCTGCTGGCCCAATACCGGCTTGCCGCCGGAATTATCAATCCTGATGAGATTATGGTGCAGGAGATCATTCCAGGTTACGGACAATCGCAATACTCGGTAGCGACTTACTGCAAAGAGGGACAGGTTGTGTTCAGCATGACAGCAAGGCGTACTCGCCAGTATCCCATTGATTATGGCCTGGGCAGTAGTTTCGTCGAAGCAATAGAAGTACCCGAGCTTTTAGAACCGGCGCAGAGATTACTGCGTCATATGGGCGTAACAGGGATGGTTGAGGTTGAGTTTAAACTCGACCAGCGAGACCAGCGGTACAAACTGCTTGATATCAATGTGCGCCCCTGGGGGTGGCATACCCTGTGCATCGCCTGTGGACTGGACTTTCCCTACATTCAATACCGTGATGTGCTTGGGCAAGCTCCTGTACATGCAACTCCTCACTATAGCTACCATTGGGCAAGACTATTAACCGATATACCTGCGGGCATTCAGGAAATACGCGCAGGTATTACAAAGCCTGTTTCCTATCTCCGTTCATACACAGGCAAAACAACATTTTCGGTCTTTGATTGGCGCGACCCTGTACCTGCCGCTGGCGATCTTGTCAGCGCGATCTCTCGTAGCGTGAAAAAGACGCATAAACAACATAAGTGAATACGCTAGAAACAAGTTCGAATGCCTGATGAGCTATATACATCCGGGGGATATTTACAACTCAATCCAACCTGGCATGTAGAAGAGTCGCCCTGGAAAGCAAAACATGTTTATAGAATGCTTGCGCGGAATCATATCTCGCCGGGAACCGTGTGTGAAGTAGGCTGCGGCGTGGGAGAAGTTCTCAGGCAGATGCAGATGCGTATGTCTGAAGATTGTATGTTCTGGGGATATGATATTTCCCCGCAGGCTATTGCTCTAGCCGAAAGCAGAGCTAACGCCAGATTGCAATTCTTTCTTGCCGATATCCGGCAAGAAAATACCCGTTTGTTTGACCTGATCCTTGTGCTGGATGTCATCGAACACCTGGAAGACTACCTGAGCTTTTTGAGAGAGATTCGACCGAAAGGACAGTATAAAGTGTTCCACATTCCTCTTGATCTTTCAGTGCAAACCGTTCTTCGTACTCGTGGGCTGTCCAACGTGCGCAAGGCTTACGGACATCTTCACTATTTCACTAAGGAGACTGCGCTTCTAGTGTTACAGGATGCTGGTTATGAGCTGCTGGATTACTGCTACACTGCCAGGGCGATAGAGGAACCAACACATGAAGTTAGAAGGAAGCTACTGAAGTTGCCGAGAAAAATTCTTTTTTCCATACATAATGATTTTGCCGCACATCTCCTGGGAGGATGGAGCTTACTGGTGTTAGCCAGATAAGGCGATAGCGGATGGTGTTAGATTAGAAAGATAGGTGAAGCTATGGTAACGGATATATCTCTTGTCGATGCGGATTTAAATAGCTATCTGGATCGACAAAAGCACGATGTGATTGCGTATAGCAGGAATTGGTTTGATCTCATAGCAAGGCTTTACGGATATACCTTCATTCCTCTTACCACTCATGACGCTCAAGGAGCAATCAGTGGTTTTTTACCACTTTGTTATATGAGAAGCCCTTTAACAGGGCGACGTTTGGTTTCCTTGCCTTTTTCCGATATTTGTCCATTGCTGGCTACCGATGAAACCAGTGCAAATGATTTGATTGACCAGGCCATCGAAATCGCAAAGGAGTACAAGGTAAAATATTTGGAACTACGTAGCGGTGTTAATCAGGCACTTGCTAAGCGCCAGGACTTTGTGGAAGAGAATCGGCTCTATGTGCGCTGGTTGATGCCCCTGTCTGCCGATCCAGATAGCGTCTGGTCAAGCTTACGTAAACCAGTTCAACACCAGGTCAAGAAAGCGCAGAAGTTGAGGGTGCAGGTGCGCATAGCACAAAATCGCGAAGATATGGAATACTATTATCGCTTGCATTTGCAAACACGTAGCAAAAAACACGGTATGCCAGCACAGCCAGAGGAGTATTTTTTGGGCCTATGGGATGCCTTTGCTGCAACCAGTTCGGTGCAGCTTTTGCTTGCCGAATATGAGGGGATGGTTATAGCTGGTATGATTTTGCTGGCATCTGGCTCAACTATTCGATACGCCTATGGGGCGTCTGATGAACAATTCCTGAAGCTGGCTCCCAATAATCTGCTCATGTGGACGGCTATCAAACTGGGTTGTACAAATGGCTATCAAACACTTGATATGGGGCGAACTGCGCGCGATAACGAAGGGTTGATGGAGTTTAAGCGTCGCTGGGGAGCTACACCGGAACCCCTTCCATACTACTACTATCCGCAGATAGCTGGACTGGCATCCACCTCTGAGGAGAGTTGGAAATTCCGCGCGCTTACTTCTTGTTGGAAGCGATTGCCGTTGCCAGTAGCGGCTACTTTGGGGGGAAAACTCTACAAACATCTCGGATGATGGGAAAAACTGCCGGTGCTGGTTTTTCCATTCGATGGATCACCAAACCAGTGCCGACAGTTTTGCCGCCGGTTGTTTAAACGAGCACTGTGTTCAACTCTACCTGCCTTTGCAGGGACTCTTGAGCTGCTGCCAGAATTTTAACAACCGCTAAACCATCCTCCCCATTTGCTCGCGGCTGTACTCCAGTGCGGATGGCGTTGGCGAAGTCTCGCATTCCAGGCGCAGCGGCTCTATCTCATCGAAGTGCGGGATGGTAATCGCGCCATAGCGGTAGGAGACGACGGGGTCAGCGTGTATTTCGGCTCCTTTGTTATAGATTTTAAGCATCTCTGCTTTGTTCACATCATCATAGACGGCCATTCTGGCGTCTCCAATCACGGTCACGCGGCGGGTTTTGCTGGGATGCAGCCAGCTGACGTGAATATGTGCATTCAATCCATCGTCAAATTCAAGGTCGAGGTGGGCTACGTCATGGATGTGCCTCTGTAAATTGGCATGCGCCTGCACTTTGATTTTGACGGGGTCCCTTTCCAGTAAATAGAGTAGTATCGATATATCATGTGGGGCAAGATCCCAGATGACATTGATATCGCTGCGGAAGAGACCGAGGTTGAGCCGTTCTGCCTCAATGCAGTAGATTTTACCCAGGTCCCCACCCTGGATGAGTTTGCGCAACTCGTTGACTGCCGGGTTATATTCGAAGGTATGACCAACCATCAGAATAAGGTTCTGTTCCTGGGCTAGAGCTACTAGCTCTTCTGCGTCATCTACATTGTTAGTAAGCGGTTTTTCAACCAGTACGTGTTTTCCATGTAGTAGAGCCTGCCTTGCTAGCTGGAAATGTGTGCGTACAGGGGTAACAATCACCACTGCGTCCACGTCTGAAGTAAAGACATCCGACGCCTGGGTTGTGGTCTTGATCCAGGGCTGGTTCACGTTTAGTGAAGAGAGGCGGCTGATATCAGAGTCTGCCACCATAGCGACAGCCGCACCGGGCAATGTCGCCAGATTGCGCGAAATTTTTGGTCCCCAGTATCCCCAACCAATAACCCCAAAGCGCAAATCTTGCAATTGCATATCCCTCCCTTTCTAGGTATCGTCAAATCGTCTGGTATCGTGGACGCTTTGCCACTCAAAATCCATCCTTACAACAAATGTAAGAGATGGAAGTACCAGAGAGATGGCCCTGGAGGTTGAGAATGGGTGAATGCATATCTGTGAAGTACAGATTAACTTACCTGACCATACTACATACTGAGTAGTTCGACCATCAATTCACTACCGCCTGTCCAGTTTCTCTCCCACATTAACATGCCTTTTCATACCAGCTTTACACCCCCATCAACTATGCTCTAGACGAGGCATATGGCGTGTCCTGTCTCCAACAACTGCGTTAGTATGGTACGAATCAAGGGGGGATACAGATGGCTACTCTTTCACCACTGGTTTTAGAAGAGATTCCATTAAAACAGAGATATTTGCAAATCAAAAGAATTATAGATATTCTGTTTATCCTGCTTTTACTTCCATTTCTCTGCGTGGTGATGTTGATAGTAGCTGTCTTAATTCGTCTGGATTCCGAGGGGCCAGTTCTCTACCGGCAGAAACGGGTGGGCCAGGATGGTGTCGAGTTTGAAATGATCAAGTTCCGTTCGATGCAGATCAATAATGACGATTCGCTTCACCGTGAGGCTGTAAAGCGATATATGAATGGTGATCTGTTTAACAACGATGGCGGCTCTGTTGGTACGCTTTACAAGCTGGTGGATGATCCTCGTATTACCAGGGTGGGGCGCATTATCCGTAAGTTCAGCATCGATGAGCTACCGCAAATCTTTAATGTTTTGCATGGTGAGATGAGCCTGGTTGGGCCGCGTCCACCACTGCCTTATGAAGTAGAGGATTATAGCCTGCGTGATGGTTTGCGCTTGTGTGGGAAACCGGGAATTACAGGCTACTGGCAGGTATACGGACGCAGTCGGGTGACTTTTGAAGAAATGGTGGAGATGGATATCAAATACCTCCGCCAGCAGTCAATATTACAAGATATCAAATTAATTATCCTCACGATTCCTGTTGCTGCTCTGGGACGAGGCGGAGCATAGCGCAAATATCGCACAAGATTGTACATACGCCACCAGAAATGGTGGCGTTGTTTTTATTTTGTGTTATTTAATCTCCATGAGAAGATACTGGATAATACTTTGTAGTTGGATGCGGTGCAGATAGTAAGGATGTCCCAGCAGCTTTCTATACTTACGCCGTTCGCATCGTTCAACGCGGTCAATCAGCAGGTGCATTCTGGCCGGGTCAACGAATACTGTAAAAATAGAACATCCTGTCAACTTTTTGAGAGATTCAACAAGAGGCTGCTGCTGTTGATCGGTTATAGCCACTGTTAACGAGCCGCGTGCGGCTCCAACGACGATGAATTGGTAATCTTTCATCACTTCCAGGGGTAATATGTGGTGATAGCGACTTGGCACACGTCGAATAGTATCAAGTCGAGGGATGGAACCATAAAATGGCTTATCTGCCATCATCGCCACCGTCTCCATATAAAAATGGTCCTTCAAGTTGGGATAGGTGTATGTGAACGAAAGTGTAGCAGATGATTATGTACATATGATGTTGAAGCAGAAGAAAAAACGGTGTCAGTCTCTTGTGTTCAGTGAAAATACCGTCACAAATGAAGAAACAGGCAGAATGTCATAGTTCTTCGCCTGTTTCTTCTCGTGTAAATAAATGGTTGTTGCTACCCTGAGACAGCTTGTAAGATGCGCACAAGCTCTTTGCTATCTTGTTCGTCCGATGGATAACGGATCATAGTGTAACCGACTCCTGGGACGGTCAAGATATAGCGAGGGTTGCCCGGGTCTGGCTCAACTTTCTGGCGAAGATGGCGGATATGCGCTTTGATGAGGCAACTATCCCCATCGTTGCCAAATCCCCATATGTGCGAAACGATCTGATTGGCAGTGCAGACATTGTTGGCATTCACCGCCAGCAAATGTAGCAATTTACTTTCAGTTGGTGTCAGGCGCGCCATTTTCCCATTGACGCGCACCTCATTGTGCAGCGAATCAATCTGGAGTGGCCCGACCTTGACGATTGATGAAGGACGCTGGCTAAGGGTTGAGCGCCCTCTTCGACTTACGGCCCGAATACGAGCCAGGATTTGTGAGGGAAAGAAAGGTTTGCGTAAATAATCATCAGCGCCTGATTCCAGGCATTTTACCTCATCCTGTACATCTTTCCCATCAGTAACAACCAGTACGAGCGCGTCATGGATATGACGCATATCGCGGCACATGGCAAGCGCATCGACATCCTTCAATGCTGAATCCAAAATAACGAGGTCGGGTTTTTGTTCTTCCCATTCAACCTTTGCCCGTTCACCGCTATAAGCGCGATGAACCTCGTACCCCAATGTTTTCAGCCAGCTAGTGAGCATCTCAACCAGGTCGCGGTCATTATCTACTATCAACAACTTCATACTTCCCCCTTGCTGTCCAGGCTGTCATTCCCTATCAAACTGTAATTGTAACCAAATAAAATTAAAACATACAACACGACAATATTCAATTGCTCAAATGCAGTAGATCAAAATATTTATTTTCTATATTTTGATCTATCAAACATCCTCGCCCCCCTTAAATGCAGTATATGAAGAAGCGGCCTGGGTACGGTTAGTCACTCCGAGTTTTCTCAGAATATTTTGTATATGTTTACCTACTGTGAAGCGAGATATGGCGAGCTGCGAGGCGATTTGCTTGTTACTAAGTCCCAGACGCACGAGCTGGAAGATTTTATCCTCTTGTGGAGTGAGATGCGACAACGGAGATGCTTCTTTATTTAATGAGGGAATAATTGGTTGAACATTGTATGAGTTTCGATCTGTTGGCGTAGATACGTTTGTATCACTTTTTGATGCAATCTGGTTCAGTTCAAGGGTAAGATATTTCTGGATAAGCAGGCTAATGAGCTTTGAAGCGACTGATGCTGTCATGATTATCTCCCCGCGATGCAAGCCCGGCAGGAGTTGAGCTATTTCAGCAGCGGGAATATCTTTAGTGAGGTAGCCTGAAGCACCGGCAAGCATACTCTCGAGGAGTATGTCGTCGTTAAGCGTTGCTGATAGAACAATGATTTCTGGTGGCTCACTGCGCTGCCGGAGTAAATGAGCGAGTTCCAGGCCATTACCATCAGGTAGTGAAAGGTCCATGAAGACCAGATCAATCGTTTTGCGCTGAAACTGTGCGAGCGCATCCCGGCAAGAATTTGCCTCGGCAACAACAGTAAATCCCTTGATCGCGTTAATAACGTCACACAGCCCATGACGTAGTAACTCGTGGTCATCTACGATCATCGCGCGCAAAGATTGTTCTTTGAGCAAACGGCCCGTGCCGGGCGCCGAATAATTAGATTTACTCATGTTATCGTTTTTCCAATGTTGATGCTGAAGTTTGTAAGCCTTGCATTACCTTACGCACTTCGCTCATAGTACGTTCCACGTCACCTTTCAGCGTTTTTATTTCATCTGTATTCAGATATAACCCATCGTCTTGCCTGTTGCGCAATAGCAGCAAGCTAAATTGTAAGTGCAGGGCGCTAAGTTCCTGGAGAAGCCCGTCATGTAATTCATGTGTCAGAAATGAGCGTTCGTGTTCAATTACGCCAGAGATCTCCTGAGAGTGCTGCGACACGAGCAGATCGCGTTCATGTTGAACCTGGAGCAGTTCTAGCGCATTGTAAGTAGACTTTTTGGCATAGCGACTAATGCGCTCTACGAGCAGAGGTGTAGTGCATGAGATAAACGCGGTGATAAACAGGAGGAGGAGCAGGTTTTGTAAAAGACTCGCGTATATGACAGCCAGTATGATGCATATATCTATGGCAACCAGGATGGATATACCCATGTAACGAGAGAAACGAAATCTACTAGCCAGGCCCAGGCCAAGTAATAGTACAAGGATACTTGCAATCAGCGCGAGAGCTAAACCTGGTAAACGTATGAGTAGAGAATCGTCTACAGCAGGGGATAGCAGTACATGCAGGCGGAGGCCGATGATCCCCATGAGCAATAGCAAGCCGAATTTAATAGCTGAGTAGAGAGAGAGAAAACGAAAACGCGCTAACCAGACGAAATCCGTTTCAGGCGCTGGTCTTCTCAATTCGTTTAGTACAGTATATATCAACGATTGTATGGGTTGAAGTATTTTCCGCATAAGATTGCTCTCCACAATCGACGATCTGGTCAGGCTGCAAGCAGCTATGCACTCCATACAATTACAAAATCAAAGATCATGTAATCACACACATGCACCGGGTTGATGGGCAGGTAAATGCATTGACATCCGAAAAAATCTCTCCCCATTGTTAACTATAGACGATTTTTCTTCGCTTTGCAATGAAAAAGTCCATTATTACTCCTATCGTAATAGCCTACTCCTTTGCTTTCGGAAATCCTCCAGGATCAACGGTCAGTGACGGCGTTTGCATGAGCCGGGAAACCTTCGAAATTTGCCAGCGCGCGCGTTGTCTTGCTCAACGAGGGGTAGCCTTCGGCGGTGACGTAGGCGATGCCGGTGCGTTTCAGGAAGTCGAAAACCGATGTGCAGGAAAAGGTATGGGCGAAGCCGCCGGTGGGCAGCACCGCGTTGGTTCCCACACAATAGTTGCCCACGCAGAAAGGCGTGTGCGGCCCGATCAATATCTCGCCCGCGTTTCGCAGGCGCGGCAGCAGCGCGAATGGCTCGCGTACTTGCACTTCGAGATGTTCGGGCGCGTACTCGTTGACGAAATCCACTGCCTCCTGCATACTATCGGCCAGCACGATGCCGCCTGTTCCCTGGGGCGCTTCAAATACCGTCTGCACGAACTCGCGCCGCCACGCGGGTAATGCGGCGATTTTTTCAGGTAGGGCAGCCAGCACAGCTTCCGCCAGCCTGCGGTCATCAGTCACCAGCAGGCTAGAGGAGTCGGGGCCGTGTTCGGCTTCGATAATCAGGTCGCGCGCCAGCAATTCGACGCTGGCGCTGGCATCGGCCAGGGTAATCGATTCGCTTGGTCCGGCGGGTAATCCCACATCGACGACGCCATACAGGATGCGTTTAGCGGCGGCAACATAGCCACTGCCGGGGCCGGTAATCTTGTGAACACGCTGGATAGCGCCGGTTCCATAAGCAAGCGCGGCGATGGCTTGCGCGCCACCGACGCGGTAGATTTCGTGCGCGCCGCACAAATCGGCTGCCACCAGCGAGGCCGGATCAACGCTGCCGTCGGGCGCGGGCGGCGTGCAGACCACGATGCGCGGCACACGCGCGATGCTGGCAGGGGTGGTAAGCATGTACATCACCGATGGGAACGCGCCTTTGCCGCGCGGCACGTACAATCCGACCGAACTGATGGGGCTGATCTTCTCGCCCGCCATCACGCCCGGTTCCACCTCTGTGAACCATTGCTCCTGCGGCATTTGCCGTTCGTGAAAGGTGCGCACATTAGAAATAGCGTGTTGCATAGCAGCGTAGACATCCCTGTCGAGTTTGCGGTGTGCCTCCTCAATCTCTTCAGGGCTGACGCGCAGTTGCGCCGGGGTTAGCTGTACGCGGTCGAAACGCGCGGTCAATTCGATCAGCGCGTCGTCGCCTCGCTCGCGCACAGCCCTCACAATGGGCAAGACGCGCTCGACCAGTTCGTCGATTTGTAGTTCCGCCCGGCGTATCAGGCGCGCGCGCCGCGCCGCATCCATATGTGAAAGTTCATAGAAATGTATCATTGTATTATTGCGCTAAACCTTTCCGTCTCATCTGTTCCAGGTCAAAGTCCGCCGGAGCCATCGGGCTTATCCCGGCTTCGGCGCAGGCCCAGCCGATTAGCTGGAATCCAATTTCCAGCGCCTGGACGACCTGGATTGGATCGTAGGTGGTGAGCAGGTTCAGACAGTGCTGTCGCAACTCAATCGATTGTTCGGCGCTGACGTGTTCCGCATAGCCCTGCAAAATCCCTTTGTGGGGCTGAAACTCTTGATATTGAAATTTATACGTAGCGGCCAGCAGCAGCAGCCAGTAGCCCACCTGGCTTCCTTCCAGCGTGGTGTCGGATTGGCGGTCGCTATGCATATGTTCTCCGCTCTGCACATCGGCCAGTTCTTGCAGTTCATCGGCCAATCGCGCCGCGAGATAGGCGGGGCTATGCTCTTGCAGCAGGCGCGAGGTATTGGACTCTTCGCTCATATCATGGTCGCGCAGGTAGATGTAGACGCTGTACAACTGGCGCATGGCCTTTTCCAGAGGCGCGGCCAGTTGCGCCGCTTCGCTGTATACCTCGTCCGGGTCGAAGATACGTTCGGCTATCGTCTCATATGAGCCATCGGAGAGCAGGCGGCGATAGTAGCAACTGCGATAGCCCGCGTGGCAGGCCGCGTCACCGTGTTGTGTGACGCGGATAAGCAGGCTATTCTCCTCGCAATTGACATACAGCGCGCGTACTTCCTGTGTATGGCCCGACTGTTCACCTTTGCGCCAGAGCGAATTTCTTGAGCGGCTATAAAAGTGGGTATAGCCCGTCTCGCGCGTCCGGTCAAAGGCGGCCTGGTTCATGAAGGCAACCATCAGCACTTCGTGGGTAGCATCGTCCTGGATAACGGCGGGAATTAATCCTTCGCGATCAAAGCTCAACATGACGTACCGTGACTCCTTTCGCGGCTAAATACGCTTTGGCCTCTCGTATACGAAACTCGCCGAAGTGAAAGATGGAGGCTGCCAGTACAGCATCGGCCTCGCCTATTGTTAAGCCCTCGTAGAGATGTTCCAGCTTACCCACGCCGCCTGAAGCGATGACCGGTACTGAGACAGCCCGCGCGATGCTGGCAGTGAGCGTGAGTTCGTAGCCCTGCTGCGTGCCGTCGCGGTCCATGCTGGTGAGCAGAATTTCGCCCGCACCCAGTTCCACGCCGCGTCGCGCCCACTCGACGGCATCCTTGCCGGTGGAGGTGCGCCCGCCATGAATGAAGACTTCGTACCCGCTCGGCATGGCCGCGTTGGCGCGCGCGTCGATTGCCAGGATAATGCACTGCGCCCCGAATTGTTCCGCTCCCGCGCGCAGCAAGTCGGGATTCTGGACAGCGGCAGTATTCAGCGAGGTCTTGTCCGCGCCTGCTGCCAGCGTGGCGCGAATGTCCTCGACGCTGCGAATGCCGCCTCCCACCGTCACCGGAATAAAAACCCGTTCGGTAGTACGCCGCACCACATCGAGCATGGTAGCGCGATTTTCGACCGAGGCCGTGATGTCCAGAAAAACCAGTTCGTCCGCGCCCTCATTATTATAGTACGTTGCCAGCTCAACCGGGTCTCCCGCGTCACGCAAGTTGATGAAGTTGACACCTTTTACGACGCGCCCGGCGGCCACATCGAGGCAAGGGATGATCCGTTTAGTCAACATAGCTCTCCCTTTCACAAGCTTGAATAGCCGCCGCCAGGTTGATTGCGCCCGTATACAGCGCTTTGCCTACGATTGCTCCCTCAATGCCCATTTTAGCGATCGCTCGCAGGTCATCAATTGTGCTGATGCCACCCGACGCAATCAAGGCAGAGCGGGGAGATGCGCTGCTCATGGCTGTCTGCATAGCTTGCAGCCCCGTCAGGTTAGGACCTCGCATTGCGCCATCACGCGCAATATCGGTATAGATGAAGCGCTGTACGCCGCTCGCGCACAGTTCGCCCGCCAGCATCGTAGCTTGCATCTGTGATGTCTCGCGCCATCCCGCGATGGCTACTCGACCATCCCGCGCATCCAGTCCAACGGCGATGCGCTCAGGCCAGCGCTGTAACGCCTCTTGCAACAGGGTGCGGTTGGTGATGGCGATGGTGCCGGGTACAATGCGATCAATACCTATATCTAACATACGCTGCATATCGGCCAGAGTTCGCATTCCGCCGCCGTATTCGATATGAAGAGAAACCTCTTGACGTATACGTGCAATAACCTCAAAATTTGCGGGCTGCCCCGTCATTGCGCCGTCCAGGTCAACAATATGCAGCCAGATTGCGCCTGCCTCCTGCCAGCGCCGCGCCACTTGTGCGGGGTCGGCATCGTAGGTGGTGAGCCTGTCAAAATCGCCCTGGTACAGGCGCACGCATTTGCCATCTTTGATGTCAATAGCCGGAAGTAGTATCACCCCTTCACCTCCCGCGTCCACTGCACAAAATTGCTGAGCAGGCGCAGACCTGCCGCGCCGCTTTTCTCCGGGTGAAACTGCGTTCCCCATACGCGCTCGGTGACGATGACGCTGCAAAAGGGCGAGCCGTAGTCGGTCATGGCAGCTACGCCCTGTGCGTCCTGTGGCTCGACATAGTAAGAGTGCGCGAAATAGAAATACTCCTGCGGCGCGATTCCAGCGAAAATGGGCAGGTTATCGTGCAGTGGTGTCACCTGATTCCAGCCCATATGCGGTATCTTTGGCCCATGTGGGATACGCCGCACCTCGCCACGAAAAAGGCTTAGCCCGCCAACTTCTCCCTCGGCGTGATGATCTGCCAGCAATTGCATTCCCAGGCAAATTCCCAGGAATGGCTTGCCCTGCTGCGTAGCCTGCCGGATAGCATCATCCAAACCGCGTTCGGTCATGCGCGCCATAGCCGCGCCGCCTGAACCAACGCCCGGCAGCACGATGGCGCGCGCTTCCGCCACAATGCGCGGGTCGTCGGTGACTTGCGCGTATTCGCCCAGGTAGGCTAACGCTCTGGCGATGCTGCGTATATTGCCCGCGCCATAGTCAATAATAGCAATCATTGTTTGGCTCTCCACGCATCCGCTCCATTATTGCCCATCAATACGGCGTGCGCTAAGCCCAGCCAGCTTATGGCAGGCGGATAGTGTATCTCATCGAACAAATTGATGGTGAGTAACGGGCAACACATCAATGCCAGTTGTATAATTTCTTGCCAGTTAGTGGGTAACGCATGTTGTGAACGTAGTTCTGCCAGTAAGGGCGTCACTAAATGTTCAAGTTTAGTCGCTAAAATGGCCCGCCGTGCAGGTGTGAGCGTGTAGTCGTGTTCAATTACAATAGTCGTATCGCGTACTGACACGGTGAGATGGAGGTCGCGCGCGACCTCCTGTGGAAAGTACATCCATGTCGCGTATATATTGTGGTATATGGGCTTAATTATGTCAAATAATGGGGAATGTCTACCTGCGAAAGCCGGGTCAAAGTAGAGGTAATCGCGCTGGTTTTCCAGAAAGACATTGCCGAAATGAGCATCCCCATGTCCGATCACCGTCATCATCGCCTGTGCAGGGTCCAACGCTGTCTTGCCCTGCTCGATCAATTCTCCCAACGAAAAAGGTTGCTCGATCCCTTGAATGATCCAGTGATAGCGCGACAGATCATTGAATGCGATGTATTGCCGCCGTTCGTCTTTGCCATTGCCCGGCAAGGCCACCGCTTTCCCATTATAGAAACTGTTGAGGCGACCTCCCGCCAGACGGTGCCAGAATAACTGGTGAATAGGCGCTTGCGCGTGCTGTTCCGCTGTCGCTGGCGCGAGTGTAGCGCGGTAAATGTCAAGCAGACGCTGGCATTCCCTGCGCTCGGCGGCAACGAGCGTTTCAAGCGTGATGTCGCTGCTTGTGCCTGTCTCGCAATCGCGCATCAAATCGAACATCACGGGCCACTTTACGACAGGATAGATCACCATCTGCTGTTCTTTTTCATGCACAAGTCGCAGCGGTTTGACGATATTGTACCCGGCCTGTTGCAACAATTCGGCATGGTAGTATTCTTCAAGGATGCCCTGTTCCTCGACATGTGTCTTGAAGAAGAAATCCTGCCCACTGCTATGGTAAATACCATTGAACGAGTTAAGCGAGACGGCCCTGGGTGTCAGGATAACTCGTTGTGTTGGCAGGCGCATATGGCGCGCAAACCACAGGCGCAGCAGCCGCTCGGCTTTTTCACGTTCCTGAAACTGCATGTGCTGGATGGTCACAAGACTATCCATGTGTAAAAGCAGTTCGGGCAGGCGCGTTACATCGTCGATAGTGAAATCGGGCAGGCTCTGTGCCAGTAAATCTCGCGCTTCGGCTGTATGGGTTCCCGTCAGCACGGCAACGGTCAACGCGCCAGCAGCGCGACCGCCCAGAATGTCGCTGGTGGAATCGCCGATCACAATACATGGTTCAGCCAGTTGGGTAATATCATTCTGTATGATAGCTTCTTCATAGCCATGATCTATAGCGTAAAGAAATGGGAAAGCATGGGGCTTGCTCAATAGTGTCTGATCGCCTCGCCCGCGAAGTTGCGCCTCGGCGCGTTCTACCGCGTCATACGTCGAGATATGTTGCTCATCAAAGAAATCGAGCAGTCCATACATTTGTAAAGGATAGGCTGCTTCCTGGTAAACACGTCCGGTGGCAAAACCCATGGTATAGTGTTGTTGCTGCAAAGTCTCAAGCGTTGCGCTTATCTGTCCAATGGGTAGCAAAGGCTGCTCAAAGTGGATACAGCCGGGTTTGCCAGATTGTGCCGGGGCGTGTCCATACGTTTGTTCATACAATTCATCGCCCAGGTACCACTCTTGAAAGATATTGCGACAAAACTCCCAGAATGGACTATGACGTGAGAATACACCCTCGATGGAGCGGCCTAACTGGTCGCTGGCATGGGCGTCGAAGCGGTTAATCAATGCCAGCCCAACGGCGTCACGAAAAACAGGCAAGGCAAAAATTCGCGCTATATCCAATTGAGCCGCGTGTCCTGTGACATGTTGCCGGAAACGAGCCAGCCAACCGGTATCCCAGGGTACCAGGGGGAAGAGTTGCGCATCTTCACGCTCAAGCTGCCCTACGCCTCTTTGCCACTCGCTCAAAATCGAGATCAAATGCAGGCACACCGCCGCGTAGCAGGTATCCCAGTTAGAGTTGATGGCGCGTCCTTTGAGAGCCAGGATTTGTGATTCAGGCAAAGTGGCGCGGCTGATGCGGCGGCTTTCGGTAGCGGTTTGGGCGGGACGATAGATCTCTTGATTCGGCAAATGGGGGGAATGAGGGCGGCGCAAGCGCCCCCACCCGCCTTCCCCGCCGCCCCCGCCCCTACATGTGGTGGGGGCATCTTCTGTAGGGGCGGGGGTGGTGGATGTGGTGGGTGGGGGCGCTTGCGCCGCCCTCGTCCCTTTGCCCTTGCCCTGAGCGCCTGGGGAATCATTGATGATTCGTGCATCAAGGGCATCCTCTGTAGGGGCGGGGGATGTGGATGTGATGGGTGGGGGCGCTTGCGCCGCCCTCGCTCCTTTGTCCCCGCCTTGATCACCCAGGGAATCATTGGTAATTTGCACATGAATATCATGTAAGCCCCAGTAGCGCGGGCTATACAGCAGTTCGTGCAGCGTCAATCCAGCGGCATCCCAGTAGGCTTCTTCACTCGTAATCACACCGTCGAGGTCAAAGATTATCAGGTTGCTCAATGTTGCCTCTTTAATCGTTCGCGCAGGGTGCGCACGCTGGTGGACTCTTCCGCGAAACGGTAGATCAGCGGGGTTACATGGATGTGCGTCGCGCCTGTGTTACGTAACAGCGCGATGATGGATAATAAGTCCGCCGCCGAGTCTCTGGCGTTGATTACCCCTGATATAGTGTGTTCCTCTGCGCTCCCGCCGTTCACTATGCGGAACTCAGCGTCGGGTTGTAGCTCCTGCGCGCGCCGGTTGAGTTGGGAACATGCAAGCTGGATGGCGGATGGTTCACCCTGCAACCGGGCTATGAGCAGCGAACAGTTACGCGCCTGCATTCGCGCTTCGATCAGTTCGAGTATAGTTGATACCATACTCAGCGCCGCTTCATGCTGGCGCAGCATTCGCGCATTGGCGATCAGGCACGCCTGCGAGCGCAATACAACGCCATCATCCAGCAATTTGAGGTGGTTTTCGCGCAATGTAGTGCCTGTTTCGGTGAGGTCAACGATCAAATCTGCGGTATCGGTGAGCGGTGCAGCCTCCAATGCGCCGTGCGGCGAGACGAGTTTGTAGTGCGTGATGCCGTGCTGGCGCAGAAAGTGCGTGGTCAGGCGCGGATACTTGGTAGCGATGCGCAGCGTTTGTCCCTTGCGCGAGCGATAATAGCCGGCCAGGTGCCAGAGGTCGGCGGGTGTGCTGGCATCGACCCATGTTTCAGGGACGGCAACCACCAGGCGGCAATGCCCGTAGCCCAGGTTGCGCTCCAGCACCATGAGTTCATCACTGGTATCTTCTTCGTCCTGTACGTCATCGCCGTAGCCCCGGTGTTCGGCCAGGATGTCGTAGCCAGTAATACCCAGCGTGGCGTCGCCATCCTGCACCAGCGCGGGAATATCGGCGGCGCGTTGAAAAACTACTTCTATACCGGGCATACTCTGCATATGCGCCAGGTATTGACGTGGATTGCTGCGCTTGACTTTTAAGCCGCATTCGGCCAGAAAGGCCAGCGTGTTGCTTTCCAATGCGCCCTTGCCGGGCAGCGCCAGGCGAATTTCATGCTGTGCGTTCACTGGCTGACCTCCTGTGCGAGCAGATAGCGTATGGCCGCGTCTTGATCGTAATGCTGCTCTTCACCGCTATCCAGATTGCGCAGCGTGACGCACTGCTCGCGCGCTTCGCTCTCACCGACGATCAAGGCGCAAGGGATACACTTTTTTGCAGCCAGTTTCAGTCCCGCGCTTAACCCATGCCCGCTAATATCGACCTCGCTACGTATTCCATGCCTACGAACGGCGCGCGCGACCTGTAGGGCGTATGGCATATCTTGCGCGCTAATGGGAATAATGATAGCCTGCGTTCTATTAGTAGAAGGTTCCTCTTTTTCTGGCATGAGGGTCAACACGCGCTCGACGCCAAAGGCGAAGCCGCAGGCTTTGACCGCACGCGTTCCACCGACGGCCTGCATGAGAGAATCGTAGCGTCCGCCGCCGCAGATTTGTGTATCATTCCCCTCGACATCTTGCGCGTGAATCTCAAAGACCAGTCCAGTGTAATAGCTGACGCCGCGCCCCAGCGCCAGGTTCAGGCTGATACAATCGCGTGGAACGCCGCTTTGCTCGACCACCGCGACCAGTTGTTCCAGTTCTGTGAGTGGCGCGGCGTCGATCTGGTAGCGACCCAGGATGTCGCGCAAGGCCGCAAAAGCCTGCGGGGGCGAACCGGCGGCGCTGTGTAGTTCGCGCAGCAGGTCGAGGGCGTGCAAAATCTGGCGGCGTTGTTCGCCGCGCCCCATCTTCCACAGAAAACGATCAATGATCTCCTGGCGACTTTCATCGTTGGCGCTCAGGGCGGTCATACTGTTCAGCAGCGATGTGAGAAAGCGTTCATCCGCATTTTGCCCGGTACGGTTGTTTTGCGCTTCAACTACACCAGCAGGGTAGAGCATTTCCAGCCGCGCATGGGCTGCTTGCTCGCCCTGTGGTGAGCGACTGATCTGTTCCATCAGGCTGAGCAAGAGACGGGCGGCTTGTTCATCCAGGCGCAAACGCTGGATGAAGCCACTGGCAACTCCTACATGACCCAGTTCTAAACGATAGCGCGGGATGCGCAGTTCGTTGAGCGCGTCGCAGACCAGTTGCAATATCTCACCATCCGCGCTGACCGCGTGGCCTCCCAATAGCTCGATGCCAAGCTGTGTATGCTGGCGGTAACGTCCGCGTCCAGGCGTCTCGTAGCGAAAGACTGGCCCGGCATACTGAAAGCGCAGCGGCAAAGGGTTGTGCTGGTAGTGGTCAAGGTAGAGGCGACAGATAGAGGCGGTGTATTCAGGCCGCAAACATAAATCTCGATTGTGCAGGCGAAAGGTATAGAGGTTTTGCCAGAGTTCCTGCCCGAAGCTGGCTAAAAATAGATCGCTGTTCTCCAGCAATGGCGCGTCTACCCGGTCATAGCCCGCTCGTGCCAAAAACACGCCCAGGCACTCTATTACACTATGCTGGTTCAGATAGGCATCCGGTAAGAGGTCGTGCATCCCACGCAACCGCTCAACACGTTTCTTCATGCGTTATTAAGTACTCCCGTGATATTTTTCTGATTTCGTTCAAATGATGCCAGGGCGGGGTAGAGCCGCCGCCCGTACCCTATACGATAGATAGGACACATCGAAACTACCACGGTGTAGTTCTCTGTCTGCCGCCGCCCAGGCCGCGTAGCCATTTTGTCTGTCGTTCCTGTATTTAAGCATAGCAGTGGGGGGTTGAAAAGTCAATCTGGTTCCGATCAGATCAGGTGTTGCAGTTGTGTCAGATGTATCATGAGTAATTTTAGGTGTAAGAAAGAAAAAATACGTGGCAATCAAACCGCTCACCGTCAGCTTGTGAGCATTCGTCAAGCTTTGCTTGTACGCTTAGGGTTGCCAGATGATAGAGAACACTGGCTCAAAGTGTAGAGGAGCGAGACTCCACCCTGCCCCGGACGCCCACAAGGGGCCACGCGCCCGCTCCTCGCCACCCGCGTCCCTACATTATTTTTTGCCCAATCCACGTTCAGGCGCGCCAACCAGGATGGCGGTGTTTCCGGCAGGATGCGTTCCCTCGCCCATGTTCTGGTGTACCTGGGGGATGTCCTCAAAGCGGCCTATGTGCGTGAGGCAAGGGTCGATGACGCCGTCGCTTATGAGCTGGTTGTAGGCGTAGGCTTGCTCGTCGTTGGTGCCGTGCGAGCCTTGCAGGCGTTTCTGGCGCGTCCAGTGGTAGCGTAGATCGACCATCGCGGAGTAGCCGGTGGTGCCAGCGCAAATTACGACCATACCGCCCTGCTCGCAGACGAAAATAGAGGTGGGGATGGTGTCTTCGCCGGGATGCTCAAAGACGATGGCGGGGCCGCGGCGCTCGCCCAGAATGTCCCAGATCTTCTTGCCAAATGCTCGCGCGCTCTTTGACCATTTTTTCTGGCCTTCGGTATCTGTCCAGTGTGGCGGGATGCCCCAGTGATCGAACTCTTTGCGGTTGATGTAGCCGAGCGCGCCCAGTTGTTTGCAATATGCGCCGCGCTCGTCGTTCGAGACAACGGCGATGGGTAGCGCCCCGTTGTTGCGGGCAATCTGGATGGCGATGGAGCCGAGGCCGCCAGAGCCACCCCAGATCAGCACGACATCATTCTCCTGGACAGTGTTGCCCTGCCAGCCTGTGAGCATACGGTAGGCGGTTGTGCCGACTAGCGTGCTGGCGGCGGCCTCTTCCCAGGTGAGGCGCGCGGCTTTGGGCATACACTGGTGGGCCTGGGCGATGGCGAACTGGCCGAAGGAGCCATAATTGGTCTCGTATCCCCAGATTTTGGCGGAAGGCGCAATCATAGGGTCTTTGCCAGACAGCACCCAGGGGTCGTTCTTATTCCACCAGCCGGGATGAATCACCACCTCGTCGCCGACTTTGACGTTGCTCACTTCGCTGCCAGTGGCGTAGACGATGCCGGAGGCGTCGCTGCCGCCGATATGGAAGTTGCGTGTATCGCCTGCCGCCTGGCGTGCCGCGATCACATCGATAGGGACGCCGCGCGCCGCCCAGACATTATTATAGTTGATGCCAGCCGCCATCACCGCGACCAACACCTGGTCCGGCGCGATCTGTGGCACCTCCATTTCCTCCACCTGAAATGCGTCACGCGGCTCGCCGAGCCTATCCTGGCGGATGACCTGCGCATACATGTACGGTGGCACTTCGCCAGGTGGGGGAAGAGTGCCGATGGGAAAGATATTCTTGCTAGCCATAAGTTCTCCTTGTTGCTGAACGTTATGGCTTTATTTTATCACAGCATTTCTTCAGCTTGTCTTCTTTATCTTTTTGAGCGCAGAACCCTTATGCATTGCTTCATGGTCAGTCTTATCACTTTTTATCAAGTACTGCGGCTCATCTTCTGATGCATGGACTTTGTAGCCCTTGAAAGTTATTTCTGAAGTTACCTTTTTGATGATTGTGCCGGTTACTCTACCAGCTTCGGAGTTCCATTCGACATGATCTCCAACTTTGAATTCTTCTTTCATACTACCTCCTTCATGTGATTTGTTGGAGACGACGCCCACGAAGGGCGTAGCACTATTTTTGAGAGTTCCTCGTCCTATTTCTTTTGAAGCTTCACAGTCTGCTAACCGAGCATATCTGCTAACTGGTCAATTTGCTCGATGTCGGTGGTGGTCGGCCAGAGAATCAGCTCATCGGTCCCGATGTCCTGATAGGCTTGAATAGCGCCTTTGACGGCCTCGGTTGTAGTTGGCAATGCTTTGGCTATGCCCTCGCCCCAGGCACCATAATAGTGACGTATGTAGTTGCCGCCGCGCGTCAGGCCATCTGGCCCCAGCGCAATGTACATACAACCGACCAGGCGCGGTTTGCCTGCTCTGCCAGCCTCGCTCCAGACCTTCTCAGCCATTCTAAAGACTCCGTTAGCTGCCTGCGGCCCGCCGCCACCGGAGATGTAGCCGTTGCCCCATTTCCCCAGGCGCTGTATGGCGGCAGGGGCGCGCCCGCCGATTAGTACTTCGGGACCGCCAGTTTGCGCGAGCGTGGGGCCGATGGAGCCTACCGCGTCGCTGAAGCGTTCGCCAGACCAGATGCGCTTCATGATCGCCAGTTGCTCATCGAAAATTTTGCCGCGACTGTGGTAAGGCACCGGCGCGGCCTGAAAGTCGTCTTCGCGTGCGCCGACACCCATGCCAAGCGTGAAGCGTCCCCCCGAAATCGCATCAATGCTAGCGGCCTGCTTGGCGAGCAGGGCCGCGCTGTGTAGAGGCGCTAACAAAATAGTAGTCATCAGGCGGATGCGCTGCGTAGCGCCTGCCGCCGCCGCGAAAGCAATCAGCGGGTCGTAGTTATCGTATACCAGGCGGTCGATGAGACCCAGGCTAGAGAATGGCCCCGCGTCCGCTTTCTTTGCCCATTCAATCAGAAGCTTGCCCTGAACGCCGGGAATATTTGCCGGGAAACCAATACCAATTTTCATGTTAATGCTCCTGTTTATTACTAACTCAATGTAAGTATCATACCATACGGTAAGTAGTATTGCACATGGCGAGCGCCTTGCCTTCTCCCCTTGTCGGTTGCCATGCCTGAGCGTCATGCTTATGTTCAATGAAGTTGGGCGCAACTTGCCCTCCCATGATATGATTAGACATAACAGATAGCTATTCGATGTATCTTTTCAGCGCCTTTTTTGAGGCCAAAGAAAGGGTCAATAGGAGTTGGATGCGCCAGGTGAACGTATCAAGTTGGGCTTGCTCTGCTTGCTCTTGCTCCTCATGCTGGGGATTGTATGCTCCACTGCCGTCGGTACATACCGGGCGGTGAAAAGTTTCCAGCAGCAGAATAACGCGCTCGAAACGGGCGATGTGAACACTATTCGCTCCTGGATGACTATTAATGTGGTCGCTCACCTCTACCACGTTCCAGAAGACTACCTCTCCAGTAAGCTGGCAGTCAGCAATCCTGACGTGCTTCGTCATTCAACACTCAATCAACTCGCCAGTAAAAAACGGCAGCCTGTCAACAAGCTCATACAGAACTTGCAAAACGCCATCCTTGATTACCGCAAAACGCACCACGCCCGTATAATACCATCTACGCTGGAGCTGTCGTGGCGAAGCGTTGAAACGTTTCATGGTGCAAAGTCTGTATCTCATCTGATATTCCATAGTGACGCGAAACCTTATTCACCTACGGCAGGGAGAACCTGATTCTTGAGCGCTTTCTTTGTCGATGCTTTACAGCAATATGGGTATCCGGTTCTCTGGCTGGTTGTTTTCTGCGCCGCCGCCGGCGCTCCCATTTCGGGTTCATTGCTGCTCTTTGCCGCAGGAGCGTTTGCCGCTCTGGATGATTTCAAAATCTTCATCCTGTTTCCCGTTGCCTTGAGCGCAGCCGTGCTGGGAGACAACCTGGGCTATTTTATTGGCAGGCGTGTTGGATTGGCGCTCATCGGCTGGCTTGAGAAACAAAAGCGTTTTCGTTTCTTTACGCCGCAGGCTATGGAGCGAGGGCGCGCGTACTTCAGGCGTAGAGCCGGCTGGACGATCTTTATTACGCGCTTTCTCATCGTGGTACTCGGTGGCCCGGTCAATATAGTAGCGGGATTGGAACAATACCCTTACCCTAACTTTTTGTTCTGGGATATCAGTGGACAGACGCTGAGTGTCATTATTTCGCTGGGCCTGGGCTTTGCCTTTGCCAGAAGTTGGGAAGAGGCGGCGGCTGTTTTTGGCTCGCTATCTAGCCTCGCGCTCGCGCTGCTGGTCGCGCTCTTTCTCTTCACGTTGTTGATGCGCAGGATACGCCAGCGAAGAATTGCCCGGCGCGCCAGCATTGTCGAAATAAAGGTGATCGAGTCGCCTCAACCACAGGGTGGTGCAGCGCAACAAAATAGTGGCTCCATGCTCATCCCCTGATAGAAGGCGGTAGTAAAGACAGTGAAGCCTACTATTTTGATTCTAACCACCCACACCGGAGGTGGGCATTTGAATCTCGCGCAGTCGCTCAAAGAGGTGCTCGCAACGCGCTATGAAGTCATCATCGATGATCCTCAATCTAAGCTTGTGGATGGATGGTATGCCTTGATGAGTCGCCATGCTTTGCAGTTTCTAAGCTGGCAATATGCCTTCACCAACAATGCGATGGCCTCATTATGGTTGCAACGCGCGCTGACGCTTTTGGGCCGCAGGCGCTTGCTCGATCTCATAAAGCGCGTCCAACCCCAGCTTATCATCACAACTCATGCTATGATAGCCTATGCGACCGCGCGCGCTCTTGAACGCTGGCAAGAGCCTGTGCCGCTTGTCTTTCAGCTTACCGACCTGGGACAGGTGCATATGACCTGGTTTAGCGAGAAACAGGCCGCTGCCTACCTCGCTCCAACACAGGAAATCTTCGCCCAGGCTCTAGCTGAGGGGATTGATAAGCACCATCTTTATCTGACAGGCAGGCCGGTGCGGCGTCAATTTTCAGAGACTACGCTCGACAGCAAAGGCGAAACGCTGGCAGTTCTCGGTTTTGATCCCACCGTTTTCACCATCTTTTTGCAGGGAGGAGCGAAAGGGTCTGCTGGAATTGATCGAACTATTGAAAGCCTGTTGAGTTCGGGCGCACCGGTGCAAATAATACTGGCTACCGGCAACAACAAGAGCATGGCCGCGCGTTTTGCCGCCTACAAACAGGTATGCACTCTTCCTTTTACTGAAAACATTGCCCCCTACATGGCTGCGGCGGATGTGATAGCTGGCAAAGCGGGGGCCAGCTTCATATCAGAAGCGTTTACGCTGGAAAAGCCGTTTCTCGTCACTTCCTTTATTGCGGGTCAGGAGAGCGCCAATCTGCAATTCATCGAGCGACATGAGCTGGGCTGGGTGTGCCTGGAAGCTGCGTCCTTACAAGAACTGTTGGTTCGCATAGCAAAAACCCCAACGCTGCTGACTGAAAAGACAAACAGCATTCGGGCCTACAAAGCCTGGAATATGCAGGCTAATGAGGGGATCGGGGCAATTATTGAGCGTTTACTTGCTCACCAGGAGAAACCAATACCCTATCATCGAAAAACCAGTACCCTGTCATCCTGAGCGCAGCGAAG
>JBOGTO010000377.1:0-6894 GCA_050695155.1 Ktedonobacteraceae bacterium
GTCCCCTCCCATCCCAACATCCGCGCCCGCCCTTACAATGAACACCCCGCATCCCGTCGTAGTCATTGTAGGGGCGGGGGTGGAGCGGATGCGGGGAGGGGACCCTTGCGGTCGCCCTCGCACCAACTACGTAACACTAGCTATGGTACTATAGAGTTCGCGCGCGGTTTTACGCGCCCAGGCGGTTGTTTCCAGAATAGTTGGGATGTCCGGCTGATAGATGGGCTGGTGACGTTCCAGCACAGCTTCGATCAGTTCGGCAATGCCTGGGAACGAGAGCTTGCCTGCCAGGAAGAGCGCGACGGCCTCTTCATCGGCTCCTACCAGCACGCTGGGATAGGTGCCGCCATATTGCGCCGCCTGCCGCGCCAACTTGAAGCAGGGGAAACGCGCACTATCCAGGTTTTCAAAGTTGAGCCGCGCCACTTCCGGCCAGCGCAGCTCGCGTACCAATCCCGTGTCTGCGGTATCCAGGCGCGCGGGATAGCTGAGGGCATCCTGGATGGGCAGATGCATACTGGGCAGGCTGGCCTGCATCTTGAGAGAGCCATCGACAAACTCGACCATCGAGTGAATGATACTTTCAGGGTGTACAACGACTTCGATTTGCTCGTAAGACACGTCAAAAAGCCAGTGCGCCTCGATGACCTCCAGCCCCTTATTCATGAGGGTCGCGGAGTCAATGGTGATTTTCGGTCCCATATGCCAGGTGGGATGCGCCAGCGCCTGCTCGACCGTCACCGCGCGCACCTCTTCAAGTGTGGAACGGCGAAACGGTCCGCCGGAGGCCGTCAAGATCAAGCGCCTGACCTCGCCAGCGTTCTCACCGCGCAAACATTGCCAGATGGCGCTGTGTTCGCTATCCACAGGCAAGATTGACACGTTATGTTCGCGCGCAGCCTGCATCACCAGGTGTCCCGCCATGACCAGCGTTTCTTTGTTAGCCAATGCGATGGTTTTCCCGGCATGAATAGCTGCCAGCGTGGGCCGCAAACCCATCAGGCCAGAAGTGGCCGCGACGACGATATCGACATCCGGGTGCGTAGCTACCGCCAGTAAGCCCTGTTCGCCAATCAGCACGCCGGGCAAGGCCGCGCGCGCGGCTTGCTCGCTTCCAGGCATATCAGCGAAGCAGGCGACAAAGGCAGGATGAAATTCCCGCGCCTGCTGCGCCAGCAATTCAACATTGCTACGAGCCGCCAGCGCGACCACCTGAAAATGTCCGGGGAAACAGCGCACAATATCCAGTGTCTGCTGCCCGATTGAGCCGGTGCTGCCAAGCAGCGCTATGCGCCGGGGAAAACTACTCATCTCGCTCTATCTCAACCAGTCAGGGAAACCATCAAAATTGATGGGCGAACGCATCATTCTATCGAACTCGTTCGCCCCTGTATCTTCGTTTTGTCTACTATGAACTACTTCAAACACGATGTAGCGGCATTCGTTGCCATCTCTATTCTACCACGAGGCAGGCTCAAAAGGAAACACGCGATGACCTTCTATTGTGGATGCACAGAAGGCGACGCCTCGCCGTTTCTTATCCCATTCAAGTGATTTCCAGGCTTATAGCTTGCCGATGAATTGCGCGAAGAGATAGACCACGATGACTGCGAAGAGCAGGCTATCGATGCGATCGAGGATGCCGCCATGTCCTGGCATAAATTGGCCGCTATCTTTGACATGCGTCTGACGCTTGATGAGTGATTCGGCCAGGTCACCCAGGGTGGCAGCCACGCCAACCAGCAGGCCAAGCAGGATCGCCAGCAACCAGTTTACGCCCAGCGGGCGCACGGTAAAGAGCAAAGCTGCCGCGACCGAAAAAATGAGGCCGCCAACCACGCCTTCCCAGGTTTTGCCGGGGCTGATGTTGGGCGCGAGTTTGTGTCGTCCGAAAAAATGACCCGCGAAGAAGGCGCCCGTGTCGAAACCCCATACCCCCAGTATCAACGCCAGCACCCACCATAAACCGCTGCTAAACCCGATCTGAAAACCGCGCAGCAAGAGGATCAAACTCAAAGGCCAGCCCAGGTAGATGGCGATAGCCAGGGTGAGCGACCAGTCTACCACTGTTCCATCCAACTGCTTGCGGAAAAAGAGGATGGGGAATGTTACCAGCAGCGCCAGTGATAGACCAGCTTCGAGCAGCAATGGTCGCTGCTGCGGGAGCATGGCGGCAACCAGGAAGAGCAAGCTCAAGGCCGCGCTAATGATTATTAACGGGCGATACCCCTCGTGGAGCATCATGCGCCGGAGTTCATAGGCTCCCCAACCAACTAAGAAGGCGCAGGCGGCAAAGGCCCACCAGCCGCCCAGCCATACACAGGCCAGCACCACCGGTATGCCGATAAGAGCGGTCAGGCTGCGCTGACCTAATGAGCGATACCATTGCTTTTTGGCTTTTTCGGCCATAATCGTTTGCGCCTCTTGCTGGCTTACGGGTTGCACATCTCTCCTTGTCGCAAACAGGTATTGCTCCCCTGGAGCAAAAACCTGGCGAAATTGGACTTCACCCATATTATAGCCTATGAAGTGGCGAGTCGTCCAAAGCGTCGCTGGCGGCGATGGAAGCTATCCAGCGCGGCGCGTAAATCTTCTTTGCCGAAATCGGGCCACAGGGTGGGTGTGGCATAGTATTCGCTATAGGCCGACTGCCAGAGCAAGAAGTTACTGACGCGCATCTCCCCGGCGGTACGGATCACCATATCGGGATCGGGTAAGTCGCGCGTATAGAGGTAGGAGCTAATCATGTCCTCGTCGATGGTATCGGGGTCGCGCCCATCGGCGATGATCTGGCGCACCGCGTCCACCAGTTCGGCGCGTCCGCCATAATTGAAACAGACGTTGAGGCCGATACGGGTATTATTGCTCGTCAGATCAATCGAATCCTGCACGGCCTTTTGAATATCGGGTGAAAGGTCTTTCAGACGGCCCAGGTGGCGCAGCCGTACTCCTTCACGATGCAACTTCTCAATATCAGAGCGGATCGTCTCCCAGAAGAGACGCATTAGCCCTTCAACCTCGGTGCGAGGTCGCCCCCAGTTCTCGGTTGAAAAGGCGTAGACACTGAGCATTTCGATATGTTCGTCAACCGCACATTCGAGGATACGCCTGAGCGCGTTGACACCGGCCTTATGCCCGGCGAGGCGAGGCAGGTGCCGTTTGGTGGCCCAGCGCCCGTTGCCATCCATGATGATGGCGAGATGGCGCACTTGAGGTGTCTGCTCGTATACAGGTTGTATGACGGTAGCGGTTTGCGACTGCGGTGCGCTATTTCCTTTCGTTGAAGTGAAATAGTTTTGAAGCCTGGACAATGTTAGACCTCCAGAATCTCCAGTTCCTTTGATTTGCCGACCTTATCCATCTCATCGATGTAGCGGTCGGTGAGCTTTTGTAGCCGTTCGGAGCTACGTTTCAGCTCGTCTTCGGAAACTTCTTTCTTTTTCTCACGATCGCGTAACTTATCCTGAGCATCCCGGCGAACGTTGCGAATAGCAACTTTGTGTTCGTCCAGTTTTTTGTGGAGGGTCTTGACCATATCACGACGACGTTCTTCGTTAAGCGGAGGGATAGCGAGGCGGATCACCTGACCATCATTATTGGGATTGATGCCCAGGTCTGATTTCTGAATCGCCTTTTCGATGTCTATCAGCATTTTGCGGTCCCAGGGTTGAATCACGAGCAGACGCGCCTCCGGGATAGAAATGGAGGCCACCTGGTTAATAGGCGTCGGTGTGCCATAATAGTCAACCGTTATCCGCTCGATTAATGCTGAACTGGCTCGACCAGTGCGAATCGAGGATATGTCCTGTCTCAGGGCCTCGACCGCCTTCTGCATACGTCGCTCTGCATCTCCGAATAAATCGTCTACCATAGCAATGCTCCCTTTCGTTTTAGCGTTAGCGCAACGCAACGCGCCCCCGCCTTTCCATTGGAGAGTGTACCATATAAGCGGCATGGCTCTCTCTAAGGTTTTAACGACTGACGCTCCATTCCGGTTCCTCCATATCATGTACCAGCGTGCCGCGCTTCTGCCCGCGCATAATAGCTTCCAACGCGCCTGCTTCATTGAGGTTGAACACCACAATGGGCAGGAGGTTGTCCTTGCACATGGAAAGCGCGGTGCTGTCCATGACTTTCAGATCCATCGTGAGAGCGCGCATGTAGCTCAATTCCTCGAACTTCCGGGCGTTCGCATTTTGCATGGGATCATCGTCGTAGACACCATCCACTTTGGTTGCTTTCAGTAACACTTGAGCGTTGAGTTCAACAGCGCGTAGAGCGGCTGCCGTGTCGGTAGTGAAAAACGGGTTGCCGCTGCCCGCCGCCAGGATGACGACGCGGCCCTTTTCCAGGTGACGCACCGCGCGGCGACGAATGAACGGCTCGGCGACGGGGGGCATCTCGATAGCGGTCTGCACCCGTGTCACCATACCCAGCTTTTCCATAGCGTCCTGCATCGCCAGGGCATTCATGACGGTTGCCAGCATACCCATATAATCGGCGGTCGCGCGGTCAATGCCCGTAGCGGCTGCATCAGCGCCGCGCCAGATATTGCCGCCACCGATAACGATAGCGATTTCTACGCCCAGATCATGGACTCGTTTGATTTCACCGGCGATGCGTCGCACCATTTCGGCATCAATGCCGAAGCCCTTGCGCGTACACAACGCCTCGCCACTCAACTTTAACAGGATTCGCTGATACACCAGGTTTGATGTGGATGATGTCTGTTGCGACATGTGTAGTGCTTCTCCCATGCGAAAAGGTGGAGACAACCTTATCGGCTGTCTCCGTGTGCATTACTCGCCCAGCGCGAATCGGCTGAAGCGCCGCAGCACAATGTTCTCACCGGTTTCGGCGATCACCTTTTTCACAAGGTCGCCGACAATCACTGCTTCATCCTTGACCCAGGGCTGCATCATCAAAACCTGCTCGCCAAGTTGCTTCTTGAGTTTGCCGCTGATGACTTCGTCGCGCCTCTCTGCTGGAACCCGCGCCATCGAAGGGTCTTCCAGGATTTCGTTGCGAACCTTTTCGACAACCTCAACAGGCACGTCTTCGAAGTTCACGTATTTGGGAGCCACACCCGCGATTTGCAATGCCAGATTGTTAGCAAGATGGCGGAAAGTCTCGCTGTTCGCCACAAAATCGGTGCTACAGTTGAGTTCCAATAACACGCCCACTCTGTGGTTATGATGCACGTAGGAAAAGACGCCACCTTCTCTGGTTTCGCGGTCCGCTGCCATCATCTTCTCGGCCTTGCGAGCGCTACGAGCTTCAAGATGCTTGACCGCGTCGCCCCAGCTTTTGGCCTCGGTCAAAGCGGTTTTACAATCGGCGAAGCCCGCGCCCGTCTCTTCGCGCAACTTCTTGACATCTGCGGCAGAATAGTCCATGGTCTGCTTACTCCTCAATCTCATTTATGATGATACTCAGGTTTGGATGAAAAGCCAATCGCTTTTGACCACCTATTTATACACCTGAGTGCTTGACAAAAATGCTTTCGCATGATTTTGATTACAAACTGAAGCGGGAGATGGGAACAGCTTCCCTCTCTCCCGCTCTCTCAGTTGTTGCTTGCCCCAACGAATCGGGAGGGGGGGCAATGCGCCGACCCCTACAATGATGCTTCTTCCGGGATTAACTCCGTTTCCACGGGGTGCGTTGCTCCCTCAACGTGGTTACTCGTCGCTACATCCGCATCGGTTGAATAGGCTACCTCAGCAGGCTGCTCTGAAGTTGGCTCTGCCTCTGGTCCGGCAGCAACCTCGACATCGCTTGGTTCGTTGTCTTTCTGGCGGGCTTCCAGTTCGCGGCGTCCTTCAATGACGGCATCTGCGATCTTGGTACACAGCAGGCGCACAGCACGAATGGCGTCATCGTTGGCCGGAATGGGGTAATCCATCTCATCGGGGTCACAGTTGGTATCGGCCAGCGCGACGATAGGAATGTCCAGGCGGCGCGCCTCTAACACGGCGGTGCGCTCTTTGCGGGTGTCAATGATAAACAACGCATTGGGCAGGCGGCGCATATCTTTAATGCCGCCCAGAATGCGCTCCAGGCGCGCCATATCGTCCTGTAAGTGCTGCACTTCTTTTTTGGGCAGGCGCTCGAAATCGCCGCGATCGCGCCGCGCTTCCAGATCGCGCAGGTAGCGGATGCGCGACTGGATGGTCTGGAAGTTGGTAAGCATACCACCGAGCCAGCGCTGGTTGACGTAGAACATGCCGCAACGTTTGGCTTCTTCGGCCACAGCCTCCTGGGCCTGCTTCTTGGTGCCAACAAACAGGATGGTTCCACCGCTCGCCGCGAGCTGTTCGACGAACTTGTAAGCCTCGTTCAGGCGAGTGACCGTTTGTTGCAGGTCAATGATGTGAATGCCGTTGCGGTCCATAAAGATGAACGGCTTCATTTTGGGGTTCCAGCGACGGGTCTGATGCCCGAAGTGAACGCCTGCTTCGAGAAGCTGCTTCATTGAGATAACGTTTGCCAAAAACTAGATCCTCCCTTGTGATCCTCCGCTCTTTTCACATCGACAAACGGGTTCCCTTAGCTATGGGTGAAGTGTAGCATCGAATTGCGCCGCGTTCTTCACGTAACCCCAACCACAGTAGCTCCCAAACAGTTTGAGGTACACCAGGGCTTTCGTCGATCAAAGAGCGTGTGTATTTCATGTTAGTTCATGCGCGGATAAAGTTCTCCGCTTGCATTGCTAGCATAGGATTATATCACAGTCGGAAGGATTATTCAAGAAAATTTTTATTGTTCGGGCGCATGACGCAGCGCATGTGAAATTGTCTTGCTTAGCTGTACGAGATTGTGATTCATATTCGATTTTCCTTAAATGGATTTCAACGACCAAAGCCGGGCCTGTCATTCCTCGCAGGCGACCGC
>JBOGTO010000378.1:0-6333 GCA_050695155.1 Ktedonobacteraceae bacterium
CAACAGCCGCCCATAAACCATGCGCGGCAGCATAATATCATCAGCGTAGAGGGCGCGTCCGGTCACTTTGGCATAGGCGTCAACTTTGGGGCGAGGCGTGCCAATCACTTTGTACGGCGCATGAGAGGCAGGAGACATGGGTTCGTTCAAAGGTAGTTTGCTCATCTTGCGCCTCCACTCTGTCCCATGCGTTGCGCGGCGGCTTCTACCGCTTCGTAGATTTTCGTATACCCGGTACAGCGACACAGGTTGCCCGCCAGCGCCTCCTGCATTTGCGCGCGCGTGGGCTGTGGATGATCGCGTAAAAGCGCGATGCCCGACAGCAGAATGCCCGGCGTGCAGTAACCACACTGGGCCGCTCCCAGTTCAGCGAAGGTTTCCTGCAAAGGATGGAGTTTACCGTTTGCTTCCACGCCTTCTATAGTAGTGATCTCGCTCCCCTGTACCTCGACAGGCAGAATCAGACAGGAAAGCTCCGGCAAACCATCGATTAGCACTGTGCAGGCTCCGCATTCGCCCAGTTCGCAGCCATGCTTGGTGCCTATCAAACCCATGTCTTCGCGCAGCACTTCCAGTAATGTATGGTGCGGTAAAATCGCTATTTCGTGGCTTTCGCCATTGACACGCAAGGTGATAAGTTCGCGCATCGCAGCCTCCTTTCACGAAAACGTCCTACCCTGGCTTCGCGCCCAGTGACTGTGAAACCGCCATCGCTTCCACGCGCAATTGTTCGGCAGCGCCCACCAGCACTTCATCCTTGAAACGCGAAGCAAAGCCAACAATCCAGAGCAAGGCCACCAGTCCACCGCCAGCGCCATAAATAGGCATAGATACAGCGTTGACGCCATCCAGATATTCCTCGTGATCGATGCTCACGCCTGTACGCGTGGCTTCTTCCACACGGGTCAGGAAGTGTTGCGGGTCTGTAATCGAATGCTCTGTGAAGCGCGGCAACGGGTGCGAGCGTAAATAATTCTCTCGTTGCGCTACCGGCCAGGACGCCAGCACGATAACACCGCAGGCTCCAGCCAGCAACGGTAAACGCATTCCTCGCCGCGCGGCTATATGAAGACCAGCCTGCTCCCTTTCATCTACAACACTTTCGATGATGCGCACACCATGCTGCTCTATGCGTCCCAGGCACACCGTCTCGCTCGTACTACTCGCCAGGCGGCGCATAGCAGGCAGCGCAAAGTGACGCAGCCCCGCGCGCTGAATATAGGCCTGCGCCAGATCATAGATGCGCGGACCCAGCACAAACCGCCTGTCCTCTAGCTGCTCTATCGCTCCACTGCCTTCCAGCGTTTTGAGCAATCCATGCAGACTGCCCTTGCTCATATTGAGCGAACGAGCCAGGTCCGACAGCGTCAAACCCTCCTCAGTAGCGCTCAAAAGATCGAGCAGGCGAAAAGCGCGTTCCACCATCGGCGCGGGCGCAACCTGCATTGCCCCCTCATTCGTTTCGTCTTGTTCGCTATATCGAACTGATTGTTCATTCATAAGAACAGTGTAACTAACTTCTTTTTCACTGTCAAGTAACAGAAAGTCGTATCTTATTATGGCATATTACGGCCAGTATACCGTCACTATAACATTGACGTAAACGGTAATCTTGTTGTATAATATATGCAGACCCCCGGTGCTTGTGCTGTATATAGCTGTTTTTGGGAGGTTTTCAATGATGATAGCCACAGATGAACATTTCTTTTCAGAAAATACTGATGCTCTACGTTTTTACTCTATCGAGCAGGTTGCGGCACAAACAGGGCTGACGAAACGCACCTTGCGCTACTATGAAGAGGTTGGCCTTTTACCGCCCACCGGGCGTACCGAGGGCAATTACCGGCGTTATAGCGATGAAGATATTCACCGCTTAGAACATATTAAAAAATTACGTGACCTGCTTGGTTTTTCTCTGGCCGATATTCGCGCCATGCTAGAAGTGGATGACGAACGTGGGATCTTGAAAGAAGCCTACAGGCAAGAAACCGAGGCTGCTGCTAAGATTGCTCAGTTAGACCGGGGCGACGAACTTCTCCGTCGCCAATTGCAAATCATCGAGCAAAAAATGGCGGGGCTGGAACAGATGCGCGCTGCACTTGAGGCAAATATCGAGCGCCACGAGCATAAGCGCAAACAATTATCAGATAACTCATTATAATCTACGCGGTCCCTGACCTGGATTGGAACTTTATGCAAACTATTACTTCGGGAGATAAAGAGGGTTCGGTTCCCGAAATCATCGCCGAACCACAACAAGCGCATGGCTTGTCACGCACCTTTATCGCCCTGCGACACCGCAATTTCCGGCTGTTCTGGTTCGGCCAGATGATTTCCCTGATTGGCACCTGGATGCAATCGATCGGGCAGGCGTGGCTGGTGCTAGAATTGACGCACAGCGCCTGGTTATTGGGCGTCGTGGGTGCGCTCCAATTCTTACCCGTCATGCTCCTCTCACTTTTCGGCGGAGTGCTGGCAGATCGACTGCCTAAACGCAAAGTATTACTATTTACTCAATCGTCTGCTATGATTCAAGCCGCCATATTGTGGGCGCTGGTTGCCACAGGCTATGTGCAAGTCTGGCACATTTTGGTACTGGCAAGCCTGCTGGGCCTCACTAACTCCTTTGATATGCCCACACGCCAGGCGTTCGTGGTTGAGATGGTGGGACGCGAAGACCTGCCCAACGCTATCGCGCTGAACTCATCGCTTTTCAACATGGCGCGCGTGATTGGCCCTGGGCTGGGCGGACTCATCATCGCCTGGCTGGGCATCGCGCCACTCTTCCTGATGAACGCCCTCAGCTTCATAGCCGTGATAGTTGGGCTGGCCCTGATCGACATGAAAAGTCTGCATGGGCTGTCTTACCTGCACAGCAAGCAACTCGACGCGCCAAAGCAAAACACCTGGCAGAGCCTGGGTGAGGGTCTTGCCTACGTCAAACGCACGCCAGCCGTGCTGCTGGTCATTGCTGTAATCGGGGTGGTATCCCTGTTCGGCATTAACTTCAATGTAATGTTGCCACTCTTCGCCACCGATGTGCTGCATTCAGGAGCAGCGGGGTTCGGCTTCATCTCGGCTGCCTTTGGACTGGGGTCGCTCATCTCGGCGTTGTGGATCGCCTGGGGCAACAACCGGCCAAGTATTCGCTTCATGCTACTTGGTACGCTGGCTTTCTGTATATTGGAAATCTTGTTTGCTCTCTCGCCCATCTACCAGCTCTCCCTGCTGTTGATCGCCAGCGTTGGTTTCGCGCAAATCACCCTGTCCGCCATCGCTAATACCACTCTTCAAACCATCGCGCCCAACCATTTGCGCGGCAGAGTTATGAGCGTCTACATGCTGGTGTTTGCCGGCAGCGTTCCGTTGGGCAACCTGTTCGCAGGTGGACTCGCGCACCTCTATGGCGCGCCCATATCGCTGCTCGCGGGAGGCGGTCTGGCGCTGATCGCGGCCATCGTGGGCTGGATCAAACGCGCATCCGCGGAGAAAGACCTTGCAACCAGTTTCGATGTATAATTGGCGGGTGTTGCCGCTCGCCATCGACGATCAACAAAAGCACATTGATTTCAGTGAGCAATTGATCGCCTCCGCCTCGCCCGGCGACCCTCCAACTCTGTACTGGTCACAGGCAGAGCCGGAGGGCCTTGTGCTGGGCTTTTCTCAGCAGCCCACCATCCTCAATACGCAGGCGCTTGCAAATCATCCTCTTCCCATTTATCACAGGCGCGCTGGCGGCACAGCGGTATTGGTCGGGCCGCACCTGCTCGGCCTGGATGTGCTGCTGCCCGCCGGTCATCCCCTGGCATTGCCCGACCTGGTAGAAAGCTATCGCTGGCTGGGCGAAACATGGGTAGCTACCTTGCGCGAATTGGGCATCGAAACTCGTGTCGTATCACCGACCGAAGCACACGCGCAGCGCGACCGCATCAAGCAGCCAGTAACCCGCGAGCGCGAAGCCATCCTCAGACGCGCCTGCTACGGCTCACTTTCACCCTACGAAGTCATCTCCGGCGCTCTCAAAGTGGTAGGGCTGGACATGATTCGCCGCCGCGCAGGCACGCTGCTCCAGGCAGGCGTGTTGCTCCACTGGGACACCGATAAACTGGCCGCGCTGCTGGGCCATACTCCGCAAGAACAAGCCATCTTGCGTGAGGGTCTGCGCGAACGAGCCGTCGGGCTGGATGCCCTGGCCGGGCAAACCATCTCTGCCCAAACGCTCATCGCAATCTTTGAACGCATACTCGCCCAAAGAACGGGATAATTTTTCAGGCTATTGCGGCATCCGGTCCGGCCCAGCTAACGGCCCCATTCATCGCCATCTGATCCAGCGACGAGATATACTTATGGAACTGTTTTCCAGTCAACTCTAGCAAAGCAGAGAGCAATGCCGGGCTTATACGTTGTGTTACCTGCACCCACAATTCGTTTGCTTCGTTAATATTTTTAACCAGGCTCTCCCACTGCTCCATATCTTTGTTTGCGAAGAAGGGGTTAATGAAATGATCTCTTTTACCAGAAATATACCCCATATCATCTCCCAGGAGATGCAGCCCAATATCCCTGACCGTCCATCCCGCACAAACGGTGGGTCTATGCCAGTCGTCTTCTGAAAGTTCAGAAAAAAGTTCCAGTAAAAGTTTGCGTTCCTGTGGGAAGAGATCAACAACCATCACAGGTTCAATGCTCTGCATGTTCATTCTGCTCACCTCTCAACTACAAATAGGTTTGATTGGTGCGATTATAGCACTTGCCCACTATGGCAGAAAGACACATAAAGGGAGCCGTTCCCGCAGTCATAGTAGGGGCGGGGGTGGAGAGGATGAAGGGTGGAGACCCTTGCGGTCGCCCTGGCAGGTTCACTCAACCTTGATCGAGGGCGATGCAAACGCATCTACATATCATCCTAAAGAACCACAACCCGTATACGTTTGCCCGTGACGAAATGTATGCTGTATGATTTATTACTAATAAGCAACATCCCTGCGGAGCTTATCTGGAACATCGCTCTCATGAGCTATCCGCAGCAAATAAACATCTCATGACCAGTTGGTCAAGCATGGAGGAACTATGCGTATTCTCGTCCTGGGGGGTGATGGCTACCTGGGCTGGCCGCAATCACTCTACCTTTCCAGCAAAGGACACGATGTTACTATATTCGATAACTTATCGCGCAGGCACTTTGACCTTGAACGCGGCTTCAACAGCCTGACGCCCATCGGGAATTTACACGAACGGGTCGCGGCATGGCGCGAAATCTCCGGGCGGCAGATACAGGTATGCATTGGCGATACGCTGGAATATGAAGCGCTTAGCTCAGTCTTTCAAGATGTGCGCCCCGAAGCGGTCGTACATTTTGCCGAACAGCGTTCCGCGCCCTATTCCATGATTGACCGCGAACACGCCGTCTACACGCAAACCAACAACGTCATCGGCACGCTTAATGTCCTGTACGCCATCAAAGAGTTCGCGCCTGAGTGCCACCTTGTCAAACTGGGGACGATGGGCGAATACGGCACGCCCAATATTGACATCGAAGAGGGCTTTATCGAGATCCACCATAAAGGCCGTTCGGATGTGTTGCCCTATCCAAAACAACCTGGCTCCATGTATCATTTAAGTAAAGTACATGATAGCCATAACATCATGTTTTGTTGCAAAATCTGGGGTCTGCGCGCCACTGACCTGAATCAGGGCATTGTCTATGGTGTTGAGACAGAACAAACCCTGCAAGACGCGCGCCTGGCAACCCGTTTCGACTATGACCAGATCTACGGGACAGCGCTCAATCGCTTCTGTGTGCAGGCTGCCGCAGGCTACCCGCTCAGCGTGTACGGTGAGGGTCAGCAAACACGCGGCTACATCAACTTGCTGGATACTATCAGATGTATTGAACTGGCGATCATTACACCGCCCAGCGAAGGCGAGTATCGCGTCTTCAACCAGTTCACAGAACAATTCTCGCTGATCGAACTGGCAGAGATGGTTGTCGATCAAAGCAAACGTTTCAGGCTAGAAGCCCAGATGCGCTTCCTGCCGAATCCGCGCGTTGAGGCAGAGCAACACTATTACCATGCCTCTCATACGCGGCTGATCGAACTAGGACTCGAACCGCATCTGCTGAACGGGTCAGTACTCGACTCGTTGATCGAACTTGCCATCCAGCATCACGCGCATATCGACGAAAATCTGATCTTGCCCACCGTCAACTGGCGCGTGACGAAAAATGCTCTTGATACTCTGTCATCCTGAACGCGATACCCTGTCATCCTGAGCGCAGCGAAGGATCTCTCATCCGGTCACATAGATTCTTCGCTGCGCTCAGGATGACAG
>JBOGTO010000379.1:0-11843 GCA_050695155.1 Ktedonobacteraceae bacterium
GCGAATCGCCCACAGACACCTTCTTTCTCAGACCGCCGAGATCGGTAAGAAAACTTGCACATGGGCTTTTTAGCCAATTCAAGCATTCAACTGATATGGTACGAGCCTGTGTCATTCTTTGTCAAGACGTAATAATGCACAGCAATCCTACTAATGATACGAATTACCGCTCTTTTTAGATGAGATAGAATCCAGCCGATTAACCTGGAGGAACAACAGGCAGAGTTTAGATGTTCTAAACTCTGCCAGTTTTCTAGTGATATTTTGATCAGCTTATGCAGTCATTTCTCGCACCATCTGTTGCACGCGCGATCCTTCGGCGCGTCCTTTCGTCTCCTTCGCGGCGAGCGGCATCACTTTGCGAAATTCTTTGCCGTTCTGGTCGATCAGCTTCGCTACAATCGCGCGCAGGTCGTCGTCGCTCAATTGAGTACCCTGCACGTAGTGTTGCAAAATCTCCATCTCGCGCTGTTCTTTTTCGACCAGTTCTGTGCGCCCGGCCTGTTCATAGAAAGGAATGGCCTGGCTACGCTTCTTGATCTCCTGCTCCAGCACTTTTAGCGTATCTCCTTCGGTGAGCGGTTGCCCGAACTCCGGGTTCTTGCGGTCGGTACGCGCCACTTCGAGATTGTGAATAGCTCCCAACGCCATACGCAGCGTGTCAAGCTTCAGTTGATCGCGCGCGCGTTGCGCATCCTGTATATCTTTTCGCAATTGTCGTTCCAGCGGAAATTCCTCTCGCGCCATGAAAACACCTCTTCCCTCATAATATGTTCTTTGATGGCTCCTAGTTTACCATGCCCGCATGAAAAAATCACTATATTGTGAGGCAACCAGCATTTCATGGTGTCATAAAGTTATAGCACTCTTCTGCCCAACAGCATCTTGCCGCGTTTGATGATCGTTTCCTTACCTACTCGTCCGGCGTCCGCGATTGCTACAATCGCTTCGCGCAAAGCGTCTTCGTCTGCTGGCAGACGCAGGCGCAAAACGAACTCTTTGCCCGTCCCCAGGCCAAGTTTGCGCTGCCAGAATGAGACGTGAAGCAGGTCACTTCGTTCTCCTATTTGCTCCATGAGAGCAGAAACATCGCGCCGGAAATCACTATAGTGGAAAGGACCTTTACTAAAAGCAAACGTGACTTCTTGCGTCTGCGCATCGCTGGCAAGGTCGGCGGTCAGTTCCTCGCCAAGCTGGTAAACGAGGTTATAGGTACCGAAAGAAGTGCGCCCTACATTTTCGATATGCGCCCCGTGCGTGCCTACATAAATACCCATGCGGTCACGCACGATATGTTCCATAACGTCATAATGTATTGAGCCGCGAAAGAGCAGCCATGCCTCGTGCAGTGGCCCCTGACCAGGCTTAAATCCCAGCGAGGCCATATATTCGCGCCCATCAGCCACGCGCTTCGCCAGGTTTGCGTCAAGCGGCATCGTCTCGGCAAAGACCTCTTCGCCCGAACCCTGCATACCCAGCACAGACTCCGACCCAACACGACCCGCGAAACGGCGAAAGTCGCGTTCAATTGCTTCCTGAACCGCTTCCACATTTGCCGTTTCCGCCAGCAGACCGAGACGTTGTAATTTGCGCGCAGTCTCCTCGGCCTCCTGCCCGGCCTGCTGTTGTAGCCATTGCTGCAATTCTTCTCCCACCTCCTGCGCCTGTTTGCGTATATCCAGGTGCAGCGCGATCACGGTGCGCGTAAAATCCTCGTCAGGAAAGGTGGGGCCAGACTGGTGCAGCACCGTAAAGAGCAATTGCGGCACATCCGCATTAAGCGCGCGATAAACATCCATGTTGTACTCCTTCCAGGTAAAGGATAATCTCTCGTACAACAACATTATATAACAGGCAAACATGCTACAATTAGCTGTACAGACATCTTTGTTCTTCCAGGTCAATCGCCTCCGGGAAGATCCCGGAGGCTTGCCTTGCGGCTTACATCTGGACTCCACCGCAACTCGGCATACCGTTTCCGGCGTGCCGCTTTGGCTTCTTCGTCCGATGCATCAGGGACAATTGACAGATGCCCCGTCTTGCTCCAATCCTGTCTAAGCAAGAGCGTTCTCATGACCACATTTCTTGCGCCAATCAGATCAGCATGGAGCGTGTACCGACAGTCCGGGTTCTGACACACAAAGAGCAGCCCTTTGTCCGGGCGATTCTCCTTAGCGGTATACCCGCACATCGGGCAGGCTTGCGAGGTCTTATACGCATCGACCTTGATAGCGAGCGAACCGGAGAGCGCCGCTTTATAGCTGATGAGCGTATGCAGTTCAGCAAAGGACCATTGCGAGTACACGCGATTAGCTTTGCGGGCCTTTGGGGAGACTGGCTCATAGCCTTTGCCGTTCTTCTTGCGTTTGCGTTTTCGGCGCTTAGTCCGTTCTCGAATATCGGTCAACTGTTCCAGGCCGATCAAGGTATGAGGATGCTGCATGATGATCTGCTTGGCGACCACATGGTTTGCTTGCAACTTCAACCGTCTCTCTCGCTGAGCAATGCGCTTTAAGCGGCGTTTTGCCCCGCGAGTGCCTTTACGCTGCAAGCGTTTGCGGAGTCGCGCGTAATGGTTGGCTTGATGGCGAACTCGTTTCCCTGCATGAAAGGTGGCCGCCCCTGTCTCCGTTGAGGTCACCGCCAGATAGCGAATGCCCACATCGATGCCGACCGCCTCTTGTAGTTGTGTACAAGCGGGGTCAGGCATGTCGATCTTCAGAGAAACGAGGAGATAAAAGGTTTTCTTTGGTGTATCGTACCAGAGCTTGGCATCGCCGATGCGTGTTCCATGTTGGATAAGCGCGAGATGCTTGTCGTAGCCCTGGTACGGGATGAGAATACGTCCGTTGAGGGTGCCGACACTCACCTGTTGATCGCACTTAAAGGTGTAGTCTCGTTCATAGGTATATTCCACCGTTGGGGAACTATAGTGAGGTGGCTGATCCAATCCCTTGAAGCGTTTCTTCGTAATCTTCTTGCGGCGATGCTCTTTGTTCTTCAAGAGCTTGGTCCACAGTCCCTTGTAGGTAGCGGCCACCTGTCGTTCCACGCTACACGCCAGTTGGGAGGGGAGACGATAGCGGGTACGCAACTCTACATACATCCCTCGATGGAGCGTGAGAGTACTACTGGTTTTGCCATGCTCGAAGGCGTAGTGACTCACCGCATTGAGCGCGTCACGATAGGCCAACTGCGTCTGCCTGAGCAACTGGTGCTGCTTAGGGGTGGTCAACAGTTTCAGCTTGGCGGTAATAATCTGCTGCATAGAGTGTTCTCTCTTGCTCTCTCCTGTGCCTACACGAGCGTCTGTTGCTCATATACATCTGGCACGGGTCGCTCCGGCGGCATCTCGTCCCAGGTGCGCCCGTCGAGGAGTCGCCCACCTGCATTGTGGGTACGGCCTCCCCACTGTTTGAAGAAAAAGGGGACCTGTGCCACGCTGCATTGTTCTCGCAAGGACCGCGCCCAGGCAGGCCACATAGGCCGCGCGCCCGCGCCGCTCTCACCGCCCACGATGACCCATTGGAGCGAGGGGAGCCAGGGCGTGAGATCGAGCGACCCTAACAGGGGTTCAGCCGAGACGAAGCGCACGATTGCTGGGTGGGATAAGAGTGCATCGAGGCGGCAGGCAGCGTGGGCTTGCAATCCGATGGAGGTCCCCAGCCAGATGTTATCAGGCCACAGCTTCCCACGCGCCGCCGCCCAGGGGGCGAACCGCCCGATGAGGTCAGGCCGCTTGGTCAGCAGCAGCCAGTTTAACCAGGGAGTCTGCGCGATGAGGGACCACAGTTGCGCCTGTGCTTCCCGCACGCCGGGATGGTCCTCGAACACATCAGCCATTGACGCGCAGAAGACGTGACGGCGGTGGCCCTCCCGCGCGGCCTGCGCGTTCCATTGTAAGGGTTCACGCCAGTGCGCCTCGCCAAAGAAGCACCGCTCTGTGGTGGCAGCAGGTCCCCATACCTGATGGCCGTAGCGGGCGGCGATGGCCTCGGCGTAGCAGTGCTTGCACTCCTGGGAGACTTTGTGACAGCCCCACCAGGGGTTAAAGGTGTAGCCGGGGAGGAGCCTCCCGTCGAGAAGTCGTCGGGAGGTCCATTCAATGCTCGTGGTTGCCATGCGCGTCTGTCTCCTGTTTGCCTGTACTTTTGCTGGGGAAAGGCTTGGCGTAGCCTCTGCCGACGTGGTAGAACAAGACCTCTTGGTCGTGGTCACTCATGGCGGTCAGGCTGATACCCGCATCCGTCAGAAAGGCTCTGGCAGCGTTTGCCAGCGCGCGATTCGAGCGGAACGACGTGTGGCGCAGCAGTCGCCCAATGGCATAGCCCAATGTTTCAAGGTCCAGGTGATACAGCGTTGGCGGGGTGGTCGGGGTGGTCGTCATGGTCAGTGCTTCTCCTCCTCTTGCCTTGATGCGATCTTGGCTCTCTTCTCTCTCGCTCTCTCTCAAAACAGCAGCAACACGATCAACAGGTGCAGATGGCTCAGGTCGTCAGGCAAGGGCTGGTTATCAGGGATACCGGTGATGCTGGCGGTGCGAATCCCCGGCTGTTGCAAGAGCCAGCGTAAGGCGACACGGCGCGGCTGGCCTGCCAGCAGGGTTTTGAGATGCTGCTGTGCCTGCGCCGTGAGCGTGTAAGCAAAGGTTCCTGCACAGGTGAAGGCGAGAACTCCTGTCGGTGCCGCTGGGGTAGCGGTGGCTTTGGTTACGCGCACCTGCACGCTTCCAACAGGCAGGTAGCCTGTGCCGAGGGTGTGTGTCGCTTGCGTCGCCAGCAGCAGTGTCGCCCTGGCCTGCAACTGCTGCATGTCATAGGCGACCGCCGTACAGGTTTCCGAGACGCTGACGGTCAGGTGCGTCGCTTCTTCCCCCGGCGCATGATCAGCGCTGGTGGTGGGCGTACAGGGCAGGGGGTGCAGGGCTTGCCCCGGCAGCAGTTGGCCGCGCAGAGCGGCGGTCATGCTGGCGGTGACTTTGGCTTGCAGCGTCGCGGCGGTGGTGTCCCGGTCGGCCTGGGTGACCAGCAGAAAGTTGCGGGCGTCCTGTCCGTGCGCGAAAGGAGCAAGGTTTTTGACCAGTACCGAAGCTGCGCAACACGCCCCGCTTAGGTCCAAGGCGGCGATGTTGCCACTCGCCCCTACCTGGACTGCTTGCGCGGCCACGCTGGCTTGTCCGAAGGCAGGCGGGTTCGTGGTTGGGTCGGCAGCGGGGATGACCGCCGCTTGCAGCGTGGCGATCTGGACGCCATCGCCGCCTGTCAAGATGGTTCCGGCAGCTACTGTGACGCTTTGTAACTGCCCGTTGTAGAAGGTGAGGGTCCCGCTCGCGTGCCGGGCGTCTTGGTGGCCGTGTCCTGTCGCCGGGACGGTTTGGGACTGGGTCAGGGTAATGGGAGACAGCAGCTTGCCCAGCGTAGCGGTGCTGCTGAGGGTGAGGGTGCGCGCGTCTGGCGTAATGGCGATGGTCGCAGTTGGGGTCATGAGGGCAATCAACTGGGTATCGGCCAGATCACCCACCACGAAGACCGCCAGCAGCAAGAGGAACAGGAGAAACAGGGATGGTGTGCGCGCGCCGGGGGCCGTTGTGGTGTCAGGGTTCTGGCTGTCGATGATGGGCGGGGCGGCTGCCCCGTCGTCATCCTCTGCCAGCGGGGTTCTGGTCAGCAGAAGCCCGCCGCCCTCGACCGGGTAGACATGGATAGTGTCCAGTTCCTCTTCGTCAGGCAGCGGGGTGTGGTCTTGCTCGTCCCCTTGCTCGTTGAGGGTGGCAAGGATGTATTTGATCTCTTTGGCGTACTGGCTCATATTCTTGCTTCTCCAGATGGAAAGGGAGGGGAGAATCTACATTCCTCCCCCCTCTCTTCGTAACTAGTGGGACGACGATCCTTGCGGGACAAATTGCCCGTTCTGGTTGAGGTAGATGATGGTTTGCCCCTGCACATGCACGTCCATGTTGGGCTGTCCCTTGCCGCCCACATCGGGAAAACTGAGCGTGACCGGGTAGAGAGCCGCCCCCGTCCCGAAGAGATGCGGCCCCTGGTAGATGTGGGCTTTGGTAATGTCCCCGCCGGGTAGTTCGATCACTACCACCTCAGCGTCCAGGTTCATAGCGATGAAGTGCGTCGGGCTGCTGGGGCTGTCGCTATGCCCCACCACCACATCATACTGCGCGGTGCGGGGGCGTCCGTAGGTCACATCATCCTGATGCAGGCTCCACCAACTGCTGAGAGCTTGCAGCCCCGTCCACGCCAGCAGCATGACAAGCATCCCGAACCCCACCCACACCAGCGGGTGGGAGCGGAACAGCCCGCCACTTCTCCTGCTCCTGCGAAGTGGGGGGAGTGCGGGTGGTTCCTCGGTCAGGCGTTGGGCTGAGCGTCGGGGAGGGATGGGTTGCATCTGACTCGGATGCACCCGATAGCGGGTGTGACCATGCGCGTAGGCATTCAGGTCATAGCGGCGGCTGGTGGAGGGCAGGCGTCCCGGCCACTGGTCGTCGTAGTCCATCTCGGCCTCCCCCTCCTCGTCTTGTCGGTCTACCGTGTAGCGTTGGCTCAGCTTGCGCACATCCGCGCGGGGAGATGGGCGGCGACTTTCATAGGTCATGGGGGTATCCCTCCTGTTCATAGTCGGTCCGGCTAGCCTCGATCGTGCGAGAGGATCGTCCTTTGGCTTGCTGCGTGACGGTGCCGATGTGCTTAGCGCACACCGAGATACACGCGCCCGGTGGCAGGTTGAACCCACACCACAGGCACACCCCCAGCGTGCGGCACAGCCGGCAGATCACCACGCCGGGAGTAGCGGTTGCCAGCATGTCGTGTTGCCCGCGCTGGCAGCGCAGCATCTGCTGCTGGTCAGCCTCCAGTTGTGCGCGTAAGGCTTGCAGCAGCGGGTTCTGCTCGTCGAGCCTCATGCGCTCACCTCCTGTTGCTCCTGCTCCGGCTGGGGCGCGCGCCACGTCTCGATGTCGGCTTGCACCTCCTCGATGAGCGTCCAGAGACGTTCCTGCTGGGTGCGGGCGATGCGGGACAACTGCCGGGCGCGGGCAAGGGCTGCCGGGTCGTCCAGATCGCACGGCAGCAGGGTGTCGAGCGAGTAGGCGGCGCGGCTCCAGTGATGGGTGGCTTCGTGCAGGTGGCGCATGGCTTGCCCGGCGCGGCTCCCGATGACGACCGGGGCGGCGTGCCACTGCTGTTTCTGCCACGCCAGCGTGTAGAGCCGCAGGGCGCGCGTTTCTTGTGCGAGGGCGAAGAGGGCATGACCGATGGCGGTCAACAGCGGCGCGACGGGGGTAGGAAGCGCCAGTAGCATATCTGTCTCCGTCCAGTGAGCCAGCAGTTCATGCAGGGGTATCCAGTGGGTCGAGAGCGGCGCGAGGCTGCCCGTCTCCAGCGCGGGGGACACGTCGAGTTGGGAAATCTCTATCTTTTGCGCGTTCATGCGCGGGTCTCCTTTTAGTTGGCCGGAGGTGTTCATAACGAACACCTCCGGCTTTACACAAAACCAACATCCTACGAGACAATGGGAGAAGAGGTACGCGCTACACGGGCAAGTTCGGCATGGAGTGCCAGCAAGGTCTCCAGCGCGGGGGTAGCGGCTTCCGTGAACTCCTCGCCCTCCATCGCATCACTTACCCAATCAAGAAAGGCGGTCAGGCTCAGGAGAGTAAAAGGAGTGGAGCGAGTACGCAGGTCGAGTGCTGCCGCTTCTGCCATAAACAGCGCGGGGGTCGCGTCATCCTCCCAGAAGGCATGCACACGCGCGAAACGGACCTGCAAGCGCAAGGTCTCATTAGCGCGTAACACCGCGCGGGGCTGCGTCCAGTCGATGAGCAGCGCGATCAGGTCCAGCCAGCGGCAGGCGATGCCCTCGCTGACGACGTAATTGTCGAGCAGGCGCACCCCGCTTGCCAGATGGGTCAGAGTATACTCCCCGGCATGTGGGGTGATCTCGCCGGGACCTAAGCGGTAGGTGAGATGGACGGCGAGGCCAACAGGGGTCCCGTCGTCGTGCAGGGCGACTTGCGCCTCGATGGAGTACGAGCGGTGCAGGGTGTCTCTCACGGTGATCGTCTGAGCTTCAAAGCGCATAGAGATGCTCCTTTTCTTTGAGAGGGGGCTAGTCAGACGATGCTAGAGTTGGCGACCCTGCACGAAGCGCGTGGCTTCGTCGGGGCTGAGTAGCCCCTGCTCGACCTGCACCGCAACTTCTGCCAGCAGGGTGTCATCCTCGTGGCAGGGGCATGTTGGGTCGGAACAGAATGGATCGTGGTCGCTGTGAACAAGGTCGTCTTCCATGGGAATTGGGATGGGTCGGTCGATGAACATGGTGTTTGCTCCTTGCGTGTCGCCGGACTCTCACCATGCACTATGCTATAATGCACAATGAGAACCAGGGGTGCTTAACAACTGTTGGTTCTCAATCGCTTGCTTGGCATGAGCTAGATGCCAAGCAAGCACTATTTTTATTGCACTATATAGAACACACTAAAAATATCAACCTTACTAACCTACAAACTACGAAACTACTTCTCTAACTAATAACAACCACTTTTCCACAAAATCCTGTTAAAACACGAACTTTTTTACTCTGTCCTTTGTCCACAATCCTCGGACATCGTAGCAGTATCGTGATGTTATCAGTATAACATGCTTTTTCAGGATTTTCAAGTCTTCATTTGACTAAAATGTTTTTACAAGCTACAATAGCTTTATAAAGAATTAGAGGCTCTTACAAGTCCCAGATTCTAATATACGTATCCATTGACGTATTCGGGACACTATTGACTAACCAAGCTGTACATGTTATCTTCCTCAGTATCAAGACAATGAGGAGGCTTCATAGATTATGGCTTCAGAAGAGCCAATTGACGCAGAGGAAGCAGCAAAAATGCTTGGTGTTACAGCTCGGACAGTTACGAGGCTGGCTGAAAGAGGGGAAATACCGGGTTTCCGCGTCGGGAGACTATGGAAATTTCGACGGAGAGATATCCAAGAATATATCGAGTACCAAATACGACACCCTCCAGGTAAGCCAATAGACGATCAGTAAGTGGGAGGAATTTTCTATGCTAAAGCGGCTAAAATGGGCAAAGAAGCAATACCAGATATACGCCCTTGTCGATCCAAGAGATAACGCCATACGCTATGTTGGTCTAAGCGATGATGTAAAGGTCAGGATGTATCAACACACCCGCAGCTACCCTGGTAATGTAGAAGAACAACGCTGGATTGAAGAATTACGGCGAGACGGTTTATCTCCTATTCTCCAAGTCTTGGAGACAATCGATACTGGTGATGATCGGTATGCTCTTGCTAGAGAGCGGGAAGAATACTGGATCACCGAAATGAGCCGCTTGGGCTACCCGCTGCTGAACGTGTTTGGGGTTAGTCGTCCTTATAAAGGAAAGCGTCCGGTTAGGAAGGGGAGCGTGGGGTACAGTAGCGGAGCCGATGCTTCTCCAACTGTCCCGTTCGCATTATTTCGTATTGATATTGCTAAGTTATCTCGTCCTGAATTATCTACGCTATCAGGTGTATCAGTTTCAAGCATCAAACGAGCTGAAGATGGCTTAAAGGTAGATCGGCTTACGGAATCTCGTATTTTAGGTGGCCTCAGTCAGCATCTTGGTAGGGAAGTCAAACGTGAAGAAATTGATGAGTTCAAAGACTAACAGCTCTTCGCAGGCATGAAGGGTTCATGCCTGCCAGACTCTCTCACTCACTCCTCCTCAAACAGTTCGCTCATTTTGACTTTCCGGTTCAAATACGCAGACAAGGCCTGTGCCACCGTTTCAAGTTTATCGAAATAGAAGTGGGTTTCGGTCGGATTGTTCCAAATCTTGTCCATGAATTTGTTTGAGCGATTGGCGCGTCTCCCCAATTCATAACGCGTCAGTTCCGGCGCATGTTCTGTCACAAACTCTTTAACTCGCAAACGAACCATGAGTGCATTCCTCCCGAATAAACTACTTGACACATCACCTCTCTCACAGTATAGTAGATACATCCTGTAGGATATAACCCATAGGATGTATCTAAGTGTACCAGAGAGAAGGAGGTGTGAGTACATACAACAGTAAACTACATCACCAGCCATAGGTTCCACCAGGAGTCAGGCGATGGACATTTCAAAGCACATCGCCTGCTCGATCTCCTGCCAGTTGAGGAAGGAGACGTTTTCCATGATAACACAATAGAAGCAGAGTGAGCGAGCCTTTCCTGCCCGCTTAGCCCTTTTGTTGTGGAAGAAGGAGAAAAACCCACCATGCCCATGTACGATGTCCACCCCTATCCCGCTATCCAGATCGAGACACTTTCCCCCGCGCCGCAGACCCCGCATCTCATCCCCGCCAGTGGCAGCGGTCGCCGCCTGTACGCCCGTCGCCAGCGCATCGCCACCCTTGTGCAGCAGATCATCTCTGAGGGGCGCGAGAGCGGCAACTACGTATTGGGGCGGCGCGTCGCCCTGCTGGAACACCGCCTGCTGGAAACGTGGGGCGCGGGTCCCGCTCCCACTGCCGCGTATCTTGCCACCAATTCGGGCAGTTCCGCCCTGTGGGCTGCGCTCGAATGCCTCTCGTTCCCGGCGGGCAGCGAGGTGATCGTCCCCAGCTACACCTTCTTTTCCACCGCCAACGCCGTCAGCAATGTGCGCTGCCCCGATGCCGCCGGGGGCCACATGCAGCACGCCGGGCTGACGGTGGTCTTTGTGGACGTGGACCCTGTGACTTCCACCCTCTCCCCACAGGCTGTCGCTGCCGCCCTGACCAGCCGTACCGTCGCCCTGATTCCCGTGCATCTGCACGGTCTGATGGCCGACATGCGCCCCCTGCTCGATCTGGCAACGCGCGAAGGCTTGACCGTCATCGAAGACGCTGCCCAGGCACACGGAGCCACGTATCAACAACAAGCGGAGGCGGGCCGAGATCACTCTTCTTTCGCCGGAACTCTTGGCGACTTCGGGTGTTACTCCTTAGCTCCGGTCAAGAACATGGGCAGCCTGGGGGCCGATGCCGGAGCCATCGCCATTTCCGCGCGTCAGGTAGACCAGCACCCCGGCCTGCTGCCGCGCCTACGGGCGTGGCGCAATGTGGGACGCCTGAGCGCGGCGCGCTACGCCCACGAAGAGGCCGGGCAGCGCGCGCGGATGGACGAACTCTCGGCCGCTGAACTACTGGACGAACTGACACTACTCCCAGCCTGGAACACGCGCCGCCGCGCCATTGCCGCGCGTTTCACTGCCGCGCTCTCCTCTTCATCATTGGGTGTACAGCCGCCTGTGGTGCCTGCCGGGCGCGGCCACGTCTTCTTCACCTATGCGGTGTGTTCCCCTGGGGTGGAGGCGCGCGCCGAACTGGAGCGCCGCCTGACCACCGCGCACATTGAGGTGGTGGACGCCTATACGCTGGTTTCCGAGCAGTGGCAGTACCGCACGGGACGGTTCCCCTGCCGCATCGAGTGCCTGGACGCCTCCCGCGCGCTGGCTCCGCGCATCACGCTCATTCCCTGCTACCCCGAACTGGAGGACACAGAGATCGCGCGCATCGAGGAGGTCTTAGCATCATGACCACCGGAGACCCACTCCCGCCACTGCCACCAGCAGAGACGCCGCCCACGCGAGACGTGTGGCCGCTCTTTGCCGGGCTGCTGGTCAGCATACCCCTCTTTGGGCTGCTCCTGCTGGAGGTCCCGCCCGGCTGGAAGGGTGTTATGCTAGTCACACTTGTGGTGGTGCTGTTCGTCCTGCTGCGACGGATGCGACGCCGTTCACGCCAGCGGTAAGGTTTCCCCACCCGTCGAGATGTGGGCGGCTGGCAGGACCGCCGCCCACATCTCGAC
>JBOGTO010000380.1:0-23464 GCA_050695155.1 Ktedonobacteraceae bacterium
CTTCATGGCCGCCCGTTGGAGCAGGGAAAGGATGTTTCTACATAGAACCAGGACGCGGGCGGCCATGAAGGCCCCCTCCCATCCCAGCACCACCCCCGCCCCTACGGACAACCCGGCCTCCTGTCCCCTGTGGGCGTCCAGCGTCAGGTAACAAGGGCTTTTACGGCGTCTTGCATTAATAGCGACCCTCGGTATCATAGAGTCGCAGCGGGCGAATCAGCGTCGAGGTTGGAGGCGAGGTAAGGGATTGGGCGGCTTCGGCGAGGAGGGCGAGGCTGATGAGGAAGTCGTCATGTCCATCGGTGGGGTCAACGTAGAAGTCGAGGGTTTCGGGAGCGGGCAGGCGATAGCGAGCGTGGCGCAATTGCTGCCAGCATTCGCTGTAGATGGCTGTGGGAGCCTGTTGCGGCGTGTAGAGTTTGAGGCGACCGTTGTTGAGGAGGGAGAGAAGCTGGTAGGCCAGGCGGGATTTGGCAGGGCGGCTGAAGGTGAATGGCGCGATGCGTTCAGGACCGAACTTCGAGAGCAGGAGCGATGCCAGGCCAGCGCCCAGGCCGGTGGCATCGATTACCAGCGAGCGGATGTCCCATTGTTCGACGAGGGCAATTACGGCGGCGTATTGCTCAAGATGAGAGCGACCTGTCCACCAGTAGTGGTGAATAACGTCGATACAGGGCAGGTTCAGTTCGTTAAAGAAGACTCGCCCGATAGTAATGACCGAACTGTCACGCTTACTGCTGGCAAACTGGTTAGCGGTTGCCAGTCCTGGCGCGGGTCGCGCTTCTCCGGCCACGTCCATACCGGCGATATACCAGCCATCGGTGCCGGGAAGCTCTTCCCAGAGATGAGAACCCTGTAAGAGCGCGTATTGCAGGCTATTCAACAGGTAGCCCGCGCCACTGATGGGGCGCAACAGGTACTGTGTCTGGATGGCGGGATGATCTTCGCCCAGTCGCGCTATTTCGTGTTCGACGAAGGCGCGATACTGCGGGTTGATAGCGGCCAGCACGCGCCAGTCAAATTCAAAATGGGTGCGCAAGCCGCTCTGTTGCTGCTGTTCCAGATTAGCCGCGCGTTGTTGCGCAAGCAAGGTGGCGTCAGACCAGGCGGTGCCGTACAAAACTGTGGTTGCATTTGAGGTGGCTGCCATTGGTCTAAAGTCACGATCAAATTTTTCCGGCAGGACATCCTGCGCCTCGTCGATTTCCAGCAGTATGTCGGCAGTGGCTCCCACGACGTTGCTTTCCTGTCCGGCGGAATAAAACATGACACGCGGCCCCGTATGGTTGCGCAGGAGCGAGGATTCGGGGCGCGGCGCAAGCCCGACGATATAGCCGTGACTTGTCCAGATGCGCTCGCGCATAAAGGGGGTGTCGAGCATGGAAAGCAGGCGCAGGCGGCTGGTGATGATCTGCGGCGTGTAGGTTGGCGCGGCCTTTACGATGGTACCCTGTGGCATAGTCATGAGCAAATATGCCTCAAGCACGGCTGAAAGCTGGTTTTTGCCCGATTGCCGCGACATCATAACCGTGATAATACGCCCGTGTCGTCCAGTGATGGAATCAAGAATAGCATTGGCGACTTCGCACTGGTATGGGTAAAGCGGTTTGCCGAGAACCTGACGGGCAAACCGCGCAATGGGAGAGTCAAGTTGTTTCATATACGTTGATGGTGAGCATTGAACGAGGAAAGGCTGACGACTGCGGTGGTATCCAGCATATCGCCGGATGCTTGCTTGCAAGTATACCATGTACAGAATGGAAAAACAAGAGCAGGCCTCCCCCGGATGCCCCTTGTGGGCATCCCTACATATGTGGCGGCCCATCCCCTACCCCTCCAACCCAGGCGCGGTGTGGGAGCGGGCAAAGGGACGTTTGGAGATGTAGGGATGCCCCTTGTGGGCATCCGGAGGAGGCAATCTACGAAAAGTGTGGCGCACAGGCGTTTTTTGTTATATAATATTAGAACCGATATTCTAATTTATGCAGTTTTTCAGGCGGTTAAAAGCTGCATGGACGGCGGAAACGAGTATGATTACTATTACTACCCATCAGGGGAGACAGGTTGAAATCGTGTTGGAGAGCGAATTACGCTATCCGATGGATATGGGAGGGCATGTGCGCGCCTATTGTCATATTCATGGCAGCGATCACCAGCGTTCGCTCTCTATCAATAAGGCGACCGGTTGGGGGCATTGTTTTAACGCGGCCTGCGGGGCTACGGTGCTGGTTGCCGAGTGGAATCGGGCGGTGGCAAAACGCTTGCTGCAATTTCATTACCGGGGGCTTACGTCAGCCGCGCTGCCTGATTATCAGCCTCCCGCGCAAGGATACAGGTACCGGCCCTATATTGTGCAACCCATGTTGCTGCCGCCACCCAGATCGATTCCACAATGGCAGCAGGATGAACTCCAGGCGCTACTCGCACTAGATGGGCAGATGCGGCGGGCGCTGATCCGTTCGCAGCGAGCGCGTATGTACCTGAACGAGCGCGGCATCCCGCTCAAGATCGCGCTTGCAGCGGGTGTCGGGTACCTGCCCTCTCCATTGTTGAACGGGCCGGAGATGCGCAAGCAGCGCGGTTTGTTGCGCCGGTGGACTGATCGTATCGTCTTTCCGTTGAACTCGCCAGATGGACGAGGATACATTGGGCGGTCGTTGTGGCACTGGCAGCCGGGGATGAATGAAACGATGCACAAGGCTTTGCTCGAGCGACCAGGAAGCCCGAAAAGGTGGATTAAGACCTGCCCGGCGGGCTGGTTTGGCGCGGATTTCGAGAGGTTACCGCATACCGTCATTCTGGTGGAGGGCGCATTTGATCGCCTGACGTTGCTAACGGCGGGCTTCCAGGCAAACGAAATTGTGGCGCTGGTTGGTACTGCCGCGCCGCCGGATTGGCTCCCGGCGCAGGTGAAAACGGTGGTGCTGGCGCTGGACGGAGATGATGGCGGGCAGGAGGCCAGCAACCGGTTGGCCGGACAACTGGAACAGGCCGCGCTGCGGGTGAAGATATGCCCATTGGGGCAGGACGGCTGGGGCAAAGATTGGAACGAACGCTGGCAACGCATGGGGCGAAGGAGCGTCGCGGCAGTGTTTGAGGCATTCTACGAGATGCGGTCGGCGTAGGGACGCATCTTGTCCTACAGAAGACAGAAGACGCCCCTTTTCCCCATTAGCGGTTTTGGTCATCAACATTCATCAGAGTAAGCATTCCTGGTTCTTGCTGGCTTACGGAATCACCGTCCATAGAATGGGGCCGTCGGTGCCGAGTTTGTCGGCGAGGAATGCTGTATTGTGCCGGGTATCTATGAGGTAGATGCCCTGTTGTACGTCGTTCATAGCGACGATTAGTTGGTTCAGGGAAGTTGCCGATGCTGACCAGGCAAGGGCGGATGCCGCGCCTTTTAGTGCAAGATAGCGCGGATTGGCGGGTGTCTGCGCATTGGCGACACCTATGCGTGTGCCGGTGCTGTAGGCAATCTGGAGGCTATCCATTGACCAGACGGGAGCTGGATCGTAGGTGACGCCGTTGGCGACGGCGGAGTCAATAGCTGTGCTGGCATTGACTATATGGAGCGCGCCAACGCCCGCAGAAAGCGAGTCGAGGTAGTCGATATATGAGCCGTCGGGCGACCATTCGGCAAAGTTAACCTGTCTGCCCCTGGTCAGTTGGATGAAGTTAGACCGTGGCGTTACGTCGATGCGCCAGATGTCGCCGGCGCGCCCGGCGATAGAAGTGACGATCATCCAGCTACCCGCGCCATCATGACCATTGCGGCTATAGATGGCCTGCGCGAAATCGCCTGTGAGCAGTTGCCGCGCTCCGGCGCTGCTATCCGCGCCAACGTGATGCATCCACAGGCTGCGCACATGACCGATACTTCCGACACTCCAGGTTATGGCGGGCGTGTCGATGTCAGGCGACCAGTCCAGGGAAAGGACGCTCTGGCCTGTGGTAGTTTTGGTACCTATACCATCCGCAATGGTCAGCGTACTATTTATTTGTGTATTGTAGTCGAGGATGTCTGCTGCCCCCTGGTGACTTACCTCGAAAGCGATGCGCGTGCCATCTGGCGACCAGGTGGGATGCGACACGCTGCCCGGCGTTGAAACGCTCACCTGCGTAGCCTTCCCCGTAGCTGTCGAATAGATATAGAGCTGCGTTTGGCCTGTGCCGGTTGGATCGGCGACAAAGGCCAGTTTGGTGCCATCGGGAGACCATGTCAGGCTATCGAGGATATTAGCCCAGGTGGCGGTATCCTGAACCGACGCGGGCGAAACGCTGGCGTTCAACAGGGGAGGAGTGATGGTGGTATCTTCCTGTCCATCGCTGCGAATAATGTGGACGCTGCCTTTTTTCAGATCGATATAAGCGAGCATATTGCCGGTTACTCGACCGGGGAAGGTGGCGACGACCCAGTTGGGAGATACATCAACGTTTGCCGGTGTCAACTGGTTGGGCTGCGTGCTGCTGCCATCGGAACGTTCGCTCCACAGGGCATTACCGCGCAGGAAGACAAAACGCGCTCCGGCTGAGAGCGGCCCCGTTGCCTGGGGGGCATTGGCTGGCGGCGTAAAACCCGGATGAGTGGCGGTTGTCCCCCGGTTGGATAAGAGAGAGATGCCAGCAAAGGTACCCAGGCCGATAGCTATAATGAGCGCGGCTGCGATGGTGGCGATGATGGCGCGACTGTTACGCGCTCGTTTGCGCGTGGGCGGGGTTTCTATTTTGACGGTTGGATGAGACGCGGTACTACGTCCTCCGGGAATGGCGACGAGATGCGGGCGGCCAGGTGTATCACGGCGAGGACTTCTGCCACTGGCGGGTAGCCTGGGTACTGTACTACGTCCGGGAGGCGCTTCGCTCTCAAATGGTTCGCCGGTCGCTTCGAGATAACCTGGCGATGAGAAGATGCGTTCGCGCAGAGCGGCATCGGGAGCGACACGCGGGAGGCGCGCGAGCAGGGTATCGTTGCGGCGGTAGTCGGCCAGCAATTCGCTACAACTGCGACATGTCTGGAGGTGGGCGGCAACCTGGCGGCGTTCTTCGGGTGCGAGCATGTTGTCAAGGTACGCGCTTAGCAGTTCCTCAACTTGCTCGCAGTTCATTTTGTGCCTCCGCCTTGTTCTAGCGATTTATAATGCTCGCGGAACGATTGTCGCGCGCGCGAAAGATACATTTTGACACCACTCTCCGCGATATTCAGGGCCTTCGCAATCTCGCTATAGGAGAAGCCTTCCTGAGTATAGAGTAACAACGCAGCCCGGTACTGATGGGGCATACGACGGAGAGCGGCACGCACAAGTTCCGTGGTGCCGTAGATTTCCTGAGGATCAGCGCCTTCTACATCCGCTGGCTCGTGGTCGAGGTCTTGCCAGGGGAGCCAGGCGATCAGCTTGCGACGACGCAATGCGTCATAAGCTGTATTGGTTGCAATACGATACAACCATGCTGACAACTTCAGGTTTGCATCCATTTTTGGGAGCGCGCGAAACGCTTTCAAAAAGGTGTCCTGTGTCAGGTCGTCTGCCTGCTCACGGTCCCCAACCAGATGATAGACGTAATTATAAATGGGTGTCTTATATTCATCGTAAATCTGGTCGAAGGACCAGGAAGATCCCGTAGTTTCCGCCCTGGCCATGCGCTATGTCCCTTCGATGACTATAGCTACCAACTTATCCGTTCCATAACAAGCGATAGCGATGCATCTCCGAGCCGCGCAACAATTTGTTCCTGCGGGTGCGGAAAGACTTATATCCTTCTGTGTAGTGGAACGGACAATTAATGCTTTCAGTAACATTATGATTAGTGAATGATTCCGGCATTCGTTGTGTTTTACTGTTACCCATGTTAGCATATTTGCCGGAGACCCTGAAATTAGTAGCCCAAATGTTAGTACTAATGGGGGAAATGTAGGTCGCTTCCTGCATGGTACCCCTATCAGTCCGTTTTAAGCATTACACAACCTGACGCCCCGCCCCTGACGCCCACAAGGGGCGTCACTACATTTCACCCGCGCCCCCTTCCTCTCCACCTCGCCTGCAAGAGATGCGGCGGAGGGGAGGAGAGGGGGTTGCATATATGTAGGGATGCCCCTTGTGGGCATCCGGCCCGCGCTGCCGGGCATCCGGCCCCTACGAATGGAATGCGGATAGTCCCAATTATTTGCCCGTCAGGAAGCCTGTATGGTACGATACAGCGTGTTAAGGGAAGTCGATCATCTAAGGAGCTTTATTACCAAATGGTTGATGTTGAGCATCTGCACGCGATACGTACTGTCTGGTGGCAGCAAGACGGGCAGCAGGTGGCCGTCTGCATGATCGATCAGTCGCTCCTTCCGGGTGAAGTGGTTATCCTCACGCTGACGCATGAACAGCAGGTGGCCGAGGCTATTAGCAGGTTGCGAGTGCGGGGCGCGCCCGCTATCGGGGTCACGGCGGCGCTCGGCATGGCGCTGGCGGTTTCGCGCCTGTTGAACGAACGGGGCGATGCGCTGAGCGTTGAGCAGGCGAAAGAACATTTGCGCGATGTTGGCAAGCTCTTGCGCGGCACACGGCCTACGGCGGTCAACCTGGCGTGGGGCGTGGAGCGCATGTTGAGGCGCGCGGAGCAGGCGATACATGAGGGTTGTTCGCCGTCCGAGTTGGTACGAATAATGCAGGCAGAGGCATTGGCGGTGGCTGCTGAAGATTTTGAGGCATGTTTGCGCATGGGTAAATTTGGGGCGGAATTGATCGCCGATGGAGATACGCTGCTGACGCATTGTAACGCGGGCTGGCTGGCGACTGCCGGTTGGGGATCGGCTCTCGCGCCGGTCTACGTGGCGCATCGCTCCGGCAAGAAGTTACATATTTTCGTGGATGAGACGCGCCCGGTGTTACAGGGGGCGCGGCTGACGGCCTGGGAACTGCAACAGGAGGGCATTCCGCTAACGCTGATTACGGACAATATGGCAGCTCATTTTATGCGTCATGGCGGCATCAAAGGCGTTTTTGTGGGGGCTGATCGTATCGCAGCCAATGGCGACGTGGCGAATAAGATCGGCACGTACAGCGTGGCAGTACTGGCGCAGGCGCATTCTATCCCGCTTTACGTGGTGGCTCCCCGTTCCACCATCGATTTGAGCGTTGCATCGGGCGAACACATTCCCATAGAGCAGCGCAACCCGGATGAGGTCACGAGCATACACGGTATCGCTACCGCTCCTGCGGGCGTCCACGCGGCGAATCCAGCCTTTGATATAACCCCCCATAACTATGTGACAGCTATCGTGACGGAGGCAGGCATTGCCCGACCACCCTATGCACAATCCTTGCGCGCGCTGTGCGCCGGTTATGCAGTTGGTAGGGAGGCGGATGCGTAATGGATAGCGATGTCACACAGACGGTCGCGGAGTATGTTGAGCAGACATTGGGGCGAGAGAGTTACCAGTTTATTTGCGCCGTAGTTGCCAATTGTAAGATGCTGGCGTTAGAATTAGAGGATGAAGAGGTGAGCCAGTTGGACATGGACGCGCTGGTCATGGCGGCGTATTTGCATAACATCTCAACCGTTGAGTATGGCTATCAGAATCACCATATCAAATCGGCTGAGATGGCCGTCGATTTTCTGCGCGAACTGGATGTGCCAGCCGAACGGATTGCCAGGGTTGAGCAGGCCATCCTTATCCATACCTCTATGGCCGTGCCTGAACAACGCGAGGCTGGCCCGATAGAGGGGCGCGTGCTGTTTGACGCTGACAAGCTTGGCCGTTTGAGCGGCCTGGCGGTCGTCACCTCGCTGATCGAATTTGGAGCGCGTTACCCGAACCGCGCAGTTACCGGCGAAGTACTCGCCGCCATTCTGCGCCATATAGAAGAGCGTTTCGTTGAATTGTACCAGTCGCTGCATACCGCGCCCGCGCGCGAGATGGCGCGTAGTAAATTTGGCAACACACTGGCGTTTCTGGATGGTGTGATCGAACACCTGAGTGATGCGACGCCGGTCTAATTTCGCAATGTGAAAGGGAGGATGGAGGAGTGTCCATTCTGGTTGTTGGTTCTGTTGCTCTCGACTCGGTCGAGACACCCTTTGCCAGGGCAGAGGAAACGTTAGGAGGCGCGGCGTCTTATTTTACGACGGCAGCCTCATTGTATAGCCAGGTGAACCTGGTAGCAATCGTGGGAAGCGACTTCCCGCGCGAACACCTGGATTTCTGGCGTAAGCGGCCCGTCAACCTGGCAGGCTTGCAGATATGCGAAGGGGCGACATTCCGCTGGGGCGCGCGTTACCATATGGATATGAACGCGCGCGACACGCTCTATACGCACCTGGGCGTCTATGCCGGCTTTCATCCCGCCATTCCCGACGAATACCGCACGAGCGACCTGCTCTTCCTGGCGAATATCCAGCCAGAATTGCAGATGGAAGTCCTCGAACAGGCGCATACGGCGCGCTTGACGGTACTCGATACGATGGAGTTATGGATCATGACCACGCGCGCGCAATTAACCGAGGTCATCAAGCGCGTTGACATCTTGTTGATGAGCGAGGAAGAGGTGCGCCAGTATACCAATCGCGCCAGCCTGGTTGCGGGTGTGCATCATTTACTCGATCTTGGTTTGAAATACGTGGTTGTGAAGCAGGGCAGCTACGGGGCGTTGCTCTTTAGCGCGGATGGCGCGTTCTTCAGCGCGCCCACGTATCCTCTTGAAGAGGTGATTGACCCAACAGGCGCGGGTGATGCTTTCGCGGGCGGCTTCCTGGGCTACCTTTCAACGGCCGAGCATGACGCCAACGGGCAATATAGCATCGATGATATCCGGCGCGGCGTGGTGCATGGCAACATCATTGGCTCATTCGTGTGCGAGGATTTCAGTATTGAACGCCTGCGCACGCTGACTATGGACGATGTAGCCAACCGCTATCGCGCTCTGGTGGAATGCTCGCACTTTGATCCGAACTGGCATTTCGGGGGATAGATGATGGCAAAGGGCCGGAACAAGCCCTGTACACTCTGCTGTCATCCTGAGCGCAGCGAAGGATCTCCGTGTGCGGCAAGCTAGATCCTTCGCTGCGCTCAGGATGACACTCACCAACAGGTCCCCGCCCTGGCCCCCTTACAATTTGGTGAATCAGGGTAAAGATGATACTATTGTGTTTGTGACAAATAACAAATAACCTGTCGATATTTTCACGGAAGGAACATTACATTCATGACCACTTCAACGAAAGGGGATGTCAGGGACATCTCACTGGCCGCGCGCGGCAAGGATCGCATCGAGTGGGCGGCGAAAGAAATGCCGGTGTTGCGGCTGATACGCGACCGTTTTAGCCAAGACCAGCCCCTCAAGGGTGTGCGGATGTCGGGCTGCCTGCATATTACGACGGAGACGGCCAATCTGGCTATTACGTTGAAAGCCGGGGGAGCAGACCTGGTGCTGTGCGCCTCTAATCCGCTTTCGACGCAGGATGACGTGGCTGCCGCGCTTATTAGCGAGTACGGCATTCCGACGTATGCCATCAAGGGCGAGGACGAACACACGTATTATCGCCACATTAACGCGGTGCTTGACCACCAGCCGCAGATGACGATGGATGATGGCTGCGACCTGGTCTCCACCATACACACTACGCGCACCGAGTTGATTCCGGCCATTATTGGCGGCATGGAAGAGACGACGACAGGGGTGATTCGCCTGCACAGCATGGAGAAAAATGGCGTGCTGCGTTTCCCGGTGCTGGCAGTCAACGAGTCCGATACCAAGCACCTGTTCGATAACCGCTATGGCACAGGGCAGAGTTCGCTCGATGCCATCATTCGCTCGACCAACATTTTGATCGCGGGACGCACGTTCGTAGTGTTTGGCTATGGCTGGTGCGGGCGCGGCGTGGCCTCGCGCGCGCATGGCCTGGGCGCGAACGTGATTGTGTGCGAAGTCGATCCGACGCGCGCGCTGGAAGCGGTGATGGATGGCTACCGCGTGATGCCGGGTCTGGAAGCGGCGGCGCTGGGTGACATTTTCGTGACGGTGACGGGCGACATCAACGTGATTGATCGCGCGCACCTGGAGCGCATGAAAAATGGTGCCATTCTTGCCAACTCCGGCCACTTTAACGACGAGATCAACATTCCAGAGTTGGAGAAGCTGGCGACCAGCAAGCGCCGTGTGCGCGACTTTGTGGATGAATATACCTATGCCGATGGCCGCCAGGTTCACCTGCTGGCCGAGGGGCGGCTGGTCAATCTCTCAGCAGCCGAGGGGCATCCGGCCAGCGTGATGGATATGAGTTTTGCCAACCAGGCGCTGGGCGCGGAGTATATCCTGACCAACGCGAAAAGCTTGCAGCCGCATGTCTATACGCTACCCGCCGAACTCGATAAGGAGATCGCGCGCCTCAAGCTGCACGCGATGGGTGTGCGCATCGATACGCTGACCGGTGAGCAGGACAAGTACCTCAATTCGTGGGAATCGGGGACGTAGTAGATATAGGGAAACATCCCAACGGCGACCATCATAGCCTCTGATAAATTTTGTCAGACGAATGGGGGAATCACACCTATGAGATGCAAGCGTGTCACAGGTGTGATTCCCCCCTTTGGTCTAGTGTTTGACCAATCCCAAAAAAATCTGTTATCGCCTCAATAAATGGCCGGGGTCTCAAAATGAAAAAGAGATGGCCGCCATTAAAGGTGATCATTTCTGAGTCCTTTATTCCGCTATGCATTGCTTCGGCCAACTGATAGGGTGCGCTTTTGTCTTTCTTCCCGTGCAGGATGAGCGTTGGCACCTGTATCTCGTTGAGCCTGTCCATGCAGTCATAAGCTCTCGATGCCTCAAGCTGCCGGGCAACGGCATAGTACGGATGCGGACCTCTTATCATTGGTATTCTAAGCATGAGGCTAACCCGAAGACGCGACCAGGTCATCGGAGTTCCTTTCAGGCTCTTCACAATCGTTGAGACGAGGATCAGGCTTTTAACCTGCCGGGGATGCTGGAGCGCCAGGGACACGGCAATGCGCCCTCCCATTGAAGTACCGAGAATATGCGCCTGTGCGATGCCCAGCGCATTCAAGAGTCCTGCCGTGTCGTCGGCCATCATGTCTATCGAGTAGGGTATATCGGGCTTGCTGGTACGCCCCACGCCGCGATTGTCGAACACGATGACCTTATATTTTGCCGCGAGCTGAGAAAGAATTCCTTTATACAGGGCATGATCGCTATTAAGCCCTGCAATCAGCACTATCGGCTCGCCTTCGCCGTGAATCTCATAATACATATCTATATTGTTGACTCTGACAGTCGGCATGTTCTCTTCCTCTCTAGTCCTGTCTCACATCTTTGTGCTTATTTTGCCTGATTTGAGCATCTGTAGAATGATCCTGGCATCAGGAAAATGCCCGTGGAATCGCTCAGGATAAAGGAGTATACTTGCCCGGTTCAGTGTTGTCAAGGTTCAGGCAGGGCGATTTGACAACAGGCTCAGTCGAACGTATAATTTAGACAGGCGGAGGTATCTGCCTGCCAGAACCTGTACAATTGAACATGTGAAGCAGCAACTGCTCTCATCAAGAGAGGTGGAGGGAAACGGCCCGATGAAGCCCGGCAACCCGCCTGCACACTTGCAGGAAGGGTGCCAATTCCGGCGGAACTATCCGCAAGATGAGGGGAATCAAGCTATAAAAAGCTAACCCCCTGAGTCGCAGGGGTTTTTTAATATCTTTTTTCCCCGTTTAGTACCTGGCCTGATTTTTCCGGTGAGTATATCAGGTCAACCCCTTATAACGAAAGGAGCGCAACCCTGACCTATGAGCGATTTTATGAGTAATCCGAAGGCGTTTTTCACCAGCGAGTCGGTGACGGAGGGCCACCCCGATAAGCTGTGCGACCAGATTTCTGATGGCGTACTCGATGCCATTCTGTCGCAGGACCCGATGGCGCGCGTGGCGTGTGAAGCGGCCACGACGACCGGCCTTGTGCTGATCGCGGGCGAAATCACAACTACGGCCTGGATTGATATGCCGGCCATTGTGCGCAAAACCATCGAGCAGGTGGGCTATATCAATGCAGACTATGGTTTTGACTATCGCACCTGCGGCGTCGTCACTTCGATTGGCAAGCAATCGCCGGATATTGACCTGGGCGTCAGTCATTCGCTGGAGACGAAGGGGCCTGGCGCAATGCTGACGGATGACGAGTTGGAGCGCGAAGGCGCGGGCGACCAGGGCATGATGATCGGTTTCGCCTGCAACGAGACGCCCGAATATATGCCGATGCCCATCAGCCTGGCGCACAAATTGACGCGCCAGCTTTCGCAGGTCAGGCGCAGATCATGGGGCGGCGCTGGCCCTATGAGCTACCTGCGCCCGGATGGCAAGAGCCAGGTGACGATACAGTATGAGAATGGACGCCCGGTGCGCGTGGATACGATTGTCATTTCTACGCAGCACGCGGAGTACATCGATCAAGAGCAGATCCGGCAGGATGTCATCGAACACATCGTCAAACCGGTGATCCCCGGCAACCTGATGGATAAACAGACGCGCATACTGGTCAACCCGACGGGGCGTTTTGTGACAGGCGGCCCGATGGGCGACGCCGGCCTGACGGGACGCAAAATCATCGTTGACACCTACGGTGGAATGGCGCGACACGGCGGGGGCGCGTTCAGCGGCAAAGACCCGACCAAAGTAGATCGTTCCGCTTCTTACGCGGCGCGACATATCGCCAAGAATATCGTAGCAGCCGGTCTGGCTGATCGCCTGGAGTTGCAAGTCTCCTACGCTATCGGCGTGGCGCGACCCCTTTCACTTTTTGTGGATACCTCCGGCACGGGCAAGATTTCCGACGAAGAGATTATTCGTCTGATTAACGAGCATTTTGATCTGCGCCCGGCTGGTATTATCCAGTCGCTCAACCTGCGTCGCCCCATCTACCAGCCGACAGCGGCTTTCGGGCATTTTGGCCGCACCGACATCGACGCGCCCTGGGAAGCCCTCAATAAAGTTCCCATGCTGCGCCGGGGCGTTGGAGCCAGCGTAGAAGCGAGCGATCAAACAACGGTGTAAAGATAGAACAGGGAAAAGCAAGGGACAGCCGCGACGCCATCGACGGCGTCGCGGCTGCCCGTCGCTTTTCCCCTGGAATTTACTGGGACAGTGCCTGGAACGAGGTAATGCTGGCAGTTGTACCACTCTGATCCAGGATACGCAGGCCACAGAAGCCCGAAGCGAACGTGCTATCGGTGGCAGTCGCCATCCAGTTGGCAGGTTCGCTCGTCCCGGTTTTCCAGACTTTTACTGCCAGGGTGGTGCCAGTGATGCTGAAACGCAAGGTATAGGATGTGCCAGCGCTGGCGGCAAACGACACGGATTTCAGGGTGGAAGTAGAGCCGTTGACCCTTTTCTGCAAAATCAGGTGAGAGCCATCGATATAGGCTTTGTACCAGTTATTGCCATCAGTCCAGCGCAATACAGCACCCATATTGGTATTGTTAAAGCTACTCATGGAGCCACTGAAGAGAACCTGGGCGTTGGCAATCTGCGGGCCGAGGACAGCGCTATATGTGTTCCCGCCTCTTTTGTTAAGCTGGCCGGTGTTATTCTTAATAGAGAAGACGCCAGTATTGGTAGCGTCACCACCCCATGTCAGGCCATCGGAAGCCATGCCCCAGCCTTTCTGGTTCGCGCGTTGGAAGGTATCCTGAGCCAGGGTAGTTCCGGGTGAGGGCGTGGGTGTAGGAGACACGGTATTCGTCGGTGATGGAGTATTGGTCGGGGTATTAGTAGGGGTATTGCCAATGGTTGGCGTAGGTGGTGGTACGTTAGTCTGAGTTGCTACAGCGAGTTTATTGGCGAACTCCTCGGTAAACCAGATACGGTTTTGACCATCGACATTCAAGCCGTCGTGCGGATGGGAGTTATGCGTGGGCGTCTGGTAAATGGAGAAGCTGCCGTTGCCTGAACCGGGGAAAGAGCCGAAGATGCTCTGCAATGAATCGTCGAACCAGACGAGTCCGTTACTATCAACGCCGATACCGGAGGTGTGGGTGCCACCACAGCTCCCACAGTTGGCAGGATAGGCATACTCTGTGACACCATTGGTGGTGCCGGGCTGGGCCTGGCTCACGTTCAATCTGCCAATCATACCTACCCATCCTTCGCTCCACCAGATGTTACCGCTGGGATCAACGGTAATCAGGTGAGGGGTGAGGCCGCTGGGAGGGTTATTGCGAATTTTATATTCTTTCAACACGCCACCGGCGGTATGTTCGCCAATTAGAGCGACGGATGAGTTGTTTTCGGTAAACCAGACGTTGTTGGCATGATCTATGACGATACCGTAGGGCTGACTATTGTCTGCCGGGGTAGCAAATTCGTTAAATACATGCGATGAGGGATCAAATTCACCGATTTTGTTGGTAAAATGCTCGGTAAACCAGACCTTGCCATTGTGATCTACCGCGACCCCCCAGGGACCTGCGCCAGAGGTAGGCACAGCCCATTGCTGAAAAGTGTGGCTGCCGGGATTCAACATGCCGATAGAGTTCGCCATTGGCATAGGGAACCAGAGGTTGCCCTGCCCATCAAAGACCAGGAAGAGTGGCTGCGCGAAACCTGCTGGCAACTGATACGTTGCGACCCAGCTTGAAGCGGAGGGGTTATATTCAGCAATTTTGCCGGGAGGAGTGCCACTATCACACGTCGGCGTGGGATCGCAGCCAGGGATAGCGACCCATACATTGCCGCTACTGTCGAAGGTGGTTCCCCAGGGTTCCTGTCCGGCAGGAACGGAGAAATCAGTTACGTTGACGCCAGCGGAGCCGGCAAAAGCGGCGCGTGAACTGATACCGAGTACGTTAAAAGCCAGTGCGATACTGGCTACAAGTGTTCCCAATGCTACAAGACCGAGAAAAAGTTTCCGTTTCGCCATGAATAAAGCATCCTTGTCCTTGACTCCTCAGTGCCTTGCGGCGCTTCGCAGCATTTATTAATGAGATGTGATGGCGCACAGCCTGTGGCTGTGCGCCATCACATCTCATGAGAGGGTATATGTAGGCATATCTCCTAAAAATCTGTTAGCCGCCGGTATAGCCGATGATGTCGGTACCACCCTGGATGCCGGACACGTTGGAGTACATGGGGCGCTCGGCCACGAAGGGACCGCCCTGATTGATGGTCTGCACCGTCATGGAGACCTCCATGCCTCTAAAGCCATCTCCATTATGGTAGAGGTTAGCGAGTACGACCGCTACAATATCCACCGTATAGCGTGATTGATGCGACACTGTCACGGGGAAGCTGTAGGTATGGCCCATAGCATTGTCGAGCGTGACCCAGATGACTTCCGTCCCCTGAGTCGGGTTCTGCAAGGTTAGCCATTCGTCATAGCCGACGTTGACGTAGCCCTCGGCGAAACTGTAGAGCGTCTGCGTTCCCGGTCCCACCTGACCTAGCACGTCCGTGCCGCCCATTGCTTGCAGATTGCGCCCATCTGAGCGGCTATCGTGATTGTAGCGGAAGAACATTTCGCGCTCTACTACGACCTGCGCTCCCGATGAGGTGATCTCAGCGGAGACGTTCTGGTTTGGCGCGAACTGGTTGACGTTCCAGATCAGTTGACTCATAGAAGGCACCAGGACGGTGATCGGGTTGGACGGGCCAGTTGACAACTCCAATTGAATCGTCACCGAGGCTATCCCATGCGCGGGGTCCAGGTTGGCAATGACAAAATTCTCCTGGAACTGCCCGCCGGTATAGCCCTCGGCGAAAAGCCAGTCATTGGAGAGCGACTGCACCCCGATGACATCCGCGCCGCCGGAGACGATACCCGCCTGGCCCTCGCTGACATTGCTGAAGTAGGTGGGTCGTTCGACTGCCACCGGCGACGAGGAGGTGACGACTACGGAGACGTGCGCGGGCAGCACTGGCAGGTGCCTGTCGGGAGAGATGGTGCCGCGCGTGCCTCCTCCCACGATAGCCGTGTCGGCACCAAGCGATGCTCCGGTGGGGGAATAGTACGTCGCTGTCACTGTAGCTGTCGGCGCGTTTGGCGGGTTGAGGATAGTGATGAACGAGGAGTACTTGCCACCGCTCTGCGGGCCTGTAGCTACATCGGCCAGGTAGAATATAGTACCCAGATGGGTGACGCCCAGCACATCGCTGGTGCTGTTCGCGCCCAGGTTATTGCCCTGCGTATTAAAGTACATGGGACGTTCCGCCACGATACCGGGACACGCAGGGGTTGCGTTATTGTCCACGCTGACGATGGCCGAGTCGGTGATGCCGGGACCGTTGGGAGACGTACCCAGGTCCCGATCAACGCTTTGTTCGGTGCGCGTGCTGGCCGGGATGCTCACCGATAGCGTTCTGGTTAGCGGGCCGCCACCATCGGGGGTGTAGAGATAGGTAACATTGACCGCGCACGGCGTGCCGGTAGGATTGTCCAGCGAGAGGTACTCGGTGAAGCCCGCTCCGACGCGCCCTTCGGCAAAGTACCACTGCTTATTGACCGGCCCGGCTTGCAGGGGCGGCGGCGGCGGTGTGACGGTTGGGCTGGGCGAAGGCGACGAAGTCGGGCTGGGCGGGGGCGACCCGCAAGCATTATTTCCTGTACCCAACTGCGCCTCTGTTAGCGTATTGGCGAACTCCTGGTTAAACCAGACATTGTTATTGCAATCAACGGTTAGACCATCGTGCGGGTGAGTATTGCTGGTAACGGTTCCCCCAACGATAAACATCGTGAACAGGCCGGTCGATGGGTTGAAAGAGCCATAGCGCGAGGTGAGGGCGTCGTCAAACCAGATGGTGCCATTGCCATCCACAGCAATGCCGGAAATATGCGACGAACACGCGGCAGGGCAGGCCGTTGGGACAGTGTATTCAGTCACGCCACTATTGGTGTTGTTTTGTGCCTGGCCGATTACTAGCTTCCCAATAGCGCCGTCATATCCTTCACTCCACCAGATATTGCCATTTTGATCGTAGGTAATCAGGTGAGGAGTGATGCAGTTACTACCCGGACAGCTTATATTGGTCAGATATTCGTTTATTTGACCATTAATGGAACCGTCAGAGTTGGGCATAATACGTCCAATGCGGTGAACCAGGCCGCTATTTTCTGTGAACCAGATGGAATGAGTGGCCGGATCGGGTCCGGTAATACCATAAGGCTGACTATTAGCGGTCGGCGTTGCATATTCATTAAAAGTTTGGGAGGCAGGATCAAACTCGCCAATTTTATTGCCAGTCAATTCCGTAAACCAGAGATGCCCGTACTGGTCGAAGGTCAGATCGAGGGGGCTGGCTTTGGCTGTAGGCACTTGCCACTGGTGCCAGTTGCCGCCAGTATCATATTCTCCAATGGAGTTGATGACAGGTTCGGAAAACCAGAGGTTGCCAGAACCATCGAAGGCGAGAAAGAAAGGGCTGGTATAGCCGGGCGGCATTGCCAGTTTATTGGCAGGCGCAGCGCCATTACTAAAGCCAGAGACGGAATATTCAAGAATGCCGCCAACAACGATATTCGTGGGATGGCTGCAAATAGGATAGCCACCAGCGACATTGACATCGCACTGGGGTTCAGCTACCCAGACATGGCCGTTATTAATTTTGATGTCCCAGGGGTCTGCGCCAAACAACGTATTGATGGCTGGAACCGTTGTTTGAATAAGCGGCGGGTCGGCATACGCGGCTGAATGAGCGTGTACCAGCAGACCAACGGCGAGTGCGATGCTCGCAATAAGAGAGCAGCCAACAATTGCTATACGTATAAAGATGGAGAAGGGAGACCGGGGCGATACAGAGCGATTTTCACGCATACAAATACTTTAACTCCTGCCGATTCTAGTGCATTTTGTTACACATGTTGAAGCGAGCGCATACAAGAACTATTATGATGCGCCTGATAGGCTGCAACAAGACACTTAGGTATCATCTTTTTGCGTCTATCGGTTCTAAAGGCGCATCTACGCAATTGTCCGATAATATTCCTCTATCGGAATAAACGAAACAAATGCATAAACGGAACAATGGATGTCGGAACATGATTGATCGCGTTCCGACACCATTCGTTCATCAACCTTTTATTTGTATGAATGAACAAGAATCGATGCTTGATTTAGGAAGGCAAGATTAGCGGGGAGGTGGGTCGAGGTAGATTTTTAATTTAGCAAGCAGGGGATCAAGATGGAATGGTTTGGCAACATAATCTATGGCTCCCTGGATGCCACCAACGCTTTGAACGCGGCTATCAGCAGTCATAATAATGATAGGAATGCGCTGGTAGCGTTCATTTTGCGCAAGTGTGCTGGCGATTTCGTAACCAGAAAGGCCGGGCATCATCAAGTCCAGGAGAATGACGGAGGGCAGAAGGTTGTCGTTTAAGGAGTCCAAAAAGTGAAGTACTTTCAGGCTATCCGTAATGCCAATTCCGCAGTATCCTTCTGCTTCTAGTAGGAACTGGATGACATCTACGATTGGTCCATCATCATCAACGATCAGAACATAGGGGGTGCGAATAGAATTTTCTGCTACTGGCAGAGAAGGCCGATCAGCGGCGATTAGAGCGGTCGCGCTGGCATTGGAGTATGGCATGGCGAAGTGTCTCCTATCTCAAATACATCCCACGTACACAAAAAGCCACTTCAATTATACTGGTGATTGAAGGTTTTGTCCAGTTCACAATCCAATTTTGCGGTGCTGCCTGTGGATGATGCCAGCCGCGCCGAGTGACAGCATTGAAAGCAGATAGCAGGCTACCATGATCCACACCAGGGGCAAGATCGAGGTAAGGCGTTCCGCAACAGGCGGGACACCACTATCGTTCAGGTCATTGCCCAGTCCGGTATTGGCGGCGGTTGGGCTGACACCAGGCGTAGGCGTTCCACCGGCGGGCGAACCAATCGGGGTGGGAGAGGTCTTCACCGTTGGTGTAACGGTTGGCGATGTTGCGACCGTCGGCGTTACCGTTGGTGTGGCGTGGGTCGGCGAGGCTGTTGGCGTCACAGGAGCTGATGTAGGGGTGACGGGCGGGCGACCAACAGGAGTGCTTTGCGGCCCCTGTGTAATAGGAGTTCCATTCCGGGTACCGCCGGGGCCGGGCGTCGAACCTGGCACGGGCGATGAACTGGCAACAGTGCCATTAGCGCTAGAGTTGGCGACGAGGCGCACTGGAAGCGTAGCCAATGGCTTGCCGGAGGCGTCACGAGCGCTGATGATATGCGCGCCGGGCGACCAGCCAGAACCTGTTCCCAACCAGAGCGTAGCCGTGAACGACCCACTTGCGCTCACACGCGCCCAGGCAGACCGGTGGCCCTGATCGAGCAGAGAGGACTTGCCATCAAAGTAGAATGCGAGCATTATGGAGGGTTTGAATCCCTGGCCGCGCAGGTGAAATGACTGGCCTGGAGCCAGGGAGCTTGAGTCTGAAAGCATGATAACGGGACCTGTCCCGTTGGGCGATACGCTATGCTGCTGAGTGTTATTGTTGCCAGCATTCGTAGAAAGGGAGTGGGAAGAAGAGAATGGCATGATCCACTGGAAGCTAAGTGCGGAGACGAGCAAAAGCAGGCAAGTCATGCCAATCAAGAGAAAGGTTCCACCCAGCCAAAAGATAAATTCGATACGGCCAGGATGCAACAACCACCAGCGAGTGCGATCCAATGGATTAAACGGAGTTGCGCGCGGCACACGTTTGCGCCTGCCGGGATGCATAATCAATTGCGCGGATGGCGAGCCGACGGCTGCCCCTGCTGTCCAGGATTGCGGTGTGGTCTCCATGGGCGAGGCGGGCGCGGTCTGCGATGCAAGTATCAGGGCGCGTGGCGTGCGACCATGTCCGGGGGGGAGCGTACCGAACTGGTCTCTATCACGCGCGGGCGATAATTGCGGCGGCGCGGTATCGATTTCGTCAACATGGGGTAAACGGCGCGTGGTGGCTCTGTTCGGGACAGGCGGTTGTGGCTGTGTCGGCGCTTCTGACATAAACAGGGAAAGCATAGGCAGGCTGCCGGCCGCTTCAAAGTTTGGCGATTCGTACTGCCAGACAGGAGATGCCGCCTGCGGATCAGGTGTCAGGTTTTCCGTTGTATGTTGTGGCATGACATGCTGGTAGGCATGTACAGTAGGGTCAATCCATACGGAAGGCGCTTTGCTGGAGAAGCCGCAGGCGAAACACGTCTGCGCTCCACGTTTCAAGGGTTTACTGCACAAAGGACACATATCATGATTGCTGGTTTCTGTCAGCCACAAATCTGTTTGCATACAACTGTTCTTTCACTACGAAGGATGCGTAAGGAAAGGTTTTATTCCGACCACATTCAAATAAACGGGAGTTGTGGACAATTTGGGCATGAGCAACAATGTGGAAAAATCCGCAGTTTGCGAAATAATTTCCAACTTTTTTGGGAGATATGAACAACATGTTTATGGCGCGTACATACCCTTAACGGGCGTGGTAGGCCAATCGAGGCGAATAGATATATGGGTGAGATACCTCATAAGTAAATTGGCACATATATTGCAGCTATTGTAGGCAGGGGGATAAAAGCCGGAAAAATTTCCGGTTATAAGGGATTGCCTGTTTTCCCTCGGTTACCAATGTGTGGTAAGTGGATTTGAGGTAAAGGAGTAAGGATTTAGTATGGTAGCCATCGCAAAGAGGGCGGTAAAGGATGTGGACGAGCTGCGATTAGTAAAATCGCGGTGGAGTCAGGGAGACGATGTATTTGAGGCCGATGAGGATGAGTACGACGAGGAAGGAGATGAGGATGAGGCGTCGAGCGATGCCAGCGTGGATAACGCTATACGCCAGTACCTGGCCGAAATTGGGCGCTTCCCACTGCTGAATAGCGAGCAGGAACTGGCGCTGGCATGGCGAGTTGTGCAAGGGGATATGGAGGCACAGAGGCGATTGGTCGAGGCCAATCTGCGGCTAGTGGTGAGCATTGCCAAACGCTACAACAATCACGGTATCGCGCTGCTTGACCTGGTGCAAGAAGGGAATCTGGGGCTTATTCGCGCCGCGCAAAAATTTGATCCGGGGCGCGGCTTTCGCTTCAGCACCTATGCGACGTGGTGGATTCGCCAGGCCATCAGCCGCGCCGTCGCGGAACACACGCGCGCCATTCACATTCCGGTGCATGTAGTTGAGATGATCTATAAGATCAAACGTATCACGCGCAATCTCTACCAGGAATTGGGGCGCGATCCATTGCCCGAAGAGATCGCCTTAGCGGCCAAAATGAGCAAAGAGCGCGTATTTGAACTGCAAAGCATGGCCGAAACACCTATTTCGCTGGACGCGCCGTTGATCGACGATGAGCAGTATCACCTGGCGGACACGCTGGAAGACACGCGCGTGACGGCCCCGGCGGATATTGTGACGCACCAGGCGCTGCGCGACCAGATCAGCTGCGCATTGGAAACACTGAACCAGCGCGAGCGGCAGGTGATCGAACTGCGCTACGGCCTGCACGACGGCCACTGCCACACGCTCGAAGAGTTGAGCGTGTGCTTCAAACTAACCCGCGAACGCATCCGCCAGATCGAGGTCAAAGCGTTACGCACCCTGCGCCACCCCATCCAGGCACACCTGCTGCGCGAATTCGCGTAATGCGACATGTGATAGTGGGGCCGGACGCCCACGAGGGGCGTCCCTACATCTTAGATGGCCCCACCCTCTCACATGAACCTTGACGCAGCACTATACGTGGGTTATATTGTGCGGACGCGATCAATCGCGTCCCTACAAATATTATTTTTCATCCTGATGGACACTGACCTTTTATTTCAGATCAACCACAAGCAATCCCCCATCACGTCTTCGCACCAGAAACGTCCTTGATGGTGAAGGTGTTCAACGCGCCACATCTGTTGGGTTGACTGAATTCATTGCCGAAAGGGGCTTTTCTGCGTCAGTGCCTCAATTTGGCGGTATATGCGCCAGAAAACAGGTGTATGCTGTGCATCTCTCCATCCAGTCTTTCCCCTTTTTCTGTCCATGTGAGCATGGAATGTTGCTTCAGCGACAGGGGCGACCTTGTCGCTGAAGCAACCGCATCATGCGCAACCTATCCACCCATGAGAGAGGGGAACGGAAGACGTTCCTATTCTTAATCCAACTCGACTACTGGCAGGCCGTGTACGCCGAGAATGGTGGAGATTTCGCTGCCGTGATGGATGTCATGTTCGAGCACACTCCAGATGATCCGCTGGCGCGAACGTGCGGGCCTCACTTCTCCAGCCAGACGCTCCCTATCCAACCACATCTGGGCGAATGGCTGGAGCGCAGGCTCGACCAGTTTCGCGTGACGCACACGTTCCGCCTCATCCAGAGGCGGGAAGACCTGCTCAAGATCAGCAGGGGTCAGGCGGGCAAGCGTCTTCTGGATCATCTGCCAGGTCTTCTCAAGTCCGGCAACCAGTTCTGCCGCCGGGTGGAATGGATCCACGTCCCCCTCACAGACTCCCAGAGCCCATAATTCGAGGGAAGTAAGATCGGCGCTCCCCTCGCCCATCCGTGCGTGGAACCACCAGGCGCGATCTGCGACAATATGCGTCGCGTACATGCCAATCGACCAGTTTTGCGGCGTGTTGCGCAAGGCAAGCTGCTCTACGGTAAGGGGCGCGATGGCCGCGACAAGACGCTGATTATAGATACCCCAACCCGCGTAGAAGGGCAGGAGTGAAAGCTGATGTTCTGTCATGATAGGTACTCCTTGCTTTTTTCTGAGAGAAAAAACAGCACGATCGTATCAACACACGCAAGGAAACAATGGGAGAGACCAGAGGGAGGAGAGAGAGAGCAGGTCATCGCTTGCACCATGATCGACTATGCGGATGCCGCGACAGGGGAAAAGATGGCATCCATCTGCCAATGGTGTGGTGGATGGGGAACATCAGCGATGCGTTCGCCGAAGTTCCATGCCTGACACCTCTTTGCCGCACGCTTCTCCATCTCTCTGAGTACCATCCTGCTGCTTGCGTTATCACTATCCGCCGTCTCGGCTCCGGCCTCGCCAGAAGGCCGTCGAGCAGGAATCAGGCCCTGCGGCATTCTAGGCAGAGAACGGCTGAGCGCTCATGCCTGATGAGAGACACGCGATAAATGGAAGCAAGAATGGTCACGTCTGTTTCACTGTATGAACAGGAAACAGGATGGAGTTAGCAACACACTGGCATAGATGTCAAAACCTCCCCAAAAAACGAGTGAATACTCTACTACTATACAGGGAGAGAGACGATCCTGTCAAGGATGGGTTGGCGAATGCAAGATCAAAACCTATCTCACAAATAGCATGTCAAAACGACTTCCTCCCGGCGGAAAACAGGTGACAGAAAATAGAGATTACTTGATTGCCTGAAGAATGGAAATTATCCCTCATGTTGCCTCAGCTTTGACTTTGTAATGGCTCAATATTTTTATCAGCCGCTATAGGGATGCGGGCGACCTTAAAGGCCCCCACCCCCATCATCATCCACCCC
>JBOGTO010000381.1:0-4918 GCA_050695155.1 Ktedonobacteraceae bacterium
CTATGATGTATGCGCGGGAGTAATCATCATCCTGGGAACGCTCCTGCGACTTGTCTTTATTCTGCCAGGCTGGCCCGCATCTTATAATGACGAGGGAACACTGGGCTTGATGGCCCTGCACATCGCATACAAAGGCGCTCATCCGCTACTTTACTATGGACAGGATTACCTGGGATCGCTAGAAGCATATCTTGGCGCGGGCTTCTTTCACCTGTTCGGCGCTTCCACACCCGTGCTGCGGCTTGGCCTGTTACTGCTCTTTGCGCTCTTCCTCGTCGCTATGTACTTGCTGGCAGCGCTGCTTTATGCAAAATCGCTGGCTCTCATCACACTCATTTTCCTATCCCTGGGATCGCCAGAGGTGCTATTACGCCAACTGATGGCGGCAGGCGGAACACCAGAACTCATGTTTTTCACGACACTGCTCCTGCTGCTAACCGCCTGGCTCGCGCTCACGGCCAATCCAGCGCGGCATGAACATAAAGGAACCAGCAACGATAGCGCCCTATCCACCATGCAGCAACCAGCGCATCTATCGTGGCGACGCATGGCAGCTTATGGAGCCTGGGGTGCAATCGCGGGTTTCGATCTCTATAGTCACCTCTTATGCCTGCCCTTTGTCTTGAGCGCGGGACTGATGCTCATTATCTTCTGTCGCAGAGAGCTACGTCTTCTCTCGATTTCGATACTTGTATTATGCCTGCTCATCGGCATCTCACCATTAATCATTTATAATGTCACAACGCCCGTCAATACTCACGAACTTTCACTCTTTACTGGGTCATTCGGCGGTGGCTACCGCGAACCTACCTATCCCACGCCGCCAGGTATGCCACCGGCACAGGCATTCGTCGCGCCAAAGCCTGTCGCGCCGCGTCCCACGCAACAAATCGCGGGTACATTGCTGGTAGGCATTCCTGTCGCCACCAACGGCACCGCGCTTTGCCCTGTTTCATCTACCGATGCCTGGCCTTTGACCGACCAGACCAGCGGTTATATCCGTTTTTGCACAGGCGTGCATGGAGCATGGGGCATTGGCTTCGTTCTACTCTGGTTGATCGCCACCATTTCCGCGCTCAGACGCTTCATCCAGTACCGGCGTTCCCAACGAAAAACAGCATTTTCATTAGAATTTCACCGCGCATCCATCATAGAGGCATCGCGTCTCATGATCCTGCTGGGATCGGGTTTGACGATACTGGCCTTCACGCTCTATCCACAGGCTGCCGCCGTCACGCCCTGGATTTCTGCTCGCTACCTCGTCGGCCTCTTGATTGCCATACCCGCCATACTCTTCCCGCTATGGGAAAAGAGGAATTATGTCATAAAATCCTTGCGCGCCAGACGATTCTTGCCAGGGCGACCGCAACAGTCGCCCCTATCCTATACGCCACAGCATGAACCTATTCATAACAGGGCAGGAACGACTCTTGCGGTCGCCCTGGTCCGCAATGCCCTGGTACTCCTGGCTGTAGTAGTCGCATTGCTGGGAACTATCGAGATATTCACTACACAATTACCCCTGGCGCAGGCGAGCAGTGCAGGCCAGCAGGCGCTCATCAACCGTCTCGTGCAAATGGGCGCGACCCACATCTACACCGACTACGACGACTGCAACCGCATTGCATTTCTCAGCAACGAGCGCATTGTTTGCGCCGTGCTGGACGATGGCTTGCAGCCGGGGCTTGACCGCTACTTTCCCTATCGCGCTCAGGTAGCAAATGCGCCTCACCCGTTTTATATGTTTCCAGTTGGTTCAGTCCAGGCATTCTTGCTTGAACAGAAGGCGGCGCAACAGCATATAACCTATGCGAAGTTGGTTATAGGGAGTTATGTTGTTTATGACCCGGCACAAAGGATCGCAACATAGACTTCTCATTACTGCGCTCCAATAAACATATGTATCTTGCCATGCCGACTCTTGCATTGGCTGGTAGAATAAGGCCATGCATAAAGTGAAATCCCCGGCCCATCTTTGCTATTAAGAGAGTAGAGCAATGCTGCTAACCATCACGACGACCTATCGACCGGCCACAGATCTGGGCTATTTGCTGCATAAGCATCCCTCGCGGGCGCAATCGTTCTCTCTTTCTTTCGGTCAGGCGCATGTCTTTTATCCCGAAGCCAGCGCCGAACGTTGCACAGCAGCACTGCTGCTGGATGTTGATCCGGTGCAACTTTCGCGCGGGCAGCATGGGACTACTCCCCTCGAACCATACGTCAATGATCGGCCTTACGTCGCTTCCTCGTTTCTCAGCGTGGCGCTTGCAGATGTTTTTGGCACAGCGTTGAATGGGCATTGCGCTTCACGGCAGGAACTGGCCGGGACGAGGATACCGCTACAGGCCAAACTAACCGTGCTGCCATGCCGGGGCGGCGAAGGCTTTCTGAAGCGACTTTTTGAGCCGCTGGGCTATAGCGTGACGGCAGAGTCGCATCTACTAGATGGGCAGTATCCCGAATGGGGCAAAAGCAGTTATTATACCGTAACGCTCGAGGCCACTTGCCGCCTGAGCGACTTGCTGACGCATCTCTATGTGCTTGTTCCTGTGCTGGACGACGACAAGCATTACTGGATTGGTAAGGACGAGATCGAGAAGCTATTGCGACACGGCAAGGGCTGGCTGGAGACGCATCCTGAACAAGAGCAGATCGCCTTGCGCTATCTGAAGCATAAGCGCAGCCTGGCGCGCGCTGCCATTGCCCGCCTGGTCATCGAGGATGGTACCGGCGAGGATGCGCTTGAAGAAAGCGCAGAGAAAGAAGAGGAAAGCATAGAACAGCCCGTCAGCCTGCATCAACAGCGACTGGGCGCAGTGATGGCTGTCCTGCGCCAGGTGGGAGCAAAACGAGTGCTTGATCTCGGATGCGGCGAAGGGAAACTGCTCAAACTGCTATTACAGGACAGGGCTATCGAGAAGATTGTGGGTATGGACGTTTCCTATCGCGCGCTGGAGATTGCGCAAAGCCGCCTCGACCTGGAACGCCTGCCAGCTCATCAAAAAGAGCGCATCACCTTACTACATGGCGCATTGACCTACCGCGATAAACGTCTGGAGGGATACGACGCGGCGGCAGTGGTAGAAGTGATCGAACACCTCGATCTGCCACGCCTGGCCGCCTTTGAGCGCGTACTGTTCGAGTTCGCGCGACCCGCTACGGTCGTTATCACCACGCCAAACGAGGAATACAACGTCAAGTTCGCGGACTTACCGGCTGGCAAATTCCGCCACAAAGATCACCGTTTTGAGTGGACGCGCGCGGAATTTCAAAGCTGGGCAACTAAAAACGCCGCGCGCTTCGGCTATACAGTGCGCTTCTTAGCGATCGGGCCAGAAGACCCGTTAGTAGGAGCGCTATCGCAAATGGGCATTTTTTCACGAAACTAATATAAAGAATACAATTGAGCTTGAGGTTAAAGCATCTCACATGAACATAACTTTCCCTGAACTCTCGCTGGTAGTATTGATCGGGGCTTCCGGCTCCGGCAAATCTACCTTTGCCCGCCAGCATTTCAAGCCTACGGAGGTACTTTCGTCAGATTTTTGCCGGGGGCTGGTCTCCGACGACGAAAATGACCAGGCTGCGACCAGAGACGCCTTTGAGGTGCTGCACTTTGTAGCGGCCAAACGTTTAGCGGCTGGTAAACTGACCGTAATCGATGCTACCAATGTCCAGGTCGAAGCTCGCAAACCCCTGGTCGCGCTGGCACGCGAATACCACGTTTTCCCAATAGCCATCGTTTTCAATTTGCCCGAACATCTTTGCCACGAACGCAACCAGTCCCGGTCCGACCGCGCTTTCGGCCCGCACGTCGTGCGCCAGCACACCACCCAGTTACGGCGTTCGCTACATGGCCTGGAAAGCGAGGGGTTTCGCCATGTCTTTGTGTTTTCATCACCCGAACAGGTCGAAAGCGTCAAGATCGAGCGGCAACCGTTATGGAACAATCTGAAACATGAGCATGGCCCGTTCGACATTATCGGCGATGTGCATGGCTGTTTCGACGAACTACAAACCCTACTGCAAAAGTTGGGATACGAGGTGACGCACCGCCCTGATGAAGAAATCCAGTTCGAGGTACACCATTCCCTGGGACGCAAAGCCATATTCCTGGGCGACCTGATTGATCGCGGCCCCGATGTGACGGGCGTACTGCGCCTCGTCATGGATATGGTGACTGCCAAAAACGCGCTTTGTATCCCCGGCAACCACGATGTCAAGCTCGTGCGCAAGCTAAAAGGGAAGAATGTACGTCTCACGCATGGCCTGAATATCACCATCGAGCAGCTTGAGAAAGAGACGCCACAGTTCAGGGAACGAGTCTTGAAGTTTCTCGATGGCCTCGTCAGTCACTATGTGCTGGATGATGGCAGGCTGGTGGTGGCGCACGCTGGTCTGAAAGAAGCTATGCAGGGGCGCGGCTCTGGCGCTGTACGCGAATTTGCGTTGTACGGCGAGACGACGGGCGAAACCGACGAATTTGGCCTACCCATTCGCTATAACTGGGCCACCGAATATGCTGGCAAAGCGATGGTCGTGTATGGTCATACGCCCGTGCCAGAGGCTGAATGGCTCAACCGTACCATCAACATCGATACGGGCTGTGTCTTTGGCGGTAAGCTGACCGCGTTGCGCTACCCCGAAAAAGAACTGGTTGCGGTGCCAGCCATGCGCACCTACTGGGAGTCAGCCAAACCTTTCCTTGCCATAGCCGATCAAGCTCCTACACTGACAGCACAACAGCAGCATGACGACATTCTGGATCTCAAAGACGTTTCCGGCAAACGCCTGATTACCACGCGCCTGCAACAAAATATCACCATCCGCGAGGAGAATACTATCGCGGCGCTGGAAGTCATGAGCCGTTATGCCGCCAATCCCAAATGGCTGATCTACCTGCCGCCCACCATGTCTC
>JBOGTO010000382.1:0-3153 GCA_050695155.1 Ktedonobacteraceae bacterium
GCGCAGGGCTACCTGGAAATCGGCCATTGTAATATTCAGGTTGACCAGCGTTTGATAGGGAATGTAGCCCTTTTCGTAATCGATATGTGGCAGCACGCGCCGCAGCGCCACCATCGCCGCCTCACGGCACAACGCCTCAAGGTCAGCGCCCACGAAGCCAGGGGTAAGTTGAGCCACGCGCGCGAAATCGACATCGCCGGCCAGCGCCGCGTCTGTGCTGTGAATCTGGAGTATCTCGGTGCGACCGCGCCCATCGGGTACGCGCAGCGATATTTCGCGGTCAAAGCGACCCGGACGACGCATGGCGGGATCAAGCGCGTTGGGCTGGTTGGTCGCGCCAATCAGCACGACCTGGCCGCGCGAGGCCATACCATCCATGAGAGCCAGCAGTTGCCCCACGATGCGCCGCTCGACTTCGCCGCCCGTTTCGGCGCGTTTGGGGGCGAGCGCGTCAAGTTCGTCGATAAAGATGATGCTGGGAGCGCGTTTTTGCGCCTCCTGGAAGACCGAGCGCAGGCGCGATTCGCTTTCGCCATAAAACTTGTTCATGATTTCGGGGCCGTTAATCACGAAGAATGCGGCGTTGGTTTCAGATGCTACGACGCGCGCAATCAGTGTTTTGCCCGTTCCTGGAGGGCCATAGAGCAAGACGCCTTTGGGCGGTTCCACCCCCAGGCGGTCAAATACCGCCGGGTATTTCAGCGGCAGTTCAATCATCTCGCGGATACGCTGCAACTCTTTGCCCAGGCCACCAATGTCTTCGTAGCTCACTCGTCCCAGGCCGCCAGTACGGGCCGCGCCGCGCGCCTGCGCTCGCACAACGGTGCCAGTCTGCACAACCACCGCTTCAACATCGCTGGTCGGCTGTGGCTGCGGGGGAATGAGCGCGTCAAGTTCGCCAGTGGCGCGTTTTTGCACGCTATAGTTGGGCGTGGCGGGTGCGGTGCCAATGATGAGAAATTCGCGCGGCGCGGTTCCAGGCGTGCCAACGCGCAACAGATCACCAATCGTGACGGGCAGGCCAATCAAGTAACGCGCAATGTATTGTAGATCGGACTCCTGCACAGGCGCGCCGCCCGTCAGGGGCAGCAACGTCACCTTCTCAGCCGACTGTACACGAGCTTTGCGTACCGTCACACGCTCGCCCAGGCCCGACGCGCTATTCTGGCGCACCTGGCTATCCATCTGGATAGACTGCTGGCCGCGCTCAGCCACGCTGCTTGGCACCACTTTGGCAGCGGTAGTACGCTGCCCTGTAATTAAAACCGTATCACCGGCCTGGCATCCCAGGCGCGTAATATCGACAGGGTCGAGACGCGCCACGCCTCGCCCAACCTGAAAACCTTCAATCACGACCAATTGCAATTCCCGATCTGTGCTGGCATTGGCATCATTCGTTGCATTGCTGTTATCGGTGGCATTTTCTTGTGGTAGTTTGCCGGTCGCTCTATTATCCGCGCTGCCCGTGCTGGACGCGCCGCGTAAGTCCTCCATAAGTTTTTCCCTCTTCCAAGCGAACATGTAATGATAATAATGGCTATTACTATACTAACTTATCACATGTACGTGAAAGACGGGGGAAAGTTGAAATGGGGCATGAAAAAACATCATAAGTGAGAAGTGGGTGTACACCCACTTCTCACTTATGATAATATTTACCTTTGAATTGCTTAAATCCATATGTAGCACTGGTAATTCTCGCCAAAATATGTTATTATCTACATATGTATGGTAATAAACACCAAATTAACACTAATAATTTGCAATAAAGAAGGAACTTTACTCATGATTGCGACATTGCGACAGCGTAACTTTGCCCTGCTATGGCTGGGTGGGCTGATCTCCAATACTGGCGACTGGCTGCTCATTATCGGGCTGCCTGTTTATGTGTACCTGTTGACAGGCTCGGCCCTCGCCACCAGTATTACGCTTATCACGGCATTTGTTCCGAACCTGCTCATCGGCTCTGTGGCGGGCGTCTTCGTAGATCGCTGGGACAGGCGCTGGACCATGATTATCAGCAATCTACTGCTGGCACTTGGCCTGCTTCCTATGCTTGCAGTACACTCCAAAGACACGCTGTGGATAGTGTACGTGGTAGCATTCTTCGAGAGTTGTTGCGATCAATTCGTCTCGCCTGCCGAAAGCGCGTTGATCCCCAACCTGGTGAGCGAAGAGCATCTCGTTCCCGCCAACGCGCTGAAATCCATCGGCATGAACAGCTCGCGGCTCATCGGAGGCGCGCTCGGCGGCATAGTGCTGGCCGTTTTGGGACTGCGAGGCGTGGTCTTGATCGACGCCATTTCATTCCTCTTCGTCGCCATCATGATCTCGTTCATCAGGATGCCTGAAAGCGCATCGCAACTTCCCGAAACATCTTCTCCTGAAACATATGTTACTGATGAGAATAATAAACAAGAAAAGGCGGAGCATCCCCTGAGACATTTCGCGGGTGAGTGGCTGGAGGGGCTGCAATTGATTCGCCAGCAGCGCGCGCTTACTATGCTTCTCATTATGTTCGCGCTGCAAAGCCTGGGCGAAGGCGTCTTCGGCGTCCTGCTGGTCGTCTTCGTGAAGCAGGTGCTGCATGGAGGTTCGGTCGATTATGGCCTGATCCTCTCGATTCAGGCGGTTGGCAGCTTGATCGGGGGAGTATTCATCGGCGCTTTCGGCAGCCGTTTCGCCCCTGCGCGTATGCTTGGCATATGCGTGGTACTCTTCGGGCTTATCGACTTGCTCATCATCGATATTCCAGTCTTCTTTCCCAGCCTGTTGCTCGTGATGGCCCTTTTCGTGGCAGTCGGCATCCCCGGCACGGCTGGCATGGTCAGTTTCCAGTCGCTACTACAATTCCTGATCGAAGACAAATTGCGCGGGCGCGTTTTCGGCGTAGCGATTTCCATTGGTGCGCTGATGACGCTGCTGGGCATGATCCTGGCCGGCGCGCTGGGTGATCGCCTCGGCCCCGTACTCATGTTGAACATCCAGGGCAGCATGTACACCCTCTCCGGCATCCTGGTCATACTAACACTATGGGGCCTGAAAATCGGCAAACAGGCCGCGCAGAAAGTTGGAACAGTTGTAGGGGATGAGCAGGTGGTGGGCGTGGAATAGATGAAATTAACCATACTGGGTTATCCGTAGGGGCGGGGG
>JBOGTO010000383.1:0-8769 GCA_050695155.1 Ktedonobacteraceae bacterium
ACGTTATGGGTGAGTTTGCAGGTACTTGATGGCGCTGATTAGTTGATTATCTCCGCTTGTGAGAATTTGCTGCAAGGTCATGTTACGCTGGTTCTCTACGTTGGGAGTGAGGGCATTTGCTCCGCTCGCTAATGGAACGACAATGTTGGGGGTGATGCCTTTGTCGCGGATGAAGTTGCCTTTGGGTGTCAGCCACTCTAATACGCCCAGGTAAATGGCTGAACCATCGGGCAGGTCAAATTCATTGAGAACGGTACCGGTGCCAAGCGTGGTGACGCCCATAATGACGGCGCGGTTGTTGTCCTGTAACGCGCCGGAGACGATTTCTGCGGCGCTGGCGGTATTGGCGTTCACCAGCACTACGAGGGGAATCTGGGTGTCAACCGGGTGTCCGGTTACCGGGTCGGGTGTGCGTCTGCCGGAACTATCTTGCTCTAAGAGGACGTTGCCACTTTTCAAGAACAGGCTGGCGGTGTCGATGGCTTGCTCGAGATAGCCGCCGGGGTTGTCGCGCAAATCGAGTACGATGGAGGTTGCGCCCAGCTTTTTGGCCTGCGTAAGGTCGGTTTTAAGCTGGTCGGCGACACCGTTATTGAAGCCCAGAATCTGGATGTGCGCGATATGCGCTTCTGCAATGTAGTGCATAATCACGTTGGGTACGTCAAATTGCGCTCGTGTAACGTTGATGGTCAATTCCTGGTTGGTCGGAGGTCGCTGGACAGTGATGGCAACGCTGGTACCGTTTTTGCCTTCGATAAGCCCGTGGACGGTATCGATATCTTTGCCTACGACACTGGTATGATTGACGGCCACGATAATATCGCCGCTTTTGAAGCCGGCTTTTTCGGCTGGCGCGCCAGGTACAGTAGCCGTAATAATCACCTGTTTGGTCTTAGGGTCCTGGTTGATGTAAATGCCGATGCCGCTCGCCTGCCCGCTCAATTCTTGCTGCTGCGCTTGCACCTCTTGAGGCGTCAGGAAGTAGGTGTGGCCTTTGTCATTGAGTACCGCCAGCATGGAGCGAATGGCGGCATAAGACATTTCTTTGTAATTGACGGCTTTACGGTCAACGTAGTTCTGATCGACGATAGACCAGGCCTGTTGGAAAAGGTTAGCATAGTAACTGGACTGGCTGCTGGAAGATGCCAGTACGGTGCTATAAAATTGGTGGCCGAACCATCCACCTGTAAAAGCAATAATGACGAGAACAAGCGTGACTATGATCTGCCCGGTCTTGTTGGAGCGTCCCTGTCCTCCACGATTGCCCATATTGCCTGAATTACCTGTATAGGATTGTCCCGTTGGAAATCTTTGCGATGGGGATGATGGCGTATGATATATATCCGGTTGTGATGTATTGGGCGCATCGTTATGTATTCTTTGAGGAAATCTATCTGCCGCATCTGGTTGTCTGGATTGGTCAGGTGGGGTATCTTGTTCATACCAACTGGGATCGTCGTAGTTACTCATGCATGGCCTCTCATGTCTGCTTTATGTGCATTGCTCTATCTTAGAGTACTCAGGGCTTACAGGTGTGTAATGATACTATCGTAGTCGTCTTCTTACAAGTATGTCAACTGATAGGACGATAAAGAAATTAAAAATAGGATTTAATCGCAAATCTTCAATGGTTGCTATGGGTAACAATCGGGTCTGGGACTATTTTTTCCTGACAGGATACTGTATAATACGCATAAGAGATACGGCGTATTTGGCCGAAAGGGGGGGACTATGCCAACTCAGGAAGAGAGACTTTCTGTAGTGGAAAAATTTCAGACCATAGCCGCAGCGCATATTCGTGAGACAGAGGAAAATACCACTATTTTATTAGGGGTAATACGGGAATATGGGCGCGACATCAAAAGAACTTTTCAACGTTTGGAGATCATCGATGGACGTTTGGACTCACTAGAGAGTGATCTGGACGCCGTAAAGGGTGATTTGGGGGCCGTAAAGGGTCATCTGAATACAATCGATGGACGTTTGGATGGTATCGATGGGCGTTTGAACGGTATTGATGGACGTTTGGAGGCGCAGGGAAAGAAACTGGATCAAGTCTTACTTTTACTTACTACGCAATCAACGAAACCAATTCAGGAAACAGAATGACTGTTTGAACAAAAAGAGAGACGCGGATTAAGTCTTGCCGCGTCTCTCTTTTTGGGTTCAAGGTTGTAAATCCGCCGATTACGCCTCTTCTGGTGCAGGCGCATCTTTGTCCTCCGGGACGAGGACGGGTTCAGGTATTGGCTGTGTTGGAGCCTGAGCGGCTGGCGCGTTTTCGACGGCTTCGGTATGATGTGCCTGGTGCTTTTTGGCAGGAGCCGGGGCGGGAGCTTGCTTCCTGGGTGGTTCCCAACCGGGCGCGCGGGAGACGATCATCGACATCATCTTGCCCTCCATCACGGGAGACCGTTCAATGACACCGATTCCCTTTAAGACTTCTGCGATGCCGTCCAGCAACTTACGTCCAATGTCGGGGTGACGCATTTCTGCTCCTCGGAATTTGACGCTAACCCTGACGCGGTCGCCATCGGCCAGAAACTCGAGAATTTTGCGCGTCTTTACATCAACATCGTGGTCATCGGTACGCGGACTGAGACGAATGTCTTTTAAGGTGATGGTCTTCTGATTTTTACGGGCTTCGTTTTCTTTCTTTGCCTGCTCATATTTGAAGCGCCCGTAATCCATCAATTTGCAGACGGGTGGATTGGCGTTGGGTGAAACCTCGACCAGGTCTAAATTCCGGTCGCGGGCAATGTCGAGCGCACGTAGGGGAGGCATCACTCCCATCATCTCGCCGTTTTCGTCAATTAAGCGCACTTCACGCGCTCGAATACGCTCATTGACCCGTGTCTCGCGTGGACGGTCGTTTCCCCGAAAATCCCTGTTAATAGGCCAGACCTCCTTCTTGGTTACAAATGGTTCTTTGTAAAAATGATAAAACAAAACTACGCCTTAAATACCATGTACAGTGTACCACATAGCCTGATGCAAGTCAAATTTTTTGTGCTTGCAGAAGCAGCAATGGCCTACTCTTCAGGACGAGTTGAAGTCGCGTAGAGTTCCCATGCAATGCCATCAAGATCGAAGAAACTGATGTATTTATCATGCGTTTCAGGGTCTTCCTCAACGCCATGATTACGTACCCCTGCCGCATCTAAATCTCGTTGCAGGCCTTCAAGAACGCTGGCGTCTTCCACAGCAAGAGCAAGATGGTCCAGCCCGACCCGGAACGGATCGAAGCGATCATCGCGTCGTGAGTATGCATCGGCACCCTGCAATCCAATGAGTATTCCATATGCATTGATTAGCACTACCCCCTCCGCTTCTCTCACTATCTGGCATCCGAGCGTATCAACATAGAAGTGTTTGGCTCGTGTCAGGTCAGTAACTCTCAGACCAAGATGGCTCAAGCCTTTGGCGTTCAAATTCATTTTAGTTTACCTGCCTTTTTGTCATAGTAGATGCCTGATCCCACGCGAAAAACTCAAGGAAGTTGCGGTCGGGATCGAAGATATAGAACTGGGTGACGCCGTCTCCGCGCGACTGCGGCCCACCGGCAATTTCGATGTTGTGAGTGCGCAGAGAGGCCATAGCCTTCTCTACGTCATCGACCTCGAAAGCAATGTGATGCGCGCGGCCAATACGCACATCTTTTTCGCCCGCCTCAGCAAATCCGGCGGGAGCCGTAGTATCGCTCGCCAGGATCAGGTGTATCTGGAAGCCTGGTCCCTGGAACCAACTCCCGCCGAAGGTAAAATTGCCCGGTCGTGGTACCTCTTGCAGTCCCAGAACTTCACTATAAAACCAACGTGAACGCTCCAGTTCCCGCACAATGAGTGCGGTATGATCCATTTTTCGGAGTTGCATAATGATCTCCTTCCCAATAGCTTATGGATTGACTCCAGATGACAATCTAAGCAGTTCTGTCAGGCGCACCGCAACATCATAGCGTTGATAAGATGTCTCGATGTAGACGCCCTGCACTAGCCCTCGCGCTGCTGACAGCAATTCCTGCGCTATTTTCAGACCTTCCTCGTGGCTCTGCTCGCCCGCATCTCGCATACGTTTGCGCACGTTGTCAGGGATAGTGATGCCTGGAACTTCGTTGTGCAGAAATTCGGCGTGCCGCGTGTTGTTCAGTGGGATGCAGCCCAGCAGCATTGGAATGGGCGGCTTGCCCGCGCGTTCAAGGAAACGCAGCAGAGGGGCCAGTTCGTAGATCGGCTGCGTCATGATAAAGTGCGCGCCTGCCTCGATCTTACGCCAGTACTTGTCGATTTCCTGGTCTACCTGCTCATCCGTCATGTTGAGATTGAGCGCGGCCCCGATATGAAACGAGCTTTTCGCGCCAATCGATGAGCCAGCCGCGTCATGCCCCTCGTTCATGCCGCGAATAACCGCGATAAGCCCGACCGAATCGACGTTCCATACGCCGGTCGTATTGGGATAATCGCCTACGCGCAATGGGTCGCCAGTCAATCCCAGAATGTTGCGGATGCCCAGCGCGTGCGCCCCTAAGAGTTCCGATTGCAGAGCCATCAGGTTGCGGTCGCGTGCCGTGAAGTGGATGATGGTTTCAACGCCGAGATGATCCTGTATCAAACGCGCCATAGCGATACAACTCATGCGCACACGCGCCATCGGGCTATCGGCGATATTGATGCAATCCACGCCCGCCTTTTGCATTAAGGCCGCGCCCTCCAAAATCTTGGTGGGATTGAGGCCCTTTGGTGGATCAAGCTCGACGCTGATGACAAATTCGCCTGCGGCCAGCTTTTCCTGTAGACGAGTCTTCGACCCTTCTTGCGGCAGGATCACTTCCTCTTCAACCAGGCGAGCGATGATTTCCTGCCCCGACGATATGACGTGCGGGGAAGTCTGTGTCGCCTGTGTTGCTCCATTTTGCAAATGCTCCTGAGGCGTTCCGTAATGTTCGTTGAGGGCGCTGCGCATGGCGGCGGTATGGCGCGGCGTGGTGCCACAGCAGCCGCCGATGAGCTGTACGCCCGCTTCGGCGAAACGCACAGCGTAGTCCGCGAAGTAATCGGGCGTGGCGACATAGAAGAAACGATTATCGATGCGCGCGGGCAGACCCGCGTTGGGTTGCGCCGAGAACAGGTATGTTTCGCCTGCGCTATTCCCCAATTTTTGAGCTTCGGCGATCATCTCTTCCAGGGCGTCGAAAGTAGCGGCTGGCCCGACGCTGCAATTCGCGCCCATCACGTCAACGCCCAGGTCGCTCAACACGGCCATCACGCGCGCTGCCGATTGACCTGAGAGGGTATGGCCGTCTTCGTAGAAGCTCATCTGCGCGACGATGGGCAGGCCGCCCACTTCTTGCGCGGCCAGTATCGCCTGGCGCAGCTCCGGTAAGTTAGAAAACGTTTCAAGAATCAGGAGGTCCGCGCCGCCCTCTTGCAATGCCTCGATTTGTTCGCGGAAGATGCGGCGCAAGTCGCTCAAGCGGCTTTCGTCGGGTGCCTGGAGCGGGCGACCCGACGGTCCCACGGCTCCCGCGATGTAAACAGACTGCCCCGAAATCTCTCTTGCTTCCCGCGCCAGTCGTACCGCGCTTCTATTAATGGCGCTTACCTGGCCTTCGAGGTCGTAGGCTTCCAGCTTGGCGCGATTTGCGCCGAACGAGTTGGTTTCGATGATCTGCGCGCCCGCGCTGATATATTCGCGGTGAATGCCCGCGATTAGCTCTGGTTGCGAGAGATTGAGCGCGTCAAAACACTTTTCGTGCGTGATGCCGCGCGCGTATAATAACGAACCCATTGCGCCGTCACACAGCAATGGACCCTGGCGTAACTGTCGTAATAGTGCGTGTTCCATGCTCTCCCCTCGTCTATACTCGCCTGAAATTGCCAGGGCGACCACGAGGGTCGCCCTTTCCCTGTTACCCCTTTATTGTACCCTCAATTAGCTACTTTGGGAAACGGACAATAACTATTAGTAATGCTTCCACTTGACCGGCCAATTGCTCGCAGGTATACTTGTGCTACCGTTGAGCTTTTGCCCATTCCCCTTAGCATGAGGATTGAGGAAAATAAGAAAAGCGTGAAGAAGAGTATTCGCTGGTACTTGCTGCCCCTGGGTGGGTTTGCGCTATGCGGAGCGGTGCTGGCGTTGTGGGCGTTGAAAGCGCGTTCTCTCCCTCTCTTCAACGCGCATAAAAGCTTGCTGCTCACCGCGCAGCAGATCGCACAGGATCAGCAATCTCCCCCCTTTGGTTTGCAGTTTCCGGCGCATAGTTTTGCCAACACTTTTCCGGTTTTCTTCTGGTGGCTGGCAATCTTTTTGCTCGGTTGCCTGGCTTTCCCTTTGCTCTTTGCCGCTTTGCGCGGATTATCAGATCGTGGCTACATCTTTAGCAAATTGGTGGGGATGCTGCTGCTGGCGTATCTCGCCTGGATACTGGCCTGCCTGCATCTTGTAGCATTCAGCCACCTATCGACTGTAATAGTTGTGGGCGTCTTATTGGCGAGCGGAGCGGCGCTTTTTTATGGGCAACGGCGCGAACTGACAGCGTTTTTGCGGAGACGCTGGCGGCTGCTATTGATTGAGGAGGGGCTTTTTACACTGGCATTCCTGCTCTTTGTGGGTATTCGCGCGCTCAATCCCGACCTGTGGAATATCTACCTGGGCGGCGAAAAGCCGATGGAGATGGCTTTCCTGAATGCCATCCTGCGCAGCCCGTATATGCCGCCGCTCGATCCCTGGTACGCTGGCGGCTATATCAATTATTACTACTTCGGCTATATCCTCATTGGCGCGTTCATCAAACTGACCGGCATTGCGCCAGCGACCGCCTTTAATCTGGCGATTCCCACGCTCTTCGCATTGACCTTTACGGGCGCGTTTGCGCTGGTGTATAGCCTGAGTCGCCGTTTTTCGCTAGCCTTGCTGGGCGGGTATTTTGCCGCGCTGATCGGCAATTTCGATGGGCTGTTGCAGGTAAAAGACTGGCTGGGAGCCGCTCTGAAGCATTTCGCGCTGCCCATGTTTGATTACTGGCGCAGCAGTCGTATCATCCCTTTCACCATCAATGAGTTTCCGTTCTGGAGCTTTCTTTTTGCCGACCTGCACCCACATGTCATTGATATGCCGGTGACGATTTTTATGCTGGGCATTGTTGCCGCCATCCTGGTAGCAGGTGAGAGCATTCTTCATTATGATGGCGACAGGCTGCGCTTGAAATGGAGCAGCCTGCCACTTTACGCGCTGGCTGCTTTCATATTCGGTTCGCTGGCCTGCATCAATCCCTGGGATATGCCGGTTTACGCGCTGCTTGCCGCCGCCGCCCTGTTGATACGCACGATTGCCGATGCGCGTGGCTGGTCTGCCAGGGCGAGAGCGATGTCAGTACTGGTTGCGCTGGCAATCTATGCTGCTTTGTGCGGGCTGGCCTATCTCTTCTACCTGCCATTTTATGCCAGCTACCAGGAACTCTATGTGAACGGGCTGGGGCTGGTCAGCCTGGGAACAAAACTAACCGATTACCTGACCATCAATGACCTGTGGCTTTTCCTGACCATAAGTTTCTTCTTGCTCGAACTCTATCGCTGGTGGATGCGACGACTGGCAGCCAGGGCCGAGGCAAGCGGACAGGCTTTGAAGGTTGGAGGTGGCGCGTCTGTCCGGCGCGTCTCAGGCTATTTGTTGCTATGCGTGGTCGTCTTGACGCTCGTTGCTCTGCTTGGCGTGAAAGCGTTACTGATAACATTGATCGCAACGGGCGTTTTCCTACTGATCGTGCAGCGCGACCCCCGCACGCGCTTTATCTCTCTGCTACTACTCGCGGCGCTGTGTATCAGCCTGGGCTTAGAGTTTGTTTATGTACGAGACTTTCTCGATAATGGTATCTACGAGCGTATGAACAGCGTTTTCAAATTTTCGATACAAGCATGGTTCTGTTTTGCTATTGGAGGCGCGCTGGCGGCGCAGCGTTTATGGAAGCACCTGCGCGGCCCCTTACAAGGCGCGTGGTTGTTAGTATTCACATTGCTGATAATCAGCAATTCGCTGTTCCTCACGCTGGGAACGCTCGCGCGTATTCACGATCATCAACTCTGGGTGCAGGGCCAGTCGCCTGTATATAACACCGATTATACGCCAACATTGAATGGAGAGGCTTTTATCCACGCATGGTATCCGGGGGACGCGGAGGCGATTGCCTGGATAAACGCAAATATTGACGGGTCGCCAGTAATGCTGGAGGCCGCCGAACCCTATTCCTTCTCATGGTTTGGGCGTGTCTCCGTCTACACCGGCCTGCCGGATGTGCTGGGCTGGCCTGACCATGTTGCCGAACAGAGATATAGCGAGCAGGTGTTGAGCCGCATGACGGATGTGGGCATCATCTACTCCACTGCTGACCCCAATCAGGCTAATCAGTTGTTGCGCTACTATCATGTGCGTTATATATATGTAGGCGAGTTGGAGCGCGAAGCCTACGCATCTCAATCAACAGGCGGACTGGATAAATTTGATCGCATGGTGGGAAGCGATCTGCGCATCGTTTATCGACATGATGGCGTCACCATCTATGAAGTGCTAGAAATGTGAGCATTGCCCAAAAAGTCAGGGCGAGTGAAAAGCCTGGAGGGAAGGCGACCGCAAGGGTCGCCTCTACTAAGAACGGTCTTGCCAATGTGCCTTGTGGTCATAGTAGAGGCGACTGTATGGTTTACCCACCTCGTGACCGGAAAGGAGTCCTGACATCGTAGCCTGGCGCGGAAAGGAGCAAAAGCGGTACACTCC
>JBOGTO010000384.1:0-2574 GCA_050695155.1 Ktedonobacteraceae bacterium
TTCATGCAGTGTTCCAACGGCCTTGCCTGCCTCCCATCCCTTCATCTACGCTCCGTATAGTGTATAATTACCTGCAACTGAGAGAGACGAGAAAAGTGACATATCCCTGTAAGGAGTAACAAGGTGCAACTGTCCGATTTGATTAACAACCTGCCCCCCTATCATTTTGCTAACGCGAAGAAGAAAATAGCCGACCGCAAAGCTGCCGGCGTTGACGTAATTAGCCTCTCGATGGGCGACCCCGACCTGCCCGCGCCGCGCCGCGTGATTGATCGCCTGTGCGAGGCAGCGCAGGAGACGGAAAACCACCGCTACCCGGAATATTTTGGGATGCGCGCCCTGCATGAAGCTTTCGCGGGCTGGTTTGAGCGTCGCTTCGGTGTGCGGCTTACCCCTGAGCGCGATATTTTACCCTTGCTCGGCTCAAAAGAGGGGCTGGCCTACGTTGGCGCAGCTGTTCTCAATGCCGGGGATATTTCGTTGATACCCGACCCCTACTATCCCGTCTACATCACTGGCAGCACAAGCGTGGGCGCGATTCCTCATATGCTGCCACTGCGCGAGCAAAACGGCTACTTGCCCGACCTGGCAAGCATTCCGGCTGACGTACTTGCAAAGGCGCGTCTGTTGTGGCTGAATTACCCCAACAACCCGACGGCGGCCTGTGCCGACCAGGCATTTTTTGAACATGCCGTCGCTTTCGCGCGCCAGCACAACCTGGTGATTATTCACGATATGGCCTATGCCGAAGTCTATTTTGACGATTACCGGCCCATGAGCATCCTGCAAGTGCCGGGGGCTAGCGAAGTGGCTGTCGAGTTGCATTCATTGAGCAAGACCTATAACATGGCGGGTTTCCGCGTGGGGATGCTGGTTGGCAACGCCGAACTGGTCAATGCGGTGGGACGCCTGAAAAGCAACATCGATAGCGGCATGTTCCGGCCAGTGCAATACGCGGCTATTGAGGCACTTAATCTGCCCGCGTCCTGGCTGGAGGAACGCAACGCCATCTATCGCCGCCGCCGCGACCTGCTGTTTGAGGGCTGCAATGCGCTTGGTATGCGCGCGCATAGGACGACCGCCGGGCTATATATCTGGGCTGCTATCCCCGGCGGCTATACGTCGCGTGATTTCACCAACTGGCTCTTTGATACAACCGGAGTTTTTCTGACCCCCGGCACGAACTTTGGCGACGTGGGCGAAGGATATGTGCGTATCTCGATGACCGCGCCAGAAGAGCGTATCGCAACCGCCTTGAAACGCATGAAAGAAGCGTTAGGATGATCGCTACCCCTGTCAACGCCTGGCATCTCGCGCTCAATCGAGGTATCTGCGCTGATGTCGAGGCGGGATTGAACCATGAATGGCTGGTCACGAATGGGCTGGGCGGATATGCCGCCGGAACCATCAACGGGGCCACCACGCGCAGCTATCATGGCTTGCTGGTAGCCGCGCTGCGCCCTCCCGTCGAGCGCAGCGTGCTGGTGACGAAGATCGACGAAGAGGTAGAAGTCACACGGGAGCGCAGCGAGCCACAACGTTACAAGCTGGGCGTCAACGAATACCAGGACGGCACGCTTGATCCACAGGGCTACAACTACCTCGAACGCTTCGCTCTGGACGGCGACATTCCAATTTTCGTCTACCAGCTAAATCCGCATATCACGCTGGAAAAGCGCGTCTGGATGGAATACGGGCAAAATACGACCTATGTGCAGTACGAAATGCGCCCCATTCTCGACGAAGAGGAAAGCAACGCTACCATCACGCTTCATTTGCTGCCATTCTGCCTGTACCGCGATCATCACAGCACTACGCAGGGATCGCACGACTGGCATTTTCAGGTTGAGATCGAGGGTCACAGCGTGCGTGTGCGTGCTGATAATAACGCGCCCACCTGCCGCCTGGTCGCCAATCCCGCCGCGCGTTATGCCCCATCAGGCTGGTGGTACTGGCATGTCCTGCATCGCCGCGACAGGGAACGCGGTCTGCCCGATGTGGAAGATGTTTACCAGCCCGGCATATTTCATATTGCGCTCGCGGCTGGCAAACCCGTCACGCTAGTATTGAGCGCGGAACAGGAACTGCCAAAGCAATTTGGCACGTCGCGCCACGAGGAAGCTGTCTTACAAGCCTACCAACGACACCAGCGCCGCATCAAACAACTACTGGACATTGCAGACCGCAACACCACCAACCTGTCTCGCAAAGATCCCGTTTTCGCTCGCTTAGTGGTCGCCGCCGATCAGTTCATCGTCGTGCGTCCAGAACCCGGCGCAACGGGCAATAGCCTAAAATTGACCCCTGACCGCAAAACAGTAATCGCCGGTTATCCCTGGTTCACGGACTGGGGGCGCGATAGCATGATCTCGCTACCCGGCCTCCTGCTCTGCACCGGCAGGTATAGCGAGGCGCGCGGACTGCTCAAAGCCTTCGCCACCTATACACACGAAGGGCTGATCCCCAATCGTTTCCCAGACAAGGGCGAAGCTCCCGAATACAACACCGCCGACGCTACGCTGTGGATGTTCCACGCGCTGAGCAACTATACCAGCATCACGCACGACTGGTCGC
>JBOGTO010000385.1:0-1889 GCA_050695155.1 Ktedonobacteraceae bacterium
TACTGATAGTTCGCCCCAAAATGACTACGCGCAAAGGTACTCTTACCAGAGGCTTGCAGGCCAATCATCATAATCAATTCCATATATTTGCTCGTTCCCCTGTGATAATGCCTCTAGCATAACATACTATGGATAATCGGAGAAACATATCTGGTAATCAGACAGGGCTTCTCACAAGTCGAGCGAGTGGAGCGTGGCATAGGGGAGGCTCCAAGGCGACCGCCAGGGTCGCCTTACCTCCTTCATCCGATCTGTACACCGCCCTGGTAACCAGATGGTATGATGAACGAAAGTTGCACTGTAGAACAACCGCAATAGAAATTTGCAGTGAAAGAGGCGAACCATGCTCTTTGATGAAACAGCCGTCCCTGAAAATCTGCGCTTGCAATTGTCCGGGCTGCTTGAACCAGGAATGATGCATACACGCAGGATGCATTTCGACGAACTGTATGAGCAACTTCCCAAAGATGCCAGCGTGCGCGTAGGCGTCTATACATCGGAAATTGCCCCAGGCGGCGCGACTTCCTGGCACTTACACAACGGGGCAGGCTTCTTCCTGGTGCTGCAAGGGCGTGTCACCATCGAATTTAAGGACATCACGCGCCATTACCAGGCTGGCGATGCCTATGCTGAACCTATCGGCGTACTCCATCGTGCTATCAATCCCGAACCTGATATTCCTTTCCTCTGCGTTGGCTTCGTGGTCACGCCAAAGGACCGCGAGCATGTCGTGAATGTGAAGGAACCCTGGTGATATTTGCAGAGGCCAGATCAAAGCTTGACTTTAGCAGAGCAGAATGGTATGATGATTGAACCATCATGTGATTTATTCATTCCATAGAAGAAATTAACGCCACATGCATGAACATCTCCAGATGAGCGGCTTTGAACGCCGCAGGGAAGACTACGCGCCTATCACTGGCCGCTCGCGCTATGTAGATGATCTCAGGTCTCCGGCGGGACGACCCGCGCCACTGCATGTCGTATTTGTGCGTAGTCCCTACGCTCATGCAGAGATTACCAGCATCCAACTAGATGCAGTTCGCGCGTTGCCAGGTATTGTCGCAGCGTTTGAGGGTGCGGAACTTGTAGAGGGTATGCCAACGCTACCCACAATACCCCTGCCTGGACTGCACAAGCCGGAACGCCGCCCTATGGCGGAGAAGCGCGTGCGCTACGTCGGCGACCCCGTAGCGGTTATTTTGGCTGAAAACCTCTCTATTGCTGAGGATGCGCGCGAGTTGGTCGAAATTGATTACGACATGTTGCCTGCGGTGGCCGACCCGGAAGCCGCCATCGAGCCGGGCGCGCCACTTCTTTATGATGAGTTTGACTCGAACATCGCCTTCACACAGCAATCTGAATATGGAGATATACACGCCGCCTTCGAGCGCGCCGATGGCGTCATTTCCCTGCGCCTGCTCAACCAGCGGCTCGCGCCTAGTTCGCTTGAGCCGCGCGCCTGCCTTTTCGATTATGACCCGGCAAGCGGCGAGCTTAGCGCCTGGCTGTCCTCACAGGCACTTTTCCGCGCCAGGGATACGCTGGCTACCTTTCTGGGTATGGAGCATAAGCGCATCAAGGTGTATAACGCTGACGTGGGCGGAGCTTTTGGCGCAAAGAACAACTTTCTGGGAGAAGAGATCATTGCCGCGTTGCTGGCGGTGAAGTTTGCGCGGCCTGTCAAGTGGATTGAGCAGCGCAGCGAAAATCTGCAATCGCAGTCTCAGGGGCGCGGACAGGTCGCCTACGTCGAGGCTGCCTATCGACACGATGGCAGGCTGCTCGGTTTGCGCGTGCGCTTGCTGGGCGATCTGGGCGCGTTTCTTACCGCTCTGACACCTATGATGCCCATACGTGTTCCCCTCATGCTGTGTGGGCCGTCCCAG
>JBOGTO010000386.1:0-3322 GCA_050695155.1 Ktedonobacteraceae bacterium
CCGGGAAAATGCTTGATGCAGCCAACCACACCCGCGCCCTGCATCGCCTTGATGTACGCGCTGGCATATTTAATCACGGAGTCGGGGGTATTGCCAAAGGTGCGCGTCACCATATCATAGCCATTCACCAGGTTGACATCCACGTCCGGGGCCAGGTCTTCATTAATACCCAGCGCCAATAGATCATGCGCCGTCTTAGCTCCCTGCTGTGCCGCCACATCGGTGCTGCCGGAATTGGCAATATCTGTAGCCGACATACGGTAGCCGTCAATGTGCGACAGGCGATGCACATATGGGCCGCCCTCTTCATCTGCTGAAATCAAAAGGGGAATGCTGGCGCGGCTCTGCATCTTCGCCAGATCATTTTTGGTCTGATTGAAATTTTGCATCTGAAATTCATACATAATCACGCCGCCCGCGTGCAGCGTGTTAATCATAGTATCCAGATCGGACTCATAATAGGAAGTAACCCCCGGACAAACCCCACTCGCGCTCCCACAGCCATCCGCGTATTCCACCATAATCAGCTGCCCCAATTCCTCGTCCAACGTCATATGCGAAACATACATGCTAGCCAGCGCCTTATCTTTCATATACCCCGACAGGTGCATAATCGCATCAACCTGCTTTGAGGAAAGCGGTGGCCCCACAAATGGCCCGCCCGGCGTCACACCCTGAATATTTTTTGTACCTGCTCCACTGCTCGTCTGAAAGAAGCGTGGCGCAAAAAAACTCCCAACACCCACCAGCCCTATAAGCACCAGTAGCAACGCAATCACCGGAGTGCGCACCCGGCGCTTACGCCGGGGAGCGTTTGGCGCAGGAACCAGTGGTGCTTGCCTCTTATACGGTTGCGCGGATACTGGTAACTCTTCCACCGGCTCCGCGCGTTGTTGCTGATACACTTTGGCTGGCATAGGACGCGCCAGCGACGCATCTGGCGGGGGCGTAAACGGCTGTTGGGGCTGCTGATTCTGAATAGTCATAACGCGCTCCTGATAAACCGATCTTTATTGTAGTATAAGCAAATATGGCAAAATAGATTATCAGGGCGATGCAAACCCCTCTTGCATCGCCCTTCCCTTGTCACTCTTATAACGTCTCAGAGGCGTCTTTTGTTGCGTCCCCATGACCCTCTGTTTTGCGTCCGCCTGATTTGCCTCGCTTACGCCCTGAACCCGACCTCGGCACCTTCACCGTCTGAATCTCCGCTTCATCCTCCTGGGCTGCTCCTGTATGTTCCTCATCCGCAAAAATAATCGGCTGCGGTTCATACTCCTGCTGCCCCGTCACATCCTGTAGCGACATACGGGTTGTAGCCTCATCATCAGGCTCCTGGTGCGACGCGCCCACCTCTTCATATGCATAGAACATCATGGTTTCATCCATCGGTTCCTGCGTCACCGCCTCTGCTTGCATCGAATCCTCAGCGGTCATATAGGGCATCACCGGTGGGGCATCTTCTTCTGCCCGCGCGTTCTCATCATCTGTATAGAGTATCGCTGGAGGAGCATCTTCCGTTACATACGGTGCTGGCTCAACCTCACCGGTTGTAAAGGGTGGCGCTGGCGCGTATTCCTCTTCTGGTTCTGGTTCTGATTCTGGCGCGCCAATCGGCTCGACCGGCTCCGGCGTTTCTGGCGGGTAGGGCTGCACATATTGGAACCAACTGCGCCCCTCCAACTCGCTCTCCGCCTCTGGTTGTGCTTGCTCATCCAGCGCGGCTGCGCCTGCTACTTGCGCCTCTGCCTGTTCCTGCTCCTGTTCCGGCCAGGTCGCCGTTGTCACACGCGCCGGGCGTCGCTGCCGCGCTGCCGAACGCACATTCGGCACGACGGATGCCGGTAATAATGCATAATCAAAGACTACCTTGATAGCCCGCGTCTCCCCCTTCTTGCTCGCTGCCCGGATAGCCTCGCGGAAGTTCGTCAGCGCGAAGCGGTGCGTCAGCAACTTTTCAGGATACAGCAGTCTTTGCTCAATCAACTCCGCCGCCACCTCAAAGGTCGAGCGGTGTTGGCGTGTGCCAATCGGCCAGTTCTCCGTGCCATGCCCCATGCTGCCTATTACATTGACTTCCTGATACCATACCGGCGAAAGATCAAGATACTTCAAATTCAAATCCACCCCTACCACTACTATTGTGCCTCCCGCCCGCGTCCAGCGCAGTGCATCGGCCAGCGTATGTTGCGTCCCAATCGTGTCGTAGATGGCATCGTAGCCGCCGAGCAGCATTTTATTGCCCATCATGCCCTTATAGAGCTTCGCCCCTGTCGCCCGCACCACGCTATCATAGCTATCGCGCGGATACACAATGGAGGCTGCCCCCATGCGCGTCGCCTGCTCCACCTGGAAGGGATAGCGCGCCATCACACTTACTGTTGTCTGAGGCGCGAGCGCGCGTATCGCCTGCAATACCAGCAGTCCAATCGTCCCCGCCCCCATAACCAGCACATGCTCGCCAGGCCTGGGCAAGTGGCGCAGCACGCTATGCACCGCTACCGATGCCGGCTCCAATAGCGCCGCCTGTTCATCGCTCAAAGCTGGCGGCACGCGAAACACCTGCTGCTCCTGCACCAGCATCTCCTCGCTCCATCCTCCGCCAATCGGTTCAGGTCCCGCGAACTGCCCCTGCTCACACAAATTATAATTTCCCATCGCGCACGAGCGGCACATGGGCAGCGTCCCCGTCGTTGCGCAGCACTGCCCGTATTGTAGCGCCACGCGGTCGCCCACCTGCACCAGCGTCACATCCTCGCCCACTTCGATCACCTCGCCCACCACTTCATGCCCCGGATAGCTGCGTGTATGCCCCGGCAACGCCGCTGGAGCCACGCGAAAATCGCCATCCGCATAAATCAACTTTAGATCGCTGCCACAAATACCTGCCAGGCGGTTGCGCACCCGCACCCAATCGCGCGCCGGCAATTGCTCGCGCGGTACGTTCTGCACCTGGAGTGGCGCGAATGAAGAAAAATAAGCATCGCGCCATAACCATCCCAGCGCGCGTGTCATCATTACCCGTCTCGGGCTAAGTTCCAAAGTAGAAGTCCACATGGTCTGATCCTGCCTTTCTGCATTGGTCTTACCATCTCACCTTCCACCATCCCTGCGGTTACCCGCCCGCCCGTCTGCCATCGAGTGTATCATGCCCATCAACATGGGTCAATTCAATGGTACTTTGACCAAAACTATACTCAATCTTAACCGTTTCTTGACCTCCCCTGTTTATAATAAACGTTCGTGATAGTAAACGTTCGTTGTCATTGTAAGGGCGGGGGAAGAGTGGAAGTGGGGAGGGGACCCTTGCGGTCGCCCTGGG
>JBOGTO010000387.1:0-18178 GCA_050695155.1 Ktedonobacteraceae bacterium
TATCTAGATAATGCAGGCCCATGACATCGACAAGATATTCAGCAACTTTTGTCATAGCCATAACGCGATATGGTTCTGGGAACTGAACAACAAACTCGATGATATTCTGCAATCTCTCGGGAGATGGCTGATGCGGGCGTTGCCACAGCTCTGCCAGAGCATCGATCAGATGCCGTGTGTTCTGTGATAACACCGATTCATCATTCGTTTGTATTGAAAATCGCTCGTCCAGCATGTTGTCCTCAATATCTTGTGCGTTTACAGGCTAAAATCCTGAACAGGATAGTATCATATCACATAATCGGCTAAAATGGTTAGAATGGTACAGTTTCGTTTCTGCCAGGAGTCCACTAATTCTCTGAATACTTACCTATAGTATAGACTCTTCATGCTATCCTAAAGTATCAACGGTATTACTTATCCCATTTTGCAATCACTTCTCCCGGCACGCGGTATCCCTCGATCACTACTTGCTCCTGTATGGCATTCGCCAGGTTCTCGGCGGGATTTTGTATGGGGATCAGGTGTGGATTTCGGGCGCAGTTCCAGACGATATACAGCCAGTAGCTTTCGCCGTGACGTTTGGCCTGTAAAAATTCGTTGGGAGTGAGTTCGACAAACTCGCCGCTGTTGGCGCGTGATTTGACTTCGATACGCCGAATCTCGCCGCTGCGCGGGTCGATGCTGCGTATATCGAAGCCGCTGCCATCATGGTTGTTGCTGATATCTTCCGGCACTCGCCCTTGCTCTCGTTCGTAGTTCATGACGAAGTCCATACCAGTATGCTCGATTACGTCGTTGCGCACCAGTTCAGCTGGTGAGACGTCACTTTGCGCTTGTAGTTGAGCGGCGAGCGATGTTTTCTCTACAGGCACGACCAGCGCTGTACCCATGTAGCGCACCGTGCCTTCACGCACTACTTGCAGGCGGTCAAGTTCGGCTAGCTTTTCTTTGTGCCGCGCCCGCAGTTCTTTTTGGCGGCGGTCTGCCTCGTCACGCGCTAAACGCGCCGCCTCGTTGCCTTTCTGCACCTGGCGTGACAGGTCTACATAGCGAAGCTGTACGCGCTTGATCTGCTCTTCAAACATGGTATTAGTGTATTCACGACGGATTTGCAAAAGTCGTTGTCGCTCGCTGGCTTGCTGCTGTTTCAGCGGGAATTGTACTTTAATACGTACCCAGCGTTCCAGGTTGACGATCTCTTGCGGATCGGGAGCGGAAACCGAGACATTTTCAAATAACGTTGCCCCTGTCGGTAGGGGAGTCAAATCGTGCAAGAGGTCCGCTGAGGCCAGTTCTTTGCTTTGTGGCTCCTCCAGGATGGCGGCGAGCGTAGCATATAGTACCTGGGTGCGCGCTTCTCCCATGCCGGTCTGCCTGTTGTCGGCAACGGGTTCTTCACTGACGATTTGCACTTCAAAGAAGTGTACTTTGTAGTTTTCTTTAACACGCGCGTCTACAAAAATAGCCGACTGGCCTTGCACACTTTCCAGGTCGTTCGTCAGTACTTCTGTAAGGGCGGCAAAGAGAGGATGGCCGGGCGAGAGCAAAACCGCATCAGGGTGTTCCTCTTTTTGCTGGAGCGTTTTGTCAAAGGTCAGCTTGCGGTACTCCTGGGCCGGGACACCATAGCGCCGGGCCGAGGTAAGGTGATGATCGCGCAGACGCGCGGGGACCCTCTCGAGAGCATAGAAACCATCGGCGCGCGGGCGCATGGGCATCTTTTCGCGTTCGGCGGCACGTAAGAAAAATTTCTCGACATACTCCGGCATCAAACGCCGCTCTTGCGAGAGGATGTCGGCCCCGCGTACCCACGTCAGGTCAACCTGCGAGGTAGCCAGCGCAACACCTGTGGCCTGTTCTAATTGCGTCAATTGCTGCGAGCTAAGCCGCTCTATCTGTCCCGTAAAATCTTCAATACGATTGGCATTGATAGCGGCCTCGCGCAGCATATCTTCAAGACGAATATCGTTGAGGGCCAGCAGTTGCCCGACGACATCAAAAACGCGGTCGCCCAGTTGTTTCCGAATCTCTTCTAGTTTTAAGAAGAGCCTTTGCAATATGGCTCCCTCGATGGTATTGGTTGCCACGAAGTTGAAGATGTAGACATCCGAACGTTGTCCGATGCGATGAATGCGGCCCATCCGCTGCTCCAACCGGTTCGGATTCCAGGGAATATCGTAGTTGATCATCAGGTGACAGAATTGCAGGTTGATACCTTCGCCTGCCGCCTCGGTTGCCAGGCAGACTTGCGCTGCATCGTGAAAACGCTGTGCCGCTTCACGCCGCGCCACGGCATTCATGCCTCCATGAATCTCACAGACGCTGAGGCCCCAACGTTCAAGATGCCCGCGCAGATAGTCGAGCGTATCGCGATGTTCGGTGAAGATCAAAAGTTTGCCCCTGCCATCCGCCAGTTCGTGAAATTGCGCGTCCTGCATACACTGGCGCAGTGCTTTCAGCTTCGACTCGTCGCCCGATTCCATAACCCTCTTTGCTTCTTTAACCAGGTTGTTTAATGCCTGCACCTCTAGCCGCAACTGATCCACTCGTTGCACGACGGGGAAGTTTTCTAAAGCCTCTACCTGCCGTTCTTCCAGGTCGTCGCTTTCACTCTCTTCATCCTCGAAGCCCCTGCTTGCCAGCAAACGATATTTTTGCAAGATTTTTTCATGTTCGCTTGTTGGAAGGCTATCAACTTCTTGCAAGATAGTATTAAAATGGGCAGCGCGGCGTTCAAGCGAACGATGAATAGCGTTCAAGCTGCTGGCGAGACGGCGCTGTAAGACTGTACGTGCCAGCGCGACGCTGCTACGGCGCGTGTTTCCCTGTTGATAGGGCAAGAATGTGTTGATATAGTGAGTGATACTGTTGTAAAGCTTCTTTTCTTGTAGCGTTAGAGTAAAGTCTACGCTCCTGACATACCTGTGTGTGAAGAGTGGGTTGCCCTCGCGGTCACGTAATTCCTCTTTAATGCGTCGCAAGAACCATTGATCGCGTCCGCCGGTGCGAGCATCTTCCAGGATTTTGCGGTCAAGCTGCACGCCATCATAGCGCGGATCAGGAAACTGGTCAGCATCAAGCAGGCGCAGGAAGTGCGCGAACTGGCTAGGATCGCCATTGTGTGGGGTGGCTGTAAGCAGCAGAATACGTTCCGCGCTGGCCGAAAGACGCTCTGCGAGCTGGTAACGCCGTGTCTTATCAACTTTCTCGCCCTGGGTGCGCGCGGCGCATTTGTGCGCTTCGTCGATTATCACAATATCCCACGGAATCTGCTCAAGGCTCTGCGTAACCGATTCCTGCTTGGCGAAATCGATCGAAGTGATACACTGGGGGTAGCGTTCCCAAATATTCCCGGCAAGCTGGTTGCCCACCATATCAGAGTTGACCACTTCAAAGGTTTCATCAAATTTATGATATAGCTCATCTTGCCATTGCACGGTCAAAGGGGCTGGAGTCAGGATTAATATGTAGTTAATGACACCGCGCAATTTGAGTTCCTTCAATAACAATCCGGCCATAATAGTTTTACCGGCTCCCGGATCGTCTGCCAGCAGGAAGCGTAAGCGCGCCTGGGGAAGCATACGCTCATAGACAGCCTGTAATTGGTGGGGAAGCGCCTGGATACCTGACATCGAGACGGCAAAGAATGGGTCAAAACTATAGGCTAGACGAATGCGGGTCGTCTCCATTAAGAGGAAGAAGTCAAGCGGGTCTGTAGGTGTAAGTGTTGCGCTTAACCTGGCCGCTGACTCGAGCGCCTCGGCAAATTCAGCGACGGAAAGGAGCGTCTGATCGGTTTTACCATCTCTCGTGCGTACCACCAGGCTGACAATATCGTCTATGACCTGGGCATCTTCAATGTAAACGGGCTGGCTAAATTCGCGCAAACGCACCTGCTTATGCAAAGCGCGTAGAGCCAGGTCTTGAATATCAAGCGACGTATCCAAAAGCGACCTCTACTTCCCCGCATTATGAAAGTTGTTAGTGAACACAGCCGTAGTATAGCAGGAGCGGTCAGGAGAGACAAGTAGATAGGATTATTCCTCCTGTTTCGGTGGCGGCTTTCTCCCCGGCAGCCACCAGTTCCATCTTCCAAGTAGTCTCATGGTAGCCGGAACCAGCAACGTCCGAATGATAGTGGCGTCTACCAGCACGGCTAGCGACATGCCCAGGCCGATTTCTTTTGTCGTCAGAATGGAGGTGAAGGTGAATGCGCCTGTTACGATCACGAAAAGCAGGGCGGCGTTGGTAATCACGCCGCCAGTCTTTTCGAGGCCGCGCGCGACGGCGTAGCGGTTGTTGTGCGTGCGCAACCACTCCTCCTGAATGCGGCTGAGCAGGAAGACTTCGTAGTCCATCGAGAGGCCGAAGAGGATGCAGAAGAGCAAGATGGGAGTGATGCTATCCAGGTAGCCGTTGGCGGTGAAGTTCAGGATGTTGGAGAGATGACCCCACTGGAAGACGAATACCAGCACGCCCAGGCACGCGCCCACCGAAAGCACGTTCATTAAGATGGCTTTGAGGGGCAGGAAGAGCGAACGGAACATCAAGAGCAGCAAAATGTAGGTCGCGCCCAGGATGAAGAGGATGCTGAGGGGGAAGTTGCCGTACAGGTAGCGGTCAAAATCCAGGTCGTTGGCCTGTTGACCTCCCACCAGCACGGTGAGTCCCTGTCCTGCCGCTTTGTCACCGGCGCGCAGGTCGTCGATCAGCGCGTTGCCCTGGCTGCTATCAAGCTGCGCGTCCGTTGTAGCAGTAATCAACGTGATATTGCCATTGGTGGTTGAAGTGACGAGTTGGGCGATGGCGGAATTCTGCCTGTATGCGCCTGTAGTGTACAGGTGAGCAAGTTCTTGCGCGCTCACAGTAGGTGTGTCATTGGTGGCAGGCAACTGAGTCAGGCTGATAACGTTGCTGATGTGTGGCTGTTTAGCGAGCCAGTGCGAAAGATTATCCAGCTTCGCCAGGTTATCGCTGCTGAGCATACTGGAACCCTGCGGGGATTGTGCGATAATAGAGACGACATTGGTATTGGTATCCGGGAATTGCTGGTACAGAATGTCGATGCCCTGACGCGATTCTGAGCTTGTCGGCAGCGCGGTAACGGTGGGTGTGCCAAGCTCGATAGAGAAGATGGGCCAGCCCATAGCAATCAGCACGGCAGTAACAGCTATGATGAAAAGTAAGGGGCGTTTCATAACGGCCTCGGCCACGTTTTGCCAGAAGCTGCGGCGCGCTTTGCCCCCGTTCTGTTCAGGTGCATGTGAATGCGGCGCGGTCAGGCGGCTGATGAGCGGGATGCGCAGGGCGTTGATGCGTGGGCCAAGCACGCTGAGCAGTGCGGGCAACAGGGTAAGCGCGGCTAATATAGAGATGGCGACGACGACCGCTCCGCCAATGCCGAGCGAGGTAGTCAGCTTCACGCGAATCAGCAGCAGACCGGCGAAACCGATCATTACGATCAGCCCGCTGAACAGGATGGCTTCGCCAGAGGTGGCGATGGTCCAGCCTACCGCCTCGGTTACACTGCGCCCAGCGGCTAGCTCGTCGCGGAAACGGCGCACCATGAAAAGGCTGTAGTCAATCGAGATGCCCAGGCCGATGATCGATGCCACGTTCAAGACGAAAATGCTCATCGAGATATGCAGACCAATGGCGTAGATGATCGCCAGGGAGACTGGTACGGCCATAGCAGCTAAAAGTAAAGGCATAGCGGCAGCGACCAATGTGCCGAAGATCATGAGCAGGACGAGCAGCGCGATAGGCAGCGCCATAAATTCGGCATGTTCAACATCCGACGCGCTAAGGCTGCTAAACTCGTGGTCAACGGCGGGATCGCCGGTTACATAGGCATGAGCAGGACCGGCGGCGCTGCCCGATGGCACAAGGCTGTGAAACGCGCTCAACTCGTCGCCGCCGGGATAGATGCTCAGGTTGACAGTGACGTAGGTTGTTTTTCCGTCAAGTCCGGCGCTGCTCGAACTCACCCCGGTCGTGTAATGGTAGGTACGCGCGCGGCTGATGAAATTGTTCACTTCTTGCTGATAGGTTGGATCGCTGACAGCCGTGTGGTCAGATTGAAATATCACCAGCAGTTGCGATGCTGGCCGGGGCAACTTTGTGGAGATGATGGTATCGACATGCGATGACTCGCTGGCATCGTAGGAATAGCCGCCGCCGTTCAGGGCATCGCCAATTCTGGCGGTAAATGGGATGCTTGCGCCAAGCACGATCACCCAGAAGACGATGATGAACCAGCGCCAGCGAAAAACCTGGCGACCATAGGCCAGCCCCAGGCGATACAATCCGTGAGTTTCGAGCGAACGTACTGGCGCGGGGGCGCGAGAGGCAACATGCTCCCCCGGCCTATCTTGAATTTGCATGTATCGATGTTCCCTTTAGCGAACGCTAGCGATGCTTCAAACCATCCAACAGTAAATGGATGGCGGCTTCCCCCAGGGAAGTCCATTGCACCGCGTCGGGGTCAATTACCCAGCGCACAATCAGTCCTTCGAACACAGCGTCCAGGGCTGTTGCTGCCGCCGTTGTATCCACGGGTCGAAATTCTCCCCGCTCTATTCCTTGCTGGATCAGGGCGACCAGCAATTCATGAAAGTTCTGAAAATACGTTTTGATGGATTGCCGCACACCATCCTGGTGCAGGGCAGCCGCGTAGAATTCAAATAGGATAGCCACCACGCCGGACATCTCTTGCAAGCCTTGCACGCGATCTCGAATGAGTTGCTGCAAGCGCTCGCTGACGGTTCCCTCCGCTTTGAGCAAGCTTTCGACCGACTCAATATCGGTCGTAAAGAGCCGTTGCGAAATGGCGGTAATGATTTCCTCTTTACTTTTGAAATACCAGTACAGGGTTCCTTTGCTCAGGCCCGCTTCCTGCACGATGTCATCCATACGCGCTTCGTGAAAACCCGACCGGGCAAAAACCAGCATAGCCGCGTCCAATATCTGGTTCTTGCGTATCGCGCTCAAATCGGTGCGTGGTGCCATACTTTCTTCTATTCACCTTTATTTACTAGACCGACCAGTCGGTCTAGTAAGATAATAACATGATATTGTTGAGTAAGTCAAGGGTTGGGAGATCACAGATAGATCACATCATACTGGCATTACAAACTGCTCAGCAATATCGCGCGCAAGTGTAAAGGCGCGCAGTCCTGCTCCCAGGTTGCGGGGTACATCCTGGCGCGCAGTCGTCACGAGGACTACATCCAGGGCTGGAATGACATAGATGGTTTGTCCACCATAGCCAAGCGCGTAAAAGCTGGTGTAGGGTCCAACTGTCGAGATCCACCATAGATACCCGTAGGTATCTGAAAAAACTTCGTTCGGATCTGCAATTACATCGATACCAGTAAATACCTGTGTATGTGTGGCAGTATCCAGATATTCTTCTGGAATGATTTGTTCTCCTGCCTGGCGACCGCGCCTTAGATAGAGGTTGCCGATCTTTGCCATGTCGCGTGGGGTTAATCGCAGTTCCGAGCCGCCAATACAGTATCCCTGCGGGTCGCAAGCCCACTCAGTTGCTTTACTACCAGATGAGTTGAAGAGATAGGCATTAGCAAAAGCAAGTGTACTGCTACCTGTAGCCCTGGACAAGACTGCTGAGAGCAGGTGTGCATCCAACGTACTATAGGCAAAGACCTCTCCCGGTGTGTGTAGCAGCGGCAATCTCAGGCCGTATTGCACCCAGTTGTCGCTGGCAAATAAGCCAGGTAAACTCTCTGCTGAGCTTTCTACCCAGGAGAGACCCGAACGTAAAGTCAGTAGGTGTTGCAACGAAATCTCTCGTTTTCCTGGGTCGCAGTCAGGAGGAAAATACTGGGGAAAGAACTCTTCTACCCGTTGATCGAGGCTTGTCAGGTACCCTTTATGCAGCGCAATTCCAACGAGCGTGGAAATGATGCTTTTTGTAACAGATTTTATATTGATACTATCTTCGTGTCTGCTCTGGTTGTAATAGCGTTCAACAACGAGGTATCCACGTCGAACGATGAGAAGGCTAAGCAGAGTAGGGAAATTCTCAGCGATATAATGGTCGATCTGCGCCAGGGTGTTCGGGTCCATCGCCCCGGCCTCTGATGGCACTGTTTCCCGGCCATTGTCCGGCAAGTAGTCGTGTTGCAAGAGACAATTCTCCTCGGTTTGGAGTCCTGGACAATAAAAGTATCCTCCTATCGCTATTTTATACAAGAATCACAAAATTTTCTACTGTGCGGATTTCCTGTTTGTCTTATGTAAGACGGTCTGGAAATCTTCTCTGTGCTGGTAAGCTCGGCCTTGTATAACGGTTGGAGATAGATATTTTGGGGCGATAGCGAAGTAAAAAGGCTAAAGTGAGAATGAAGCGCGGCGTAAGGGAGAGTAAAGGATGCCTGTGTATACTAATTGCAGTGGTGAGCGGTGATCGTTAGGGTGCCAATTTGTTCTGTTGAATGTTGCTCCAGGGTGGACCTGAAGAGTTGCGTTCCGGGCGCGTGCTGTTGGAGCTGTCGCTCCAGGCGCGTACTGTTGCAGCGTTACTCCGGGTGTATCGACTGTAGAGCGTGTTCCAGACAAACTGCGATCATCGCCCCCACGCAAAATTGAATAGACAGTTTCAGTCTCCTTCCCTAATATGAGACAGCGATATACCCCCATCGCTGTCTCATCGTTTTTGGCATATGCGCTATCGCTTCCTGCATTGCGAAGTGGGTTAGCCCATCGGGAGATGCAGTAACTCCGGTTGTTCCTCTTTTATTCGTGGGGCTTTCTTAAAGGTCACATTCACCTGGCGCGAAGGTGGCATATCGATGCGCTTGCCTGCAAGCAGTTCGGTAATGGTCAGTATTTGCAGGCGCAGATGTGTGCCACCCCACGGGGAGTTATAAAAGCCAGCGCTTGCTGCTTCCGCTCGCATGGGCTGTGTTGGCTCCTGGAGAGTAATAAGGATACCTATTTCGGCATTTTCGCGCTCGATCACACCACGCAGATCCCTTATATCTTTAACGCTGGTGTGACCCCCTTTGACAGAAATGATAACCTGTTTCTCTTTTCCACCTTCCCTGTCGTCGAAAATATAGAGGCGACCATCGATGCCTTGATCTGGCCCTTTCTTCTGTTCCGCCAGCCGCGCGCCTACCAAACCTAATGCCCAGGATTGGAACTGGAACTTGTCCTGGTCGGCTAATGCCTGCGCGTCCTGTAAGCTGGTAGGCTCGCCCTGAACTTCGTAGGTTTGCGTTACTTTTTCCCCAAAGGCATCTAGCAGCCTCTTCTTGATAAGGACAATCGCAGGATGAGTGATATCGATGCCGATCCACTGGCGATTTAAGCGTTGCGCGGCAGCGATGGTGGTGCCGCAGCCGCAGAAAGGATCTAAAATCACGTCATTTTCGTTGCTGCTGGCGTTGATAATGCGCTCCAGCAATGCCTGGGGTTTTTGCGTGGGGTAGCCTAATCGCTCGGCGGCCATCGGGTTAATGGGCGGTATATCTGTCCAAAGTTCATGAACGGCCTGTCCATCTAGCTCGTCAAGGTAGCGTTTCAATTGCGGGATGGCGCTTTGTGTATAAATGAGTCCGTCCGTCTCTAGCTGGCGCATCCGTTCTTCCGTATAGCGCCACGCTTTTGTAACACCATGAAATTCATAGACGGGACCGCGTCCGCCCGGCGGATTTAAGTTATCAAGGCGAAAACGGCGGCCATTTTCGTCAAAATGGTTAAACTTGCTTTTTTCATATGTCCCGGAGAAAGAAACACGCAGATTGTTAAACGTATAGGAATCTGATTTTGTATAAAATAAGATGCGATCAGTGACTCTTCCAAAGCGTTTCGCATCCGCGTGAAAATTAAAACGTTTCCATGTAATCTCATTGCGGAAATTCGTCGGACCAAATATAGCGTCTAAAAGTAATGCGAGATACTTGCCGGCAGTCGAATCGCAATGGAGGTAAATACTGCCGGTCGGTTTCAGTACCCGATGCAACTCGACCAGGCGCGGTGCCATCATTGCGAGATAAGCAAGCATGTTGTTCGTGCCTATTAATTGGCGTAATGCTTGCAACGATTGGGCAACCTTTCCGCCTGCTTCCAACACATCTTGATAGATTCTAACCGCCTCCTGGTCCCACCGCCATGTATCCCCAAAGGCTTTGATCTGGGAGGCAGCACGCGAGCCATCTTTTTCAGCGAAGAGGATGTTATAGTTCGAGTTGCTGTTGAAAGGTGGATCAAGATAGACAAGGTCTACCGTCTCATCCTTGAGGTATCGCCGCATAATGTCCAGGTTATCCCCGTAATAGAGATAGTCTTTAGTCATACAAACCTGCCTCTTCTTCCATATACGGAATTATTTTTCTGCTTTCACACTGAAGGATATCTTATTTTATTAAGCGTCCACTCTCACCTCATCTTCCACGCTCTCCTCGACCTCGGCTTCCAATGTGGCGGGTTCGCGTATATCGATAGTGAGCTTGCCTTCGTCGGCGCTGACATGCACGCTGGCCTGTTCGGGGATGTTGCCGAGCAGGATGCGCAGGCTGAGAGGGACGGTGAGCAACTTTTCGATGACGCGGCGTAAGGGGCGCGCGCCCTGCGTCGGGCTGAAGCCTTCTTTGCACAGCAGATTGATGGCGCTATCATCGGCGTCGAGGGTCAATCCCTGTTCCAGCAGGCGGGCGGCAAGTTCGTTCATTTGCAGGCGGGTGATGGCGCGCGCCTGTTCCTGGTCGAGTGGTTGGAAGATGACTATCTCGTCGATACGGTTAAGAAACTCCGGGCGGAAAGTCTGGCGCAGGCGCTCCATGAGGCGGTCGCGCTGCGACTCCTCGACAGCCCCTTTGCCCGCGCGGAAGCCGCTGGGCATGGAACGGCCCAGCATGTCGGTACCGACGTTGGAGGTCATAATCCAGATGGCGTGCTGCGCGTCTACCGTGTGGCCCTGGGCATCTGTCAGGCGACCGGCGTCGAACACTTGCAGGAAGAGGTCAAACACTTCTGGGTGGGCTTTTTCCACTTCGTCGAGCAAGACGACGCAGTGCGGCCTGCGGCGCAGTTTGCCCGTCAACTGGCCTTCCTGGTCGTGTCCGATATAGCCGGGAGGAGCGCCGATCATGCGCGAAACGGCGTGTTTTTCCATGTATTCCGACATGTCAACGCGGATCAGGTGTTCGTCGGAGCCGAAGACCTCAGCCGCCAGGGCGCGCGCCAGTTCGGTTTTGCCAACGCCCGTTGGACCTAAGAAGATGAAGACGCCCGATGGCCGGTTGCGCGGTTTGAGGCCGGCGCGCGCCACCTGGATAGCCTGAGTGACACGCGCGATGGCCTCGTTCTGACCGATGACGCGCCGCTTGAGCAGGGCTTCCAGGTTGAGCAGGCGGTCGCGTTCCTCGCGTCCCGGCGCGCGCACCGGTATACCCGTGCGGTGCGAGATGACTTCCGCGATCATAGACGGGGTAATCACGATTTGCTCTTCAAAGTCATCTAGCTCGTCTAAGTCGTCCTGTTCAGATTCGTTTTCGCCCTCGGCCATGTGAACGCGCGCCTGCGAGCAGGCTTCGTCGAGTACGCTACACGCCTTGTCCGGCAGGCGCAGGTTGGGCAGGTATTGCTCGGAAAGATGCACCGCCGCGTAAAGCGCCTCTTTTGAGATGGCGACGTGGTGATGCTGTTCGTAGAGGTCACGCATACCGGTTAAGATAGCAAGAGCTTCATCGATGGAGGGTTCTTCGATCATGATGGGTCGCAGGCGGCGTTCCATCGCGGCGTCTTTCTCGATGGCGCGATACTCCTGCGGGGTTGTCGCGCCGATACAGCGCAATCGCCCACCGGCCAGCGCGGGTTTGAGGATGCCTGCCGCGTCGATGCTGCCATCGGTGGCGCGGCCTGTGCCGATCAAAAGATGCATTTCGTCGATGAACAGGATGATGTCGCCGCTGCCCTCCGCCTCTTCCAATACCTTTAGCAGCCGCTCTTCAAATTCGCCCCGGTACTTGGTGCCGGCTACGAGCGAACTGGCCGAGAGTTCGATTAAGCGTTTGCCGCGCAACTCTGGCGGTACTTTGCCGTCAATGATGCGCTGCGCCAGCCCTGTGACGATGGTTGTTTTTCCCACACCCGAATCGCCGATCAGGATAGGGTTGTTGCGATCTTTGAGCATCAAGGTCTGGATGAGCAGGCGCATCTCTTTATCGCGCCCGATGAGCGGCTGCAACTCCTTCATGCTGGCCTGCTTCGTCAGGTCGCGTCCCAGGCGTTCTAGCGTTGAATTATTGCCCTTGATGCCGCCCTCCGGGCTGATGCCGATGGGCAGTTCTATGGGGGCTACGGCGGGATTGGCGCTGACGGAGGGTACGAGTTCGAGCAACGCGCGCGCGTTGCTCGACAGGATCAATTCGATCAATTGCGCCGGATTGATGCCCATTTTGGTCAGCAGTTCGTGGGTGACGCCGTCTTTCTCACCCAGCACGGCCTGGGCGATGGCGCGTTCGTCGATAGAGGTGGAACCCGCGCTAAGGGCGTTGCGTTCTGCTGTTTGTAAAATCTCTTTGCAGCGGCGTGTTGGCAATATGGGCGTTTCGCTGGTGGCTTTGCCGGGGCCAAGCGCGATGCGCACGACATCGCGCACCTGCTTGGGCGAGAAATTGAGCGTGCGCAGCGCATCCTGAGTACAGCCGCCATCAAGCTTGGTCAGGGCGATAAACAGATGGGGTGTGCCGAGGTAGTCTTTATGCATACGCCGCGCTTCCATCAAGCCCAGGCTCAGCACTTCCTGTAAGAAGCGGCGGTCGAGCGCGTTGGATGATGAAAACATGGGCTGCATCATATTATCTTCCAGCGCGTCGAGCGGCAGCTCAAGGTTGCGGTCGCGCCCACCGGGAGGGTTGACGACCAGCACGTTCGTGGGGTCGCCATAGAGGATATAGCTGAGCCAGGAGAGATCGTCCGGGTGCCGCTGCGCAATGGTGGAACGCGCGCGGCGCATGGCCTCGCCCAGCGATACACCTTCCGCCACTTCCTGATAAAAGAGTACGATAAACTCGCGCGCTCGCTGCGCGTTGACTGCCCAGCGCATAGCAAGCACCGCGCTGGCTCCCGCTGCCATGAGGTTTGAAGCAGCCAGCGCCTCCATATCATAAGGAGGCAATGTGCCAACGCGCGCGCCGTCATAATAGCTCAAGATGACAAGCGGGCGTTTGGGCAGCGATTGAAATAATTGCGAAGCGGCGTTGTTGTCCAGGCGCGAATTGCCGGCCAGCGCCAGCAAATGTTCGCTGGTTGGCGTGGCGACGGGTACCGGCCCGGCATAGTGAAGCACTTGCGGCATATCGGTATTGCAGTGCATACGCATCTCTAGCTGGTTGGCCTGCTGACGGTAGAGGATGATACGCGCGATCGACTCCGGCAAAGTGGTACACAGCGTTGCAACTTCTTCTTCCGCCGCCGGGCATTCTCCGGTGGGATTGACGAGGAAAAGCGAGGTCAGTCCCTGAGTTTCGCGCCGGCCAAGTTTGCGGCTTTTATGCACGGCGGTATCTACGCTTAATCGCTCGCTTGCAAGGGGGCGCAGAGACTGCGTGCGCGTATTGCTGGATTGCCGTCCCATGCTCATGTGCTGGCACATGAAGTGACCGGGAGCGGGCTTGCTATCGTAGAGCAGTTCCCAGGGAATATCGGGCGTATTGGTGTTCAAGAGTAGCGGGGCGTCAAGATGGCGCAAGCTCTCCTGTAAAGTGGGTGGGAGCAGCGCGTCAAAGAGGAAACGCCCCAGGTTGATGCAGGCATCCTGGCTGCCGCTGCGCCGCGCCTGGCCCTTCATCTCGCTCGACTGCATATATTGAGAGGCCGCCTGTAATAAGCGGCGCAAGCGTTCTTGTTGTTCGGCGCTCAACTCGGTTGTAGACTCCAGGGGGCCGGATGACGGGCCATTAGAAGATTCAAGACGAAACCGGTAGGCGGCGTCGCTGCGAAGAATATGCAAAGTGGAAAGCTGTTCCATAGTCTTACTATTTCCTTAGTACTACTCAACTACGATCTTCAATCACCACACATGACAGACGCTATAATACACTTATCTTGACGTAAAAAGAGGTTACGGCACAAGAAGTATAGTTCTGAAAAAAGATTGTATATTACAGCCCTTTCCCAGTTTTGCACGGATAATCCGTACCGGGCGGACTACGACCACCCACTACTCCCTTGTCCGAAGACATCAGGCGCTACATGTAGGAGATTTGTTGCATCACAAGTAATATCCGCCTCGCTCACTGACTACCTGCTTGACGTTATATAGGAGACATAAAAGTCTTGCCCGCACCCGTCTGGCTTTGCACCACAATCAGTAAGGTCATTGACACCTGCGGGAAACCTCTCGCACAAGACGTTGACCTTTTACCCACCGCACGATTTTTACAGTAGAACCTCTTCTCATCGTAGCACAAGTATACTTCTGAGAATAGCGTAGGTCAAGCCATTTGGGACAAGAGATATTATTTGTTATACAAAGCCGCTATCCTCGATGCGTAGTCCGCGATGCTGTCGCGCAGTTCCTGCGGTTCGATCACCTCGACAATGGGGCCGAGATTGAGCAGGTGTAAGCGCGCCAGAAATGGTGACTCGAAATAAAGGAGTAAGGTGATGCGTCCCTGTTCGTCGGGTGGACCAGCCTCTTGCGCCAGCAGGCGCACCCAGTCGCCGATGAGTGATGAGACCTCCTCTACATGTTCGGGGGCGAGGCGCAGTTTGACCGCGTATCCATAGCGGCTCCTCTCAAAAGATGCCAGCCAGCTTGTCCAGAACGTGATGAGATCGAAATCAGCGGGTCGCTCGAAATGCTCGCTGGTCAGTTCAGCCTCGAGAATACGTCCAACGCGATAGACGCGCATCTCGCCTCCGGAATCCAACGTAGCGCACACCAGGTACCAGATGCCGGACTTCGCCACCAGCCCGTAGGGGTTGACCGTGCGCCGGTTGATGGTGTTGTCGTTGCCGCGCCGGTAGGTCAGGCGAAGACGGCGATCGTTCCAGACGGCTTCTTGCAGCAGTGGCAGATGCGGCACGGGTTCGTCGTGCCGAAACCAGCCGATGGCGTCCAGGTGGATACGCTGCCGCGCCAACTCTGCATTGTTGCGGTATACCGAGGGCAGCGCGGCTAGCAATTTGAGCATGGCATCTTCGCTGGCCTTGCCGAGTCCCAGGTCTTTGAGCGGGCCTGTTGTGCCGGACACGAAGAGGGTGTTGACCTCTGCTTCCGTCAGGCGCGTCAGGTTGGTGCGATAATCTTCCAGCAGCGACCAGCCGCCGCCGGGGCCACGCTCCGCGTAGACAGGCACTCCCGCCATGCTCAAAGATACCAGGTCGCGGTAAATGGTGCGCTCCGAAACCTCCAGCCGTTTCGAGAGTGATTGCGCCGTAACGCGCCCCCGAGTTTGTAGCAACAAAAGCAATACCAGCAATCTGTCTGCCCGCATAAGCAAGTCCCTTCATCTCTATCACTATGACGTTGCTAAAAGCATATCATAAAATGTTGACAGAAGATGTCATGAATATGACATTTACAATTTTTGTGCGGTTCAGGTCCTCTCAAAAGTGATGAGTGGGAAGCAAGGCGACCCTGGCGGTCGCCTTAGTGCCTCCCCCATGCCATGCTCCACTCACTCGACTGGTGAGAAGCCATCTTGTGCGGTTACGAACCAGTTGCTTGCTCATCACGTTTTACACTACAATATGATTTGTTGAGGTGCCAATTTTTACGTCTATTAACGTAATGATACTATATGATGCTAAAAGAAAGGTTTATTATGGCGCAATTCGACTTTATGCTGATGGAAGAGGCAGATGCTCGCGCGATTCTGGCGTGGCGCTACGAAGGCCAGTACGCCGTTTATAACTGGGAAGCGGAGGATGACCCGGCGGAAATGCTTGACAGGCGCAGCCCACACTACGCGGTGAAAGATGAGTGCGGGGAGCTGGTTGGTTTCTTCGCTTATGGGTCATCGGCGCAGGTGTGGGATAGTGGCGAGCCGCACCTGTATAGCGAGAATAATACGATTACTATCGGCCTGGGTATGCGGCCAGATTTGACGGGTAAAGGGCTGGGCCTGGCCTTCACGCAGGCAGGACTGGACTTTGCCAGAGAACACTTTAAGCCAGATTATTTCCGGCTGTACGTTTTGACATTCAATGAACGAGCCGCGCGCGTCTATGAACGCGCAGGTTTTGAGCGCGCGGGCATATATACGCGATTGAGCGCTGTGTACGGCAATCGCGATTTTGTGGAGATGAGATGTAAGGCTTGAACAGCGTTTCCTCGCTTTGTCTAATTTGCCCGTTACTTCTCTTATATGTACTGCGTTTCATGAGTACTACTCCTGAAAAAGGTCCCTTGCAGGGTGCATAAATGTTCTCTTGCAGCGTCAGTATCTTTAAAGTGGCAATTGTTGGTTGTGACTTTTTTTACTGAGTGTCGTCTAACAGCACGTATTACTCAGATTGCACGCCAGCTTGCAAAAAACTCAAGGAGGTGTCCCCCTATGGTTGAAACGATGGAAGAATTATTGACTGTACAGGAGGTCGCAACTCGTTTGCGCGTCAACGAGGCTACGGTGCGGCGCTGGATCAAGAACGGCGCGTTGGACGCTATCAAGCTTCCGCATCGCGGCAAGCGTGAGATCTACCGTGTTAGACGCTCAACCCTCAGCTCGGTACTCAAGGACCTTAGTGCGTCCAGTACGTAAGTAGTCCTCTTCTGGCGCGGGTATAGACAACCCCCCATCTATGCCCGCGATGCTTCCCCTTTTCCCAAACTGATCTGTTTTATCCCTTTAAGGTTCGGGCGGCAGCTCTAACCAGATATTTTTCGTAATATCTGGCTGATGGTTGGCGAGTCGATCAAGTAAGATGGCTGGCGATTGTTCGTGTATGACAATACTGGTGTGCATAGGCCGTATGAAACCTTCATTTGAAGCATGGGTGATAAGTGCCAGCAGTGGAGCAAAAAAGTTCGCTACATCGAGCAGGCCAATCGGTTTCGTATGCAGGCCAAGTTGCTCCCAGGTGATGATCTCGAAAAGTTCGTCGAAGGTGCCATAGCCGCCGGGAAGAGCGATAAAGCCATCGGCAAGGTCGGCCATCAAAGCTTTGCGCTCGTGCATACTCTCTACCTCGTAGAGGTGTGTCAACCCCTGATGTCCAACTTCGCGGCGGAAGAGGCCGCGTGGTATGATGCCGATTGCTTCGCCGCCGCCTGCCAGCACGCTGTCGGCCATGACGCCCATCAACCCGACGCTGGCCCCGCCGTATACCAATCCCAACCCGCGCGCCGCCATCTCCTGCCCCAGCGCCTGCGCCGCCTCTTTGTATTCCGGCCGGTTGCCGGGATTTGAACCTGTGAAAACGCAAATCCTGCGCATGAACATCTAGCTCCTTAATTACGCTATGCTGATTATGCATGTGTGTAAAGACGATATGCCAGAGCTAATTTTAACAGATATGTCTACACTCATCCAATTGATGCTTTAGTAGATATTTCATGCACATGTAAGCTCAAGTATAGCAAAATTTTAATATAAATTCATTTACATTTGAAAGAATTGGTTGTATTTTATAGATGGGTGGAAATTACGATAATGAAGCAGAAGGAGGTTATGACAGTGGGACTGAAACATTCTTTCATGCGTGTGGGACGCGCTATTTCACTTGCCCTGGGCGTATTTACTCTTCTGGCCGTTTTTTGTGTGCAAGCCAGCCCGGTCTCTGCTGATAGTCCATCGTTTGTGCGTATCATTCACGCCGCGCCTGGTATTGGAACTGCCGATGTCTTTGTGGATGGCTCCGTATTACTCAGTAGCTTTCAGTTCGCAGCCGTCACGGGTTATGCGACTGTGCCGCCAGGCCCGCATAAAGTTCAGATCGCCCTGGTTGGTAAGGGTTCTGGAGCGGCGGTGCTTACGCAGACGCTATCGGTCAGCCCTGGCGCGGCTTACACGGTAGCGGCGCTGGGTACGCAGGCAACTGGTTTCTCGCTGGAAGTCTATACCGATAACAATCAGATCGCTACCGGCAAGGCAAAGGTACGCTTCTATCATCTCTCGCCCGGTATCGGCTCGGTGAATGTCACAAATGGAACAAACACGGTTGTGAATGGATTGGCCTACCCGCAGGCCAGCGATTATCT
>JBOGTO010000388.1:0-27738 GCA_050695155.1 Ktedonobacteraceae bacterium
CCAGGGCGGGGGCAGAGCCACCAGCCCGTACCCTATACGATACAAAACGCGATACCATCTGTATAGGGTACGGGCTGGTGGCTCTGCCCCCGCCCTGGCTAAATATGCGGGTCAGGGTGCGTATTGCAAATATGCCCGTTGTGGGCTATACTAAAGCCAATATTCGCGTTGTAGGGACATGACGTATCGTGTCCACTTTACCGGAATCCAAGTAAACAAGTAAACAAACGTATGAGTCAACATATCTCTTCTCTTGATAGAGGCACAGCCCCCCGTTCGGAGGGCAGTTTTGGCACTGTTTGCGGAGCGACAGCTATGAACTAATACCCATAGCCCTACGCCTGAGAGCGCAGACGAATCTATGCCTGGCACTGCACCAACGAGGGTCTGTCTCCTTCCTGCGAACTTGCGGGAGGGGACAGTCCCTTTTATGTGGCTGTGAAGAGAGATTTCCGTCACGTTCTGTGTTTCAGCGTCGATTTCAGGCGCTTGAGACCAGCACCGTGACATATCATTTGATAGAAGGGGGTCTTCTTTATGAGCAATACATCTGAATCCCCAGATGCCAGAGAGCAAGTAAAGCCAACCACAACCCGCAGTCGCTCAACCGCGCGCGCGAAAACAGAGAGCGCCACGCCCGATACACAGGAGCAGGCTCCGAAACCTGCAACGCGGCGGCGTACTGCGCCTACAAGCAACGCCACCACTGCTGAGTCTTCGCCCGCGCCTGCTCGCACGGCAGTTGCGACCGAAAAAGCCAGCCCTGCGCCAAGGACTGAAGCGCGTCCAGCTCCCGCGCCATCCACAGGCTCATCAGAAAAGCCTGTGACGCGCCGCGCCGCGCCGGCTCTGCCACCAACCGCCAGCACACAAACGGCGGCTCCCACGCAGCGCGGTGCGGCCACTTCGCAGCCTACAAGTAGCCCGGCTCCTACGCAGCGCAGTGGGTCCATTGCACAGCCAGTTCGACCCGCGCAGCCCGGAACGTCCACACAGCGTGGCACACCTGTCCAGCAGCCGAACAGACCCGCGCAGCCTGGCACACCCATGCAGCGCAACACGTCTACAGGGCAACCAAACAGAACGGCACCATCGGGAGCGCCCATGCAGCGCGGCAGCTATCCACAGCGCAACGGAGGAACGGTTGCGCCCGGACAACGGCCACAGCAAGGTAGCAACGGCCAGCGCCCCGGCAGTGGATATTCTCCGCGCCCATCAACCGGCGGGCATACCGCGCCAGGACGCGCGCCGCATAGAGGGCCGCAGGGACATTCCGGCGGCGCGCGCCCGACTACACCTGCGCAGAGGCCAACAGAACGGCGCGTCCATGCCGTCAAAGAGAAGCCAACTGGCCCGGTTTCCATACCGGCGCAGATAGTAGTCAAGGACCTTGCCGATCTCTTGCGCGCCTCGCCGAACGAAATTATCAGCGACCTTATCAAAAAGCACAGCATTTTTGCCAATATCAACCAGGTCATTGATTATGATAAAGCGGCCCTCGTTGCGACAGACCTGGGCTTTGAGCCATCGCAGGTAGCGCAAACCGTCGCGCCGTCCGTGCAGCGTACCAAAGGCGGTCTATCCGCCAATGAAGCCATGATAGCCGGACGCGATTCGGATGGTACGATAGTCATCCCGCCCGTCGTGACCATTATGGGACACGTCGATCATGGTAAAACGTCCCTGCTCGATACCATTCGCAAAACGAAGGTCGCCGCCGGGGAAGTCGGTGGTATCACCCAGCACATCGGAGCGTACCAGGTGGAAGTGCAGGGCAAGAAAATCACCTTCCTGGATACTCCCGGTCACGAAGCCTTTACCGCTATGCGCTCGCGCGGAGCGCAAGTGACACATATCGCCGTAATTGTGGTGGCAGCCGATGATGGCGTGATGCCACAGACGCGCGAAGCCATCGACCATGCCAAAGCCGCGAAGGTGCCGATCATCATCGCTCTGAACAAGATGGACCTGGCTAATGCCAATCCCGATTACGTCAAGCAGCAGCTTGCTGAAATCGATGTGGTCGTTGAAGAGTACGGCGGCGATGTACCCTGTATACCCGTCTCGGCTCGCAAAGGCACCGGCATCGACGACTTGCTGGAAATGATCCTGCTGGTAGCCGAAATTCAGGATATCCGCGCCAATCCCAACGCACCCGCGACCGGCACCATCATCGAAGCCAAACTGGAAAAGAACATCGGGCCGACCGCGACCGCTCTCATCCAGCAGGGAACGCTTAAAATGGGCGACAATATCGTAGTGGGCGCGATGGCCGGCAAAGTACGCGCCATGTTCAATGATCGCGGCAAGCGCATCCAGAAAGCGCCGCCCAGCACACCGGTCAGCATTCTAGGAATACCAGAAGTGCCGCAGGCGGGAGATCGCCTGGAGGTTGTGGAAGAAGAGCGCGTCGCCAGGCAGATGGCCGAGCGCATCGCCGAGCAGCGCCGCACTGAAACCATGCCGCTTGGGCAGGTCAGCCTCGACACCCTCTACATGCAGATGCAAGAGGGAACCGTCAAAGAACTGGACATCGTACTCAAATGCGACGTGCAGGGGTCTGCTGAAGCTATCAAACACTCCCTTTCCAGAGTGGGCGACGAAAACCTCAAGGTGCGCCTGATCCATGAAGGCATCGGCAACATCAGCGAGACCGATGTTCACCTGGCAGGGGCATCGGGCGCGGTGGTGATCGGTTTCAATGTCAAGGCTGATGGCGCGGCCCAGCGCCTGGCGCAAAAAGAGGGCGTCGATATTCGCTACTACAACATCATCTACAAGCTGCTTGATGATATTCAGGCCGCGCTGACAGGTATGTTGGAGCCGACCTACCGCGAGGTCATCGAGGGACACGCCGAGGTGCAACAGGTCTTCAAGGCCGGCAAGAATCTCGTGATTGCCGGTTGTCGCGTCATAGACGGCAAGATTACGCGCTCGTCACAGGCGCGTATGACGCGCAAGCAAGAGCTGGTCTTCGATGGCAAAATCGCTTCGCTGCGGCGCGGCAAAGACGATGTGCGCGAAGTCGCCAGTGGGTACGAATGTGGCATCGTCCTCGAAGACTTCAACGGCTTCGAAGTGGGCGATTTGATTGAAGCCTATTATAAGGAGCGCGTCAAGCCAGGAGCGTAATAAGCCTATGCCAAATCCACATAGACAGGAAAAGCTTGGCGAGTTGTTCGCGGCAGAACTCAGTGATCTGCTGCGAACCCGCGTCAAGGACCCGCGCGTCGGTTTCGCCAGCATCACCCACGTCGAGGTGAGCGGCGACTATCGCCACGCCAAAATTTACGTGAGCGTGATGGGCAGTGAGGAAGAGCGGGACAATACCATGAAAGCCTTGAAGCACGCCAGCGGCTTCCTGCGTCACGAACTGGCGAGTCGCATCACGCTGCGCTACATGCCCGAAATCGTCTTCAAGCTCGACACCTCCATCGAAAAGGGCAGTCGCATCCTCGAACTCATCCGCGAGAACGAAAAAGCGATGGCGCAAAGCAGCGATGTTGTAAGCGATGGGAATATGCAAGAAGAAGCTGTTGGTAAGGGAGAGAACGATGAATGATAACACTGGCAGGCTGGATAATCAGCTTGACCCTGGCCTTGTACAAGCTGCGCTGGCTCTCATCGAACCAGCGCAGCGCATTCTATTGATCGCGCACGAACGCCCCGATGGTGATTGCATCGGTTCCGCGCTCGGCCTGACCCATATCCTGGACATGCTGGGCAAGACCTGCGTACCCGCTTGCGCCGACCGCCCGCCGGGCAACCTCTCTTTCCTACCTGGCATCGAACGGATGCAACAAACCCTTGAGGACACGGCATTCGACCTGGTGATCGCCCTCGATGCTGGAGAGTTCCGGCGTTTCGGCGCACTGTACGAACGGCACCAGGAGTTCTTCGATTCTGCTGCCGTGCTTAACCTCGATCATCACATCACCAGCGATGGCTGCGGCCAGGTCAATATCATCGATCCCACCTCATCGGCCACTGCCGAACTGCTGGTGTTATTCCAGCAGCAAGGGCATCTGCCACTCAATTATGATGCGGCCCTGTGCCTGCTCACCGGCATCATCACCGATACCAGCTCATTCCAGTTTACCAATACCATGCCGCGCACATTAGAAGCCGCCGCGCTACTCTTACGCGCCGGAGCCATCCCCGAAACGGTTGTGCAGCCTATCTATCGCGCGCGCCCGCTAGCCCAGGTGCGTTTCCAATCTCTCGTATTCGCTGCCGCGCAAACCGCCTGCGATGGCCGCCTGATCTGGTCTGTCGCCGATGATAACACGCTGGCGGCGGCAGGCGCGGTGCCGGAGATGGATGATAACATCTCTGGTCTGCTGCGCGACATCGACGGCGTGCAGGTAGCCGCATTCCTCAAGAGCTACGGAGAGCCGGGCGTGACGCGCCTGAGCCTGCGCAGTGCCGCTCCCTACAACGCCGGCGAAATCTGCCAGCGCATCAGCAAAGGTCTGGGCGGCGGCCACCCACGCGCGGCAGGAGCTACTTTCCATATGCCCATTGCAGAGGCGACGGCATACGTGGTGGCGGAACTCAAGAAAGAGATAGAGGGATTGTCCCTCAGCACGCATAAGAGCATAAGTTAGCGAACCTACGGAAGAACCTATTGGTCCTGGCCCTCTTTCTCCAACCGGGGTTGCTCGACGACAATAAAGGTAACGGTATCCCACGCATTATGGATACCGGTGAACAGGAGCAGAAGTGTAGCAGCGCCTATGATGAATAGCGTCGGTACTGGATCGCCTGGAAGCAGAATCGCCGCGACGACGAGTGCCGTGTAGGAGACGAGCGGAAAAACCGTATGAAACAACCAGTCTTCCAGCACTGGTGCATAGTCAGACTGGCGGCGTACCCGTCGTAGCACGATGACGGCGTAGGTCACTCCCGCCAGCCCGCAGATGCCAAGCGGCAGGCTAGCATTCCAGAGGGCCTCCCAGGGAGCGCAGAGAAGCGCGGCGACAAGGAGCGTGGCGCAAAAATGCACGACGTTTGGCGCGCTGAAGGCGGCAATTGGCTCGCTCGACCTGCGCATCCGAGTACCAGCGATCAAGGTAATTACTACGAACATTAGCCCCGTCAATGCCCCGGCAGAGGAGCCGATGATAACATAAAAGCTTTGCCAGGTGGTAAGTACTGGCACCGCAGCCTCTTGCACGATAGATTCCCCTTTCAATGGACATGCTCTTCATACTATCACATCTCTCACCGGCGAGGAAGCGGATGAGTCAATAATTGTGATAGAGTATTACTATCGTATGTTCATCCATCTCTCATGACCCCAGGAGGAGAGGAACGATGCCCCGGATTGCTATCGTCGGAGCAGGAATTGCGGGACTCAATGCGGCTCTAACCCTGCAGGATGCCGGTCTCTCATGTAGCATTTACGAAGCATCTAACCGCATCGGCGGTCGGATGCACTCTGATACCATCGCCTGGGAAGATGGCATGGTCAGCGAATGGTGCGGAGAATTCATCGACGGCGACCATGAAACTCTCCACCGGCTGATCCGGCGCTTCGGCCTCAAAACGGTCGACCTGGGGCAGGGAAGATCAGACCGCACGCAAAGCATTATGTATTTCTCCAACCGCTATTATAGCGCGGAAGAACTGGACAGTGGCTTCCAGGCGCTCGCTCCTCTCTTGCAGCAGCAAGTGCAGGAGGCTGGTTTTCCCACGACCCACGCTCACTTTACCCAGGAGGGATACCGGCTAGATCATCTGAGCGTGTATGAGTGGATCGAGCAATATGTCGAGGGTGGACATGCTGCGCCGCTGGGTCATCTGCTGAATAATGGCTGTAGCGGGTACTTCGGCCTGGATACAGGCGAGCAAAGTTCTCTCAACCTGATCTATATGTTTGGCTCGCACAAGCCATCGAAGGGTTCGACTGCTCCCAGGCCGCTGCAAGGAAGCAGCAAAATCGTGGGCGGGAACCAGCAACTGCCGCTGGCGATAGCCCGCAGTTTGCCGGAGGGGTGTATCCACTTGCGCCATCAACTGGTGGCGCTCGCACGAAACCGCGACGCTTCGCTCACCTTAACGTTCGCCACTGCTGATGGCTCTTCAGAGGTGCAGTGCGACCGCGCAATTCTCACCCTGCCGTTCAGCACCTTGCGCCAGGTCGATTACCGGCAGGCCGGGTTTGATCCCTTGAAGCAAGTTGCTATCGAGCAGCTCGGTTACGGCACGATTTCCAAGCTCTGCTTGCAGTTCGACATACCTTACTGGTATCAGGATGGCACCTGGCCGCATCATCACAACGGCTTCATCATCACGGACCTGGATATTCAGACGCTCTGGGACGCTTCTATTGGTCAGGCAGGCTCAAGTGGACTGCTAGTTGATTACACAAGCGGTCATAGAGGGGCTGCTTATGCGCCATCGACGGCCTACTCTACGACTGCCGACTCGGCGAACGTCCAGCAGTATGCCCGGAACTGCTTGCAGCAATTGGAGCGTGTCTTCCCCGGCATCAGCGCTCATTACACCGGCAGAGCCGCGTTGAGCTACCCCACAGGTGATCCCTATCTTCTGGGCAGCTACGCCTGCTGGCGGGTGGGACAGTACACTCACTTCGGCGGCTACGAGGGGATGCGCCAGGGACCTGTTCACTTCGCAGGCGAACACTGCTCGGTTGAATTCCAGGGCTTTATGGAAGGCGGAGCCAGGGAGGGGGCGCGAGCAGCGCGCGAAATAGTGCAAGATATGAACTGATGATTGGACACAAATCAAAATATGGACGGCATTCTTAACATCAATAAACCCACTGGCATAACCTCGCATGACGTAGTGGCAAAGGTGCGCAAACTGCTCAAGCAAAGGCGCGTTGGACACGCCGGGACGCTTGATCCAGCCGCGAGTGGCGTGCTGCCCATTTGCGCCGGCCAGGCCACGCGCGTCGCCGAATACCTGAGCGAGAGCGGCAAGGCCTATCAGGCAACCATTGTGTTTGGCGCAGTAACAGATACCTACGATTCCGAGGGAACCATCTTGCGCACGGCCAGCACACAAGACCTGACACGCTCCAAAATCGAAACACTCTTGCCAAATTTTCTCGGCGAACAATTGCAGGTACCGCCGCGCTATTCCGCCATCAAGTTGCAAGGGCAACCCGCCTACAAACGCGCGCGCGCTGGCGAAGAGATGGTGATGGAGGCACGCCCCATTACTATCTACCAGCTTGAGGTGATCGACTGGCAACCTCCTACCCTCACCCTTGCTATCGAGTGCAGCAAAGGCACCTACATTCGCTCGCTCGCCTACGACCTCGGCGAACAGGCTGGTTGTGGCGCGTACCTGGGCGGGCTGGTGCGCACGCGCAGCGGGCCATTTCCCCTGTCAGAAAGCATCACGCTCGAACAACTCGCGGAAGCCGCCGCGCAGGGAACGGTCGAACGATTCCTCCATCCAGCAGACAAAGCCATAGAACACTATCCCGCGCTCGTACTGGACGAGTATATGAGCGAGCGGGTGAGGCATGGAAATGCCTTTGAGGTTGAGGGGGAACCGGATGCGATGAGCGAAAAGAGCCTGGCGCGTGTCTATGATAACAAGGGGCAATTCGTGGCTATTGCGGAGTGGATTATGGAGCAACAAAAGTGGCAACCGACAAAAGTGTTTTTATGAGAAATATGAACCCTGATGAATATTTTCAACCATGCATGATCGGGACTGTCATTCTGAGCGCAGCGAAGAATCTTGTTCGCCCCACCGAGATTCTTCGCTGCGCTCAGAATGACAGTCCCGAATTTGATCGTTAATTTTCATTTATGCGGAAGATTTCCTCGACGACTGAATTAAGCTCATGAATGTTGCTACTCATCTCTCTTTTCTCTTCTTACTTTATGACGATAGACAAGTGTAGTTGGACAAGTATAATTGTGCCACTTTATTTGGCTATCGTCAAGGGGGCAAGGCATGTTAAATTAGCATGAAAAGCATAGTTTACGAGCGTAGCTCTAAGCGTGGGGCGTGACACAAATGGTAAGACTACGTATTAAAGAAGTAGCACAGGCAAAAGGCTATACTCAAAACAGCCTGTCAAGAGCAACGGACATTTCTCTTAACACTATCAGGAAATTATGGAATAAACCCTATAGCGGCGTTACAGTTGAAACGCTGCATAAGATAGCGCGTGTATTGAAGGTTGATATTAGTGAATTGACAACATATGAAGAGGATTAGGCTCTCTCACCACACCTGGGCTGTAGGAAAGCAATAAACACATCATAGTGTATACTATCATCATCTTACAAATTTCTTGCCTCACCGCGTTTACTCAATGATTAGCTCTAAGCACAGGTAATAATCCTCACTGTAACAGGAAATGGTAGCAGAAACGATGGTTGTAGCGTTCAACAGGCCGGTAGTGTGTCCAACCTTGATTGGGCGCGCGCACGACCTTGCGGCCCTTCAAGAGCTTGTCGAGGGCGTGAAGAGCGGGCAGGGATATGCTGCGCTTGTTAGCGGCGAGGCGGGTATTGGCAAGTCACGCATGGTGACAGAGGTGAAAACGTATGCCGCGCAGCAGGGCTTTTTGCTGCTCCAGGGGAATTGTTTCCAGACCGATAGCTCGTTTCCCTATGCGCCGCTGCGTGACCTTTTACGTACATACCTGACCAACCACGCTGAGAGCGCTATTGACCTGGAGCCGTATGTGCATGACCTGTCGAAGCTGCTCCCCGATCTACCATTGCTCGCGCCCCAGTTTGTCGCTTTGCCTTCAAAAGAAGCCACATCTGATCCTGAACAAGAGAAACGCCGCATTTTCACTACGCTCACTCACTTTTTCATGCATCAAGCGGCTCGACAACCCGTTTTGTGCATCATCGAAGATTTGCACTGGTGTGATGATACGACGCTTGAATTCCTGCTCTCCGTTGTGCGACGTTGCGTGCAGCAACCGATTCTCTTCCTTTGTACCTATCGCAGCGATGAAGTCCAGCCTACTTTAAGACATATGCTTGCTCAACTCAATCGCGAGCGTTTAACTCAAGAGTTTGTCCTATCGCACCTTTCGCGTGACAATGTCCAGGACATGCTCCAGGCGATTTTTTCTTTACAGGGTCCGGTGCTGCCAGAAACGCTAAACGCCATCGTTACATTGACCGAAGGCAACCCCTTCTTCATAGAAGAAATCCTCAAATCGCTCGTAATGGCTGGCGAAATTTTCTATGCTGACGGAACCTGGAAGCGCAAATCGTTTCAGGAAATGTCTATTCCTCAAAGCGTACAGGATGCAGTACAACAGAGAACAGACCGCCTGAATCCACCCACAAAACAAGTCCTGACCTTTGCATCCGTTGCCGGACGCCGCTTCAACTTTGCCTTGTTGCAACACCTCACGGGCTGTGATGAGGAACAACTGCTTGTCCTTATCAAAGAATTGATAGCGGCTCAGTTAGTTATAGAGGAGTCGGCAGAGCGATTCGCTTTCCGTCACGCTCTCACCCGACAGGCGATTTATAGCGCTCTTCTGGCAAGAGAGCGCAGGGCGTTGCATCGTACCATAGCCGAAACCATAGAACAGCTATACGGCTCCTCGCTGCAAGACGCGCAGGTGGCCGATCTCGCCTACCATTTTTACCAGGCGGGCGTCTGGGAAAAAGCCCTGGCATATGGGCAACGCGCGGGTGAGAAAGCGCTTGCGCTCTACGCGCACCGGGCAGCGGTTGAACATGTGACAAGAGCATTAGACGCCGCTCAACGACAGGCCATAGTATCCACCGCAGAGTTGTATCGAATGCGTGGTAAAGCCTATGACACGCTCGGCGATTTTGAACATGCACATAGCGATTTTGAACATGCTTTAGAGGAGACACGCACTACACATGATGCGCTTATGGAATGGCAATGCCTGATGGACTTCGGCTTATTATGGGCCGGACGCGATTACACCCGCGCAGGTATCTGGTTTCAGCGCGCCCTCGAGCTGGCACAGACGCTTGATAACCCCACGTTACATGCTCATAGCCTTAACCGGGTGGGCAACTGGCTGGTCAATATTGGTCGTCCTGAAGAGGGATTACAAGAGCATCAGGCTGCGCTGGAGATATTCGAGCAGCAAAGAGAGACACATGGAACAGCTGAGACGCTTGATCTAATGGCTATGGGGAATTGGCTCTATGGAGATATTGTCAATGCGGTGAGACTCTATGAACGAGCTATTGCGCTGCTACGTATCGTAGGAGATAACAAAATTTTGTCTTCCAGTCTTACAGCATGTGGCGCCTGTAACAGTTCTGCCTTTGTGGAAACCACGTTCAGCACGCTTCAAACACGAGATGTATGCGTACAACAATTTACAGAAGCGCTTGGCCTGGCGCAAGAAGGTGATTGGCTTGCCGGTCAAGCATTCGCCGAGATGGATCGCGGATTTATGCATATTAGCTTTGGCGAGTTCGGAGAAGCGTTGACTTGTTTACACCATGCTTTGCGTGTCGCCAGCGAAATTGAGCATCAACAATGGTTAGCAGGTATACATTGCGCATTTACCCAGCTTTACTTCAATTTGCTACAACCCGACCTGGCGATACATCATGCAGAGGAGGGTATGATCCTGGCGCGTCAACTCGGCTCGTTATGGTGGAGTCACAACATCGCGACCTGCCATGCATTATCCCACATGCTCAAGGGTGAGTTTGCGCAGGCGGAAGCCGTATTAAACGCTGTTATGCCGCGCGAAGAGCAGCCGTGGCATCTGGCGGCGCGGCGTGTCGCGTGGGTATGGGGTAGACTTGCTCTCGCGCAGGACGATCCAGAGACGGCTTTGCGTATCGCGCAAGAGTTGATAGCATCCGCGCCCAACGCGACCGGAGCGCCGCTTACACAACCGATTCCTCCTCTCCTCATGTTAAAAGGGGAAGCCCTCAGTATGTTAGAGCATTTCGACGAAGCAGTTCAGGCGTTACAGAGCGCCAAACGCGGCGTGCAGGAACGGCGAGACCCATCAATGCTATGGAAAATTCATTGCACGCTGGGACGTACTGAGCAGCTTCTCAAGCATGAAGACGCAGCACAGCAGGAATTTAGCGCGGCAAGAGAGGTTATCGCGTCAATCGCTACAACGATCGATGACGAAGCGCTACGCTCACATTTTCTGCAAACTGCCCTCAAATCGCTTCCAAAAGAAAAATCTCTCTCACCTCGCCGCGCAGAAGCAGAAAAATTTGGGGGCTTGACCGAGCGAGAGCGCACTATCGCTGCGCTTATCGCGCAGGGCAAGTCAAATCGTGATATAGCCTATGCGCTGGTCGTGAGCGAGCGCACGGTTGAAACGCATGTCAGCAATATCTTCTTCAAGCTAGGTTTCTCCTCCCGCACTCAGGTTGCCGCCTGGACGGTTGAAAAAAGGCTATAAGAGGAGTACGTAAAATTTGCCGGCAAATTCTACGTACTCCTCCTTCGTAATCTCCGTGTTCTCCACGATGGAAACCTCTTGTGTTTCGACTACACTACCATCAGTCACTTCTGTGTGAACAAAACAAAATGTCGTAACACAAAAAGGGAATCTGGACATGGCGCTGCCTTTGAAACTCATGTGCATCCTGGCTCATCCCGATGACGAATCGCTCGGCAATGGCGGCATCCTGGCAAAGTACGCCGCCGAAGGAATCAAAACCTATCTTGTGACCGCGACCCGTGGCGAGCGTGGATGGTTCGGCAATGAGCAAGAGCATCCTGGCCTGGAAAAGCTGGGCAAGATACGCGAGAATGAATTGCTGGACGCGGCGGAAGTACTCGATATTCGCTACGTCGATTTTCTCGACTACATTGATGGAGACCTGGATCAGGCCCATCCCGCCGAGGCAATTGCGAAGATCGCTGGTCATATTCGCCATGTCAGGCCAGATGTGGTCGTTACCTTTGGGCCGTATGGCGGATATGGGCATCCCGATCATATCGCCATTTCCCAGTTCACAACGGCTGCGATTGTGGAGGCTGCCAACCCCGACTCTACCTATTACAAAGACCTGGCCCCGCATAGTGTCTCAAAGTTCTACTACATGGCCGAGAGCGCGGAAGTGTTTGACGTTTACCAGTCCGTCTTCGGCGATCTGGTTATGCACATCGATGGTACACGACGCGGCATGGTTAGCTGGCCCACCTGGTCGGTATCGGCCCGGATTGACACCTACGATTACTGGCGCACCGTCGCCCGCGCCATTTCCTGCCATCAAACACAGGCACCCGCCTATCACCTGCTCGAACAGCTTACAGAGCAGCAGCGCAAAGCCTTGTGGGGAACGCAGAGCTATTATCGCGTCTTTAGCCGCGTGAACGGGGGAAGACAGGTGGAAGAAGATCTGTTCGAGGGCTTGCGCTGATTTTATCAGGAAGGAAACTATTCGCAATGAAAAAGACAGACGCTCTCACAAGCCGATTTGCGCCACTGGAGATGAGTCCCGACGAATTTCGCACAGTGGGGTTCCAGTTGGTAGAGCAGATTGCAGAACTGCTTTACTCACTTCCTGACCGTCCCGTCACCCCTCATGAATCGCCTGTAATTGTGCGCGAGGCACTTGGTACAGGTTCGCTTCCCGAAGATGGCATGGAGGCACGGCAATTGCTTGCAGACACAGCGAGCCTGTTGTTTGACCACTCGCTTTTCAATGGTCATCCGCGCTTTATGGGCATGATTACATCATCGGCAGCTCCTATCGGCGCTCTGGGAGATTTTTTAGCAGCAGCCGTGAACTCAAATGTTGGCAGTTGGGGGCTTGCTCCCGTTGCTACCGAGATAGAGGCGCAAACGATACGCTGGATTGCTGAAATGATTGGTTATCCGACTGATTGCGGCGGTCTGCTGGTCAGTGGTGGCAACATGGGTAACTTTGCAGGTCTCCTGACCGCGCGTAAGGCGAAGGCGACCTGGGACATACGCGCAACGGGTCTGGCCGGCGGGAATGGCGACAAACTGTGCCTGTATACCTCAAAGGAGACGCACACCTGGATACACAAAGCGGCTGATCTGTTCGGGCTGGGACTGAACGCTATTCGCTGGATACCCACCGACGAGCAGCAGAGGATGAACACACACGCTCTTCGCGCGCAAATTCAGGAAGACATCGCAGAGGGAAACAAACCATTTCTTGTCATTGGCACAGCAGGAACAGTTAGCACAGGCGCGGTTGACCCTCTTACCGAGATCGCGGCTATCTGCCGTGAGCATGATCTGTGGTTTCATGTCGATGGAGCCTATGGAGGCATTGCTGCCGTGTTGCTGCAAAACAACGCAGGAATAGAGGTACCATCAGACCTCAAAGGCATTTGCGAGGCAGATTCGGTAGCCATTGATCCCCATAAGTGGCTCTACGCCCCGCTTGAGGCTGGCTGTGTGCTTGTAAGGAACGCGGCCTTCTTGCGCGATACCTTTAGTTCTCACCATCCGGCCTACTATCATTTTGAGGATGTAGGTGAGCATACGGTTGACTACTACGAATATGGCATGCAGAACTCGCGCGGTTTTCGGGCCTTAAAGGTCTGGCTGGCTTTACGCCAGGTTGGGCGAGAAGGCTATGTTCGTATGCTTGCCGATGACATCACACTGGCGCAGGAACTCTACCGGCTCATCGATGCGCAAGCAGAGTTACAGGCGTATACCCAAAACCTCAGTATCACAACATTCCGCTACGTGCCGTCAGACCTCAACTTAGAGTTAGACGAGGTTGAGACCTATCTAAACCAGCTCAACGCGGAAATACTGACACGCATACAGAAGAGTGGCGAAGCCTTCATCTCCAACGCGGTGATTGGGGAAACGTTCGTGTTACGTGCCTGCATCGTGAATTTCCGCACCACACGCGAGGACATTGAAACGCTGGCAAACCTTGTTATAAGCATCGGCAGACAGGTCGATGCAACTTTTCGTCCAACGCAACAAAAAAAAGAAAGGACACCCCAATGAACGCGACAGACATTTTGAAGTATGGACAGGCTACGGTCCTACAGGCCATCGACGGCTTCCCCGAAACGGCGTGGGAAACACCGGGAGCCTGCGGCGTCTGGTCAGTCAAGGACATCATCGCCCACCTGGCTTCTTACGAAGAAGTCCTGGTAGACATCCTATCCGGGTTTGTCGGCAGGCACTCTACACCCTACCTGGACAAGTTTACCGAGCCGGGGGGCCGCTTTAACGATGCCGAGGTGGAGAGACGCAAGGGAAGAACAGTGAGAGAGGTGCTGGACGAGTTCAACGATGCACACGCTCAGGTGATGTCATTGGCCGAGCGAATTCGTCCTGAAGCGTTCCGCCACGCTGGAACACTGCCCTGGTATGGCATGGAGTATGCCCTGGATGATGTGCTGGTCTACATGTACTACGGACACAAGCGCGAACATAGCGCCCAGATCGCCGCTTTTCGGGATGGTTTTAGTAACAGGAATGAAGAGTAGTTCACACAAGGAAAGGAGCAACACTATGACAACAACAGAAAGGACCTACGGACTCGATGCCAGCGCGTTGAAAGCGAGCTTGCGGGGAGAACTCATCCAGCCCGGTGATGAGACCTACGAAGCGGCACGCAAAGTCTACAACGGCATGATCGACAGGCATCCCGCCCTGATCGCGCGCTGCGCCGACGTGGCAGATGTCATCACAGCAGTCAACTTCGGTCGTGAGAACAACCTCCTCGTTTCCATCCGGGGTGGCGGACACAACGCTGGGGGGCTGGGAGTTTGTGATGATGGACTGGTCATCGATCTCTCGCTCATTCGCTATACGCACGTCGATCCCCAGACAAGAACCGTGCGGGTTGGGGGAGGAAGCACCTGGGGCGACGTTGACCACGCTACGCACGCCTTTAGCCTGGCGGTTCCCAGCGGCATTATTTCCACGACCGGCGTGGGAGGACTGACCCTGGGCGGCGGGCTGGGATACCTGACCCGCAAATACGGCCTGGCGATCGACAACCTGATCGCCGCCGATGTCGTGCTGGCTGATGGCCGACTGGTGACGGCCAATGAAACAAGCAATGCGGACCTGTTCTGGGCATTGCGCGGCGGCGGTGGAAACTTTGGTGTCGTCACCTCGTTCCTGTTCAAGGCGAATCCGGTGCATACCGTCTACGGCGGCCCCATGTTGTGGGAGATGAACCAGGCAGCCGAGGTGATGAAATGGTACCGGGAGTTCATTACGCAGGCACCCGACGAACTCAGCGGGTTCTTTGCCTTTTTGATTGTCCCGCCGGGGCCACCTTTCCCTGAGCATCTGCACAACAAGAATATGTGCGGGATGGTCTGGTGCTACGGCGGGCCGATGGAACTGGCCGAGGCAACCTTCAAGCCAATCCGGGAAAAGTTCCCGCCGGCCCTGGACTTCGTTGGCCCCATCCCATACCCGGCGCTACAGAGCATGTTTGATCCGTTGTACGCGCCAGGACTTCAGTGGTATTGGAAAGCGGATTTTGTGAACGAGTTGAGCGACGCGGCCATCGCTCTCTACATCAAGCACGGCTCGCAGTTGCCGACGTGGCAGTCAACGATGCACCTCTATCCGGTGAATGGAGCCGCGCACCGCACAGGCAGGAACGACACGGCGTTTAGCTACCGCGAAGCCACCTGGGCCGAAGTGATCGTGGGGGTCGATCCCGATCCGGCGAAGAAGGACCTCATCGTCAACTGGGCCAGGAAATACTGGGAGGATGTACATCCTTATTCGGCAGGCGGAGCCTACGTGAATTTCATGATGGAAGAAGAGGGTCAGGAGCGCGTCAAAGCCAGCTATCGGGACAACTACGAGCGCCTGGCAGAGATCAAGCGCAAGTACGATCCTACCAATTTCTTCCGCGTGAATCAGAACATCAAGCCTGCCATGTAAGGCAGTGAGGTTTCCTGGAAGATGCATACATACTGTAGGGGCGGGGGTTGGGTTGAGTGGGGAGTGGACGCTTGCGTCGCCCGCTCACGCCCGACTCTCGTTACCAAACGGCCTCCCCATGTGGGCGACGCAAGCGTCCCCTCCCAACTCAACCCAACCCCCGCCCCTACGGAACGATACCGATTCTCAGGCACCTTCTCTAAAAAACCTACCAATGAAGGTAGAGCGGGGACGCTTCTATCACATGCGCGGCAGCACGCTCTCCGCGAAATCGCGCAAGCCTTTAATATCATCTGTATCGAACCACTGTAACATCAATTCATCGACGCCGACACTAGCATAGGCTTCGATTTGCTGCATAATATGTTCGGGCGTACCAACGAGCGCGCGCCCCTGAGTGTGAATGGCCTCGATAACGGCGTCGAGGGGCTTATCGGCCAGGTCCGGCACATTGCGACGCCAGCTCAGCGCTTTGTCTACCGCAAGCATATCGTTGCCGAAAAACAGACTCAGCATCACGCTGCGCCGCACATCAGCTGGTTTGCGCCCGGCAGCCGAGAGTAACGCATCGAGCGTGCTTGACCGCTCGTGGAAATCGGGGGGCGAGAGGAAATCGCCGTTCCAGGCGTCGGCATAACGCGCGACTAAAGGCAGTGTGCGTTTGACGCCATTTCCGCCGATCAGGATACGCGGCCCGCCGGGACGCTGCGGGCGAGGCAATAGCGTTGCGCCGCGCAACTGGTAGAAACGCCCCTCAAATGTGACGGGATCGTCGCTTTTGAGCAGGCGCGTAATGACCTCTAACCCCTCTTCCAGGCGAGCCATGCGCGTTGGTATACCACCAAGTTCGAGGCCAAAAAGCGTGTGTTCGCGCTCCTGCCAGCCCGCACCAAGTCCCAGGTACATACGCCCGCCGCTCAGATCGTCCAGCGCGGCAGCCTGCCGGGCGAGCAGCATGGGATGGCGAAACGAAAGCGGCGCGACCAGCGGCCCAAATACCATACGCTGCGTATGATCCGCCAGATAGGTCAGCGAAACGATCATCTCCAACGATGCCTTATCGGGCGGACGCCCGTTGGTAAAGTGATCCGAGCGGTATAATCCGGCAAAGCCCAGCGTCTCGACCTCGTCAACCAGCTTTTTCCAGCGCGACCACGTCAGGCCGTCCTGCCCCTCGATTTGTATTGATACGGCAACCATGTGTAATACACTCCTGTCTCTTTTGTTATCAGGGTACCCATATTTTTTCTACTATCCTGATATGCTATCTGCTTGCTGCCTGCGGCCGATTGAGGGGGAGGGGCTATGAGTAGTCCGCCTGCCGCGAACTACTTGCAGCCCCTTTCCCTGTCTTGTAAAGCGTGCAGCGATGCGCATTACTAATTGTACCCTATGCATGAGTCTGCTTGCCGCCTGTGGTGGCCGGTAAATGACGGTAATAGGCGTATAAGAGATCAGAAAAACAGGTACAATGGCTTATTGCCTGTTGGGGGTTACTGTGGTACTATACGCTAGAGAACAAATAGGATCGATTTTCGCGCAAACTATGGACCTTGTAACAACTCTGTCGGGAAACGAACCCATCGCCATCACCATTGGCAATTTTGATGGCATCCATCGAGGACATCAACGGCTGTTGCATGAACTGGGGACGGTGGCTCAATCGTTGCACTGCAAACCGGTTATCGTGACATTCTCACCACACACGCTGCTGGTGGTGAGACCGGATGTGCAATTGGAGTGCCTGACGACGCTCGAAGAGAAACTGGCGCTAGCGAAACGTTATGGTGGGGTGGCGGATAGTATCGTCATCCATTTCACAAAGGATGTCGCCTCCCTGACCGCAGGCGCATTCCTGGATGAACTGCGGGCGCAATTCGACATTCGGGCTATGGTCATCGGCAACAATTTCAGTCTGGGGCATAATAGAATGGGCGATGTGCCTTTCTTGCAAAGCTATGGGCAGGAACATTCCATACGTATCCTACCCATTGAATTGGAGGAGGCGGAACGCGCGCGTATAAGCAGTACGCGCATCCGTTCATTAGTAAATGAGGGTCAGATCAGCGAAGCAAACGAACTACTGGGGCATCCCGTTGTGGTGAGCGGGGTCGTTGTGCGAGGCGATCAGCGTGGCAGGCTGCTGGGCTTTCCCACCGCGAACCTGCTGCCGGAACCGCATAAGCTTTTGCCAAAGAACGGGGTATACGCCGCGTATGTACATGTTGAGCAGTCGCCAGAAAGTGACGCAACAGATCAGCTACCCGTCTCTTATACACAGAAAGTATGGAACAGCGTAGTGAATATCGGCGTTCGTCCAACCTTTGGCGGACAACAACGCATGGTTGAGGCGCATCTTCTGGATGTTCAACTCGATCTGTACGACCAACGTATTACTATTGACTTCATCGCGCGCTTACGAGACGAGCAACGCTTTAACGGTATTGATGCGCTGAAGGCTCAAATCGCGGCTGATGCGCAGCAAGCGCGTCTACTTCTCCAAAAGGGAGGTTGAGCAGGGTGAAAACTCGCCAGAACCCGCTCCAAAAAGTTGAATCATTGCTACAGCATATGGTGGAACGTCCTTTCGCAATGCTGTTCCATAGCAAATTACAGCCTGCCCAGGTGTTGCGCAGGCTCGAGCGCGCTATGGAAGACAACGCGCACCTGCTGGGCGAGGGGCGGCGGCTGGCTCCCGAAGTGTATGACATCTATCTCAGTTTCAAAGACCACCAGCAACTGAACCCCATCGAGGCCACCCTGCTAAGAGACTGGCAGCAGCATCTGATTGAGTTCGCGCGCCAGCATCGTTACACTTTGCGCTCCGGCCCGGTGCTGCGCCTGCATCCCAGAAGCGACCTGCGCTCCGGCGAGGTGCATATCGATGCGCATGTGATCGACAAGCAAAACATGAGCCAGGATGGAGAGGGCGGCATCATGGCGACACAGGCCATTAGCGCCGATCAACTGGAACGCATACGCCAGCAGGCCATGCTTAGCCAACCGAGCATATCCAACCCCGGCTACACAGCCGGGGGAGCATCTAATCCTAACGCGAGCATGTACCCTCCCACATTGCCGCCCATGCCTCTGACTGCTATACCCCCGGCCTGGTTGACGATCCGTTTGCCACAATCGCCGGAAAAGGTCTATCGCATCGAAAAACCGGTCATCAAAGTCGGTCGCCAGCTTGACAACGATATCATCGTTGAAGATAAGCGCGTGTCTCGCTATCATGCTCAAATAAAATACGAATCTAACGGACAATTTACCGTCTACGATCTCGGCAGCACCAATGGCATTACCGTCAACGGCACGCCTCACCTGCGCCAGCATACCCTGCGCAGTGGAGATCGCTTCACGATCGGCAGTTATGACTTTTACTTCGAAAGAAGATAAGGGGCGGGTAATCGCAAGAAATACCCGGTATATGACATATGACATTAGACGTGTTTTTATTGATCTTACGGCTCTTATTAATCGTGCTGCTCTACCTTTTTCTCATGCAGGTGGTCATTGCCATCACCCGCGACCTGGGGAAAACGTCCGCCGTCAAAGATTTTGGATCGGGCAAAGGCAATCCGATACTCGGCCACCTGGTGGTCGTGGACAGCGGCCCCAGCCAGCAAATAAAACCGGGTGCCAGCTATAACCTGATGTCGCAAAACACTATCGGGCGCGGCCCAACCAGCGACGTTCTCTTACCCGAAACGTTCATCTCTGGCGAGCATACGCGCATGTGGTATCGCAACGGCAACTGGTATGTGCAGGACGCGGGCAGCACCAACGGCACCTACCTGAATAACGAGCCGGCCCGTGAAGCTCTCACCGCTCACATCGGCGATATCGTGCAAGTCGGCTACATTCGTTTCAAACTGGCACCATAAGTTCGCCGTAGGCGGCTTGCCCTGGTAGTGGTGAGCAATCAAGAGGAATAAGCGAGTGAAAGCAATAGAAAGCGCTTAGCAATGATAAGAAATTATCGATGGAAAGAACTGGGGCTATTCATCATCCCTTTCATCATATTGCTGCTTATTATGTTCCAGTTGCCTCTCGCGCAATATTACGAAACCCAGGTTCAGACCAACACCGGACATCAAATCCCGCTCACACTGAGCCTTCTACCAACCATACACGATCTCATCCCGATTCTCGGTCTCATTATCGCGCTTTTCGTAATCAACATGGTCATCAGTTTCTTTTTTCCCAAAGCCGACCAGGTACTCTTACCGCTCGTCGGCTTGATGAGCGGCATTGGTGTCATGATGGCGACCCGCCTGCAAGCGGTTCCGCGTATTGATGATCCGAATCTCGGCACGCGCCAACTGGTGTGGGTAATCGTCGGGCTGGTGGCCTGCGTCGGCACACTATTCATCCTGCGCAGGATGGGCTGGCTCAGGAACTACAAATATATCTGGGCCACCATAGGCATTGCCCTGGTAGCAGTCACCCTGTTACATGCATTAAAGGTCAAAAATTTTGACAGCCCTAACCACGACCAGTTGAACTTCGGGCCGCTTAGCCTGCAACCCTCCGAATTGCTGAAAATCATTATCGTGATCTTCTTTGCCGCATACCTGGATGAAACCACGCGAGACGTTTTTGGCGGCGGCTGGCGGCGCATTCCACTTGACAAGCTTGGCGTGATGGGTTTGATGCTCGCCATCTCGCTCGTTCTCTTCCTGGGCATCCGCGAACTGGGCCTGGCCTTACTGATCTACGGCATTTTCCTGACCATGCTTTACCTGGGCAGTGGCAGAATATCCTATGTCGTCATCGGTCTCCTCGTGTTTTTCGCGCTGGGCTATATTGGCTACTTACTCTTTAGCTACGTGCGGGCGCGCTTTGCTACCCTGGGAGTCGATGCTGTAAACTGGCAAAACTGGACACCGGATACCATCGATCAAGCGCGGGGCGGAGCCAATCAAGTCCTGCAAGGATTGATTGCCCTGGCTAACGGCGGTATCCTCGGCACAGGCATAGGATTAGGACATACCGGGAGTTTTGTGCCTGTAGCACAAACGGATATGATCTTAACTGCGCTAGGCGAAGAGTTAGGGCTGGCCGGACTGTTCGCCATCATCGGTATCTATCTGCTCATCATCTATCGAGGCTATCGCATTGCTGTTGAAGCTACCAACGATTTCAGCCAGTTGCTCGCGGCGGGTTTGACCTCCATCTTTGCGATTCAGGCGCTCGTCATTATGGCGGGCAATATGAAATTCTTGCCCTTAACCGGTATACCATTACCTTTCCTGAGCTACGGTGGTAGCTCGATTATCGCCAACTATATCATCATCGGCATACTCTTACGCATATCACATAACACGGCGATAGAGCGAGAGGGACAGAGCTGAACTGTATTAACGTGTACCTACTTGTCTCTCTATCTAACTAATGCTATAATTCCAGCGTTAAGTAGATAAGGCATCGAGTGAATTTGTCGAACTGATGTAGGAAACAGGCAGGTAAAGGGATTATGGGTCAATACCAGGAATGGCTGCATTATCAAGAAATTGATCGACGCCTGCGCGCAACGCTCGATGCGCTTGAACAGGAACTCGGTCAGATCGAGAGCCACCCCAATGGCTCTCAACAGCCAGATATGCTTCTCGCCAACCCCATCATTTCCGCCCTTTCTGCTCATCTGTTCGCCAGCTTGAATGGTCACTCAACTCCGCAAGACAATGCCGATACCCGAAATCAAGATTCTGCTGCGGAAAATGCAGGACAACCAGCGCATGAGAATATGGAGACCATCTCAGCCGCGCTTTTGCACTGGGGCGAGTTACCCGATTTTGGTCCGCAAGGGTTACAAACCTCGCATCAGCACGACATACAACCCTTCCTCTCTCTTGACCAGGCTGAAATAGAACTATTGCCGGAAGACATGTTCGCTTTCTTTGAGGAACACTCGCAAACAGACCCACAGCTTGAACTGCCCTGGTGGCTGCGTAAAATCAACATCACCAACGGAGATGATGAGAGCGGCAAGCCCATAGACCAGGAAAGTATCCGCACGAATCGCCTGGTGCAGCGCTGGGTAGAACGCTGGGGACGCCAATCACCGGGCGACTTCACGCCCACCAGTGAAAGCGAAGGTATCTACGATGATGAATAATGTGGAGCCGAACTTTCAGAGCCAGCTTGACACGGTTTTCGCGCAGTTGAACCCCATAGAGATTGAAGAGTTTTATGCCGCCTACCAGCAATGGAGCTTGCAACAACGTATCAACGAACTGCGACAGCGCATCGACGCGGTACACGAGCAACAGGCGGATAACCGGCAGCGCATCCACGAAACGCAGCCCTCGGCCATTGCCCTCGCTGCCCTGGCGCGCCTGCAATCAAATGGTGTCAGCGACATTGAACTACTTGACGCGATGCTTGAGCGCGGAGAAAGCTGGTTAGATCAAACTATGCAGCGTCTTGACTACTTCGAGCAGTTCGAAGATTTCGTCAGCGATGACTATACGCAATGGTGTCAGGGCGCTCTTGATGGAGCCTTCGACTGGATCGACTCGCTGCGCGAAGGCACAGAGCAAGAAGCGCCGCTCGAAACCTCTCCCGAAGAGGAGCTATTGAACAACGAAGACGCTGGAGATGTCGAAGCGCTGCTTTTGCAAAGGCTGGCAACCGACGATGAGCAGGATGATCTCGCCTGGCAAGAAGCAATCACGCTCAAACGAACAGCCATCCAGCCGCCTTCAGAAGAAGCCACCACCTCTGCACCGGTAGAGCAAAAGCCGCCCGCGCCGGAGAAAGTAGTTCTACAGGAGGTGGAAACCCAGGCTGAGGTCACGGAATATGTCCCCCCTGATGAGCCGGTGCCAGGCGATGTAGATGAAACACCCATCGAGACTGCCCCTGCCGACTCAACTGGCACAGAGGAGCAGATCATTCCCGAAGAAGCTCTTCCTGTAGAAGACACTACTCTACCTGAATCTGAACTGGAGCAACCCGCCCTTGTCGAATTTGCCTCTGGCAAGGAGAGCGTCACAGACGAAGATGCGCTCTATGCCGTAGACGAACAACCCACCCTTGTTGAGTTCGCTTCCGTCGAAGAACCTACTACCAGCGAGGAAGAACTGCTCGTCAATAATGAACAACCCGCTCTGATAGAGTCTGCCCCCGCCGGAGAAACTTCAACAGACGAGATAGACGAACAACCTACCCTTGTTGAGTTTGCTTCCATCGAAGAACTTTCCCCGCCAGAGGAAACTGCTGAGCAGGTTACGCTCCCTGAGATTACTATCCCCGAAGATATTCCCGCTCCTGAAGAAACCGCTCAAAGTGAAACGAACGAGCCGGACGCGATAGAAAAAAGTACTCCTGAAGAAGTTGACCGGCAAGAACAACAGGCACTAGCAACAGGCGAACCTACCACGCCCGTTCGCAATCTCCCCCCGAAACGTGGTTTGTTGCGCAGTTTGCTATGGATATTAACGGGGAAATAACCCTTATCTTGCCGTATAGGGTGGCTTGCGAGGTTGGTTCGCTTGAATCCCAGGCATCGGCACAATCAATGGCAACGCATACTGCGCTGGTGCCTGACCGTTCTGCCCCTGTTCCAGTTCCGCGACTCGCTGGCGCAACTTTGCCAGTTGGCGACGATCGCGCAGGGCCGCAAGCACCGTCACCATATAGAGCGGTAACGCGCCCAACAAACACGCGAGCAGCAATAACACGCCCAACGGCAAAGCAGGCGCGTGCCAGCCAAATAATGTCAGGTGTGACTCTATCATCAATGTTGCAAAGTTCTCATACGCCAGCACAGCCAGCGCCCCACCCATCAGAATAAAAATGATGAGTACTACAATGAGCAAAACTTCCTCCTTGCTAGAGAACAAACACAACAAGTCCCCACTCATCAATAAACCCCTTATACTGCCGTTTTTTCTGATAGCAATGAGAATAAAGCATCAGGTGTATCTTTTTGGGTAGAAGCTTGACATTATGGTAGCTCAGGCATACCATACAGGCCAATGAATAGTTCGTTTGTTCTCAGGCACGATGTGAAAGGGAATTGAGATGATAAGTCGCCCTCGTGGGGAACGCAACCGTACCATCGCACTTTCTCCAGAAGAAAAACAATTCTACCAAACTCGTCTTTTCCAATTAAAGGAGCCTCTGGTGAAAGAGCGCTGCCAGAACATCACTATTCAACAGGATATATTTGAAGTGTTACCTCTTCTTCCAGACCATTTTGTTGATTTGTTATTTATTGATCCGCCATATAACCTGACAAAATCATTTAATGGGACCACTTTTAAGAAAAGAAGCCTGCACGAATATGAGCAATGGCTAGACTCACTCATGAAGCAACTTATAAGGCTAATGAAACCAACAGCCTCTCTGTATGTTTGTGGCGACTGGCGATCATCCGCCCCAATCCACTACATTCTGGAAAATTACTTCATTGTACGCAATCGCATCACCTGGGAACGCGAAAAAGGACGCGGCGCGTTGGCTAATTGGAAAAATAGCTCAGAGGACATCTGGTTCTGCACCATGTCGGATGATTACGTTTTCAATGTCGATGCCGTCAAACTCAGACGCAAGGTGATCGCTCCCTATAGAGATAGCGATGGACTGCCTAAAGACTGGGAAGAGACTGGAGAGGGAGGATTCCGCTTAACTCATCCCTCGAATACATGGACTGATCTAACGGTTCCTTTCTGGTCTATGCCCGAAAACACGGATCATCCAACCCAAAAACCTGAAAAACTGCTGGCAAAAATTATATTAGCAAGCTCCTTACCTGGTCAGATCGTTTTTGATCCATTTCTGGGATCAGGCACTACTTCAGTTGTTGCAAAAAAGCTAGGACGCAAGTATGTCGGCGTTGAAATCGATGAAACCTATTGTTGTCTTGCAGAGAAGCGTCTTGCTATGGCCGAGAGAGACAAATCTATTCAGGGCTATTCGCAGGGTGTTTTCTGGGAGCGTAATACTTTAGCGGAACAGAATTTTTTTACGGGTCAGCGAATGCCAGATTTTGAAATGCAGCCAGAACTCTTCGGAGAGGTAATCCAGTGTTATTCGAAGACTACATAAAAGACAATCCGGTCCATAGCCCGGTGCGCAATCAGTATTTGCAGATCAAACGACAGAACCCTGATGCCATCCTCTTTTTTCGCATGGGCGACTTCTATGAAATGTTTGATGATGACGCGGAAATTGTGGCGCGCGAACTGGAGATTGCCCTGACGCGGCGCGATTTTGGGCGCGGCGAAAAATCGCCGATGGCGGGCATCCCGCATCACGCCGCCGACGGCTACCTGGCGCGGCTGGTCAGCAAGGGCTATCGCGTGGCAGTGTGCGAGCAGACCAGCGATCCCGCGCTCTCCAAAGGGCTGGTTGACCGCGAAGTTATACGCATCGTCACACCCGGCACAGTAATCGACCCGGCCATGCTGGCAGCCAAACGCAACAACTTTCTGGCAAGCGTAGTGGTGGGGCGCGAAGCGGTAGGTATCGCCTATGTTGATATTACCACCGGCGAATTTGCCGTCACGCAGTTCAGCACCCCCGAACCGGAACTCGCGCTACAGCAGGAAATGGCGCGTGTCGCCCCCGCCGAGGTCATCGTCGAGTCGCGTAGCACCCACCTGGGCAGTCGCAAACGGCGCTGGCTGGCGGCAGTAATGAACGAGAAGACCGTCTCCAAAGTTGGCTCCAATGGCAATCCCAACGCCGACATAGACAAAGCTGTCGCCAACGCGCACGAAACTTACCACAATAACCATAAAGACGAAGCGGCCTTCGCGGACGACGACGAGGATGATAACGCGCCACTGGTGAAAGCATTGACGGGCATCGCCGGACATGTCACCCCCTACGACTCGCGCTACTTTTCTGAGGACGACGCGCGCCATCGCCTGCTCACGCATTTTGACGTAGCCTCGCTCGAAGGGTTCGGTTGCGCTTCCCTGCCCCTGGCGATACGCGCCGCCGGAGCCGTGCTGGCCTATGTGCAGGAGACGCAAAAGAGCATCCTGCGCCAGCTTACCGCGCTTGAGACCTACTATACCAACGCCTATATGACGCTCGACCCGCATACGCGGCGCAATCTGGAATTGTTTGAAAGCGGGCGCACTGCCTCCGTCAAAGGCTCGCTGCTGTGGGTACTGGACAAGACGCGCAGCCCTATGGGTGGACGCCTCATGCGCCGCTGGATCGGCCAGCCCCTGCTCGATATTGCGACCCTGCAACATCGCCAGCAAATCATCGGCGAACTGCTTACTGACACCCTCACTCAGGCGCGTCTGGCCGAAAGCTTGAAAAAGGCCGGAGACATCGAACGCCTGGCGAATCGCGTGCGCCAGCGCATCGCCTCGCCGCGCGATCTTGTCGCGCTAGCGAGCGGATTGCGAGCCGCCGCCGACGCGCGCGCCAGTTTGCCCGCCGGCGCTGATGAACGTATGCCCGCGCTAGCGGAGCTTATGCAACAGCTTGCAGACAACCAGAACACTATTAGCCTCATCGAAAGCGCAATCGTCGATGAGCCGCCATTGAGCGCGTCCGACGGCGGTGTTATTCGTCCCGGCTACAACGAAGAACTCGACAAAGTCAGGGACGCATCCAAAAATGGGCAGCAATGGATTGCTGATATGGAGCAGCGCGAACGGCGGCGTACTGGCATCAACAATCTCAAAGTTGGCTATACGAAAGTTTTTGGCTACTTTATCGAGATAACCAACTCCAATAAGGGGCGCGTGCCGCCCGAATATATCCGCAAACAGACACTGACCGGGGCCGAACGCTTCATTACGCCCGACCTCAAGGAACATGAAACGCTGGTGCTGAACGCGCAGGAGCGCGTCAATAAGCTGGAAAGCGAACTCTTCGCGCAACTACGCGCGGAGATCGCCATTCACGCCGCCGAGCGCATTCTGGACACGGCCCGCGCGCTGGCGGAGATTGATGTCTATCTGAGCCTCGCCAGCGTGGCGGCGCAGCGCAACTATTGCCGTCCCACGCTCAACGACGGCGACATCATTCATATCGTAGCAGGTCGCCATCCTGTAATCGAACAATCGCAGGCCGAAACGCCGTTTATCCCCAACGATGTCGAACTCTCGAACCGCCAGGCGCAAATCATGATTATCACCGGTCCCAATATGGCCGGTAAATCGACCTACCTGCGGCAGGTTGCCCTTATCGTGCTGCTGGCGCAAATCGGCAGCTATGTACCGGCGGAAGCGGCCACCATCGGCATCGTGGATCGCATCTTCACGCGCATTGGAGCGCAGGACGACCTGGCAACAGGCCAGAGTACTTTTATGGTTGAGATGGTCGAGACCGCCAATATCCTGCATCACGCCACGCCGCGCAGCCTGATTATCCTCGATGAGATTGGGCGCGGCACCAGCACCTACGACGGGCTTTCCATTGCGCGCGCTGTGATTGAATACCTGCACAACAATAAACGCTGCGGCGCGCGCACACTTTTCGCCACGCATTATCATGAACTGGTCGAGGTTGCCAAATCGCTGCCGCGCGTGCAATGTATGAACGTGGCTGTGACGGAAGAGGATGGCAAAGTGGTCTTCCTGCACAAAATCATTCCCGGCGGCGCGGATAAAAGCTACGGCGTGCATGTGGCGCAACTGGCAGGCATTCCCCGCCCCGTCATTCACCGCGCCGAGGAGATTCTGACGGAACTGGAACAGAAAGGCGATGCGAAGACACGCCGCAAAGCCATGCGCGATATGGAAACCCCATCCGTGTTGCAAATGACGCTACTCTCTGCCGAGCCACATCCCGTGATCGAAGAACTCAAGCAGCTTGCCATTGACGAACTGACGCCTATCGAGGCCATTGGCAAATTGTACGACCTGCAACAAAAGGCACGCAAGAGAGACTAGATACGTGTAATATATAGCGAATGTCAGGGC
>JBOGTO010000389.1:0-2063 GCA_050695155.1 Ktedonobacteraceae bacterium
GTATTGGCTGACTTGCTACCCTCTGGATACAGGGTATTGGCGTTTGAATTTCATGGTTTTCCTGACTATTCTATACAGATATTGTTGTGCCTTGTATCCCCATCTATCCATGAAATGAAAGAGGAAGGCCATGCAAGATAGTGTGCGTATCGGATTAATAGGTGACTTCAATCCCGATGTACTGGCTCATATTGCTATTCCACAGGCGTTAGCGTTGGCTGCGCGGCGGGTAGAATGTAACGTGGAGACGGAGTGGCTTCCAACGCCGTTGTTGGAAAAGGACGCCGCAGAGCGCCTTGCGGCTTTTGACGGACTGTGGATTGTGCCGGCCAGCCCGTATGAGAGTATGGAAGGGGCATTGCTCGCGGTCCGCTTTGCTCGTGAGCGCGGAGTCCCCTTTCTTGGCACCTGTGGCGGCTTTCAACATGCCTTGATCGAGTACGCGCGCAATGTACTCAATCTTAGCGAGGCGGATTCTACCGAATCGAACCCGGAGTCAACGCTGCCACTGATTGCTCCGCTTAGTTGTTCGCTGGTTGAGGCTACCGACGCCATTGTCCTGCAGCCCGATTCGCGTATTGCCACCATTTATGGCAAGGGCGAGATTTCCGAAAAGTACCATTGTAGTTTTGGCCTCAATCCTCGCTATACGACATTGTTTGATGCGAGTGGTCTGCGCATCACCGGCTTTGATAAAAGTGGCGAGGCGCGCGTTTTTGACCTGGACGGGCATCCTTTCTACATGGGTACGCTGTTTCAGCCAGAACGCTCTGCTTTCAACGATGTGGCGCACCCGCTCATCGTTGCCTATGTGCAGGCTGTAGTTGCGCATAAGCAAAGCAAGCATCAGGCCACGTAATCTAAAACGGCTGGATCGCTCATGATCTGAGCTACCAGCCGTGTCTGCTGCGCGACGGTTTGCAGTTGCGCGGGCGTAATGGATTGGCGACCGTCGCACAGGGCGTTGTTAGGGTCGGTATGCGTTTCCAGGATCAGGCCATGCGCTCCGGCGGCGATGGCGGCACGAGACATGGTAGGGACGAGTTCGCGGCGACCTGTGGCATGGCTGGGATCGACGATGACGGGCAAGTGTGTCAATTCATGCAGCAGGGGAACGCAGGCGAGATCGAGCAGGTTGCGCGTGTGCGTGTCGAAGCTACGGATGCCGCGCTCGCACAATATCACGTTGGGATTACCTGCCGCAACGATGTATTCTGCCGCCAGCAGCCATTCGTCAATGGTGGAGGCCAGACCACGTTTGAGCATGACGGGACGACGCGATGGATGGCTACCTGCCGCCTGTAATAGAGGGAAGTTCTGCATGTTGCGGCTGCCTATTTGCAGGATGTCAGCGTATTGCGCCACCGTGTCAACCATCTCAGGCTCCATGACTTCGGTGATGACGGGCAGACCTGTTTCTTCACGCGCTTCGGCCAGGAAACGCAGCCCTTCGATGCCCAACCCCTGGAACTGGTAGGGTGATGTGCGCGGTTTGAATGCGCCGCCGCGCAGCACCTGCGCTCCCGCGTCCTTTACGGCGCGGGCGATCTCCATCAACTGCTCGCGGCTCTCGACCGCGCACGGCCCGGCGATGATAACAGGCGCGGGACCGCCGATGGTGACGGACTGGCTGCCGGGCAGGTCGCCGACTATAACGCGGCTGTCCTCACTCTGGAAGGCACGGCTGACAAGCTGGTAGGGCGTATGGGTGGAAACGATACGCTCGACGGCGCTGTGCTGACTGAGCGCGGCGTGTGCCTGCGCGTCCAGGCTGTTGCCATCGATGGTGATGACCTGGCGAGCTTGCATGGTGGTCGCGCTGATGGGTCGCTGGCTGCCAGCCAGTTGTTGCAGAAGTTCGACAACCTGCCGGTGTTCCGCGCCTGTTACCTGACTACGGGTGACGATAATCATGAGACTAAACCCTTTCTTTTTACCAAACAAAAAAGCAGAGGTTTTGTTTCCTCTGCTTCCAGCATGTTGGTGGTTAATTTTTGCTCAGCCCAAAAGGCCCACCATCATGCTGGAGGGCTAAACCAATAATAAAAGCTAAATTGTCGGTT
>JBOGTO010000390.1:0-3621 GCA_050695155.1 Ktedonobacteraceae bacterium
TCGTTAAAGGTCATTAGGAACATGGGCGTATCAACCTCGCTACAGGTCAGTTGTAGGAGACACCTATGAAAAGATGGCGATTACTTTCTCGAACGGTGGCAATTACAGGCCTCATGCTCGTTATAACAGCCTGTTCTCAGGCGGTAACGCCACCACCAACAAAGACTCCCGCATCGGTTGGCTCAACGCCAACAACGATTGCAACATCCCAACCGGCTCTCTCTCCAACTCCAACCATCCCGGCACCGGCACCTCTAGGACTGGCTCCTCAGAACTGCCCAACTGGTCCCACTCTTAAAGATATAGCTCCTGCCTATTTTGCGTCAGCGGTTGGAGACGCTCCTGCGTGGACTGTCGGTTTTGTAGGACCGCGTGCTACGCTCCTCTTTGGAGATAACCACACTATGTATTCGTGGGTACAGTACGACCAGCACGGCTGGGGGCATAAGTTTCTGTGGGTTCTTGGCCCTTCCTACACAGGCGTAGTAACTTTTCATGGGGCAAATTTGGCCGATGGTACTCCACTCTGGCTGAGCGGCGATAATGTTCCCAACATGACTACATCTCTAGTTCTGGATACGCGGAATCCAACAGTGGTCAATCGACCTGGAGACTGGGTAGAATTTCCTGGCAGCATAGATATTCCCAGGGCAGGCTGTTACTATCTTCAGGCGAACTGGCCTGGAGGAAGCTGGAGAATTACGTTCTCTGCGGGCGTCTAACTGACTGATTAGTGCATCTTTTACATCTCCAGTTTAGTTGCCAGATAAGCCCAGTCTGCCGGGAAGCGAAATGCTTGCTGGTTGGGAGGCTGGGGTGTCTGGGTTTCGATCCAGCGCATAGGGATGGTGCCTTTGTTGAAGAAGCCGTGCGTACCGCCGACGCTAGTCCAAACGTAGTCGCCTGCTTTCACACGGTAGGTCTGGCCGTCGAGGATGGCTTCGGCTTCGCCACTCAGGAAGAAATAGGTTTCCTCGAAAGGGTGGTCGTGGATATTGCCCTCGCCTCCTGGCTGGAACTCTACCATGAAGAGGGTCAGGTGCTGCGAGCCGAGCATTTTGTCTACCAGCATTTTCAGGGAGATGCCGAAGATGTTGCTGCCCCGGTAGCCATCCATTTGCAACTGGCTGTGCGGCGGCATGTGCGAGTTGTCGAAGTGGCCGAGATAGCGCGTGGTTGGGTCGCGGAAATCGGGACGACTCCCTGTGGTAGGCGCGTCACCCTCCTTGAAGAAAAAGGTATCGCGCTCCTGTCCAGCGGGCTTTGGCTGCGGCGAAAGCATTTCCAGCCAGCGCACAGGCCGATCTCCCACATTGCGCCATGCGTGAGAAACAGCCGCCTGGAAAATGCCGTAATCGTTCGCTTCAAGCTGGTAGTCGCGCCCATCGATGCTCACCAGAACCTGCCCTTCCAAAATATAGAGGGCTTCTTCATAGAAATGCACATGCATATTCAGTGTGCCGCCCGGATCAAGTTTGCAGAGACCCAGGCCGGTATGTACCGCGCCAGCAGTGTTGTGGTCAACCATCGTGACGCGAGAGTAGCCCCGGCTGTGTTTTTCGTAAGCAGAGGGTACCTCAAAGGCCGCTTTATTATAATTTCCTACCTGATGCATGACATGCTCCTTTCAAAAGGGGTCTATTAGTTGTCTACGCCGGCCATGCGGGCCAGCACGTCGAACATTACGGCGAAATCCTCTTTTGCCATGCCCATTGCGCGGGCGGCTGTGAGTAGTTCGTTGGAAAGAGCTACCGATGGAAGTGGCACATCCGATGTGCGGCCCAGTTCGAGGGCCAGCAGCAAATCTTTCTGCATCATGTTCACATCGAACCAGATCTCTTCGGGCTTTTCGAGGATAAACGGGGCGCGATGCCAGGTGGCAGGCGAGGCTAGCGCGCTATTGCGCCATGCCTCGACAGCCGTTGCGCGCGGGATGCCATTTTTCTCGGCTAAGAGGATGCCTTCACAGAAGCCCAGGAATTGCGTAGAGAGGCTGAGGTTGATGGCGATTTTCATTAAAATAGCCTGGCCGTTGCCGCCCACATAGGTCACTCTGGGCGTGATGTCGTGCAAGACGGGCAATACAGACTCGAAAGTGGCTTGCTCACCCCCCACAATCATAGATACCGTTCCCTGCTCGACATGAATGACGTTGCCGGAGAGCGGCGCGTCGAGCATATGCGCTCCCTTTGCGGCGACCTGCGCGGCAACTTCACGCGAAGCGCTGGCGCTGATGGTACTCATGTCGATGTAGACTTTGCCAGGAGATAGAGCGATCAGAATGCCATCATCGCCATGAAGTATTTCATGCAAGGCGGCGGTATTCGTGACCATGCTAAAGATAATATCGGACTTTTCTGTGACCTGGCGCGGCGACTCGCCCCACTGCATTCCGGCATCCAGCAGCCACTGCGCTTTTGACTTTGTGCGGTTATAGCCCGTCACCGTATGTCCGGCATTTACCAGCCGCTTCGCTGCGCGGCCTCCCATTTTGCCAAGACCTATGAAACCGAGATTAGCCATATATAGCCCTCCATGTATGAACATTAACGACTGGAATCGGGCCTGTCATGCTGAGCGCAGCGAAGCATGACAGGCAAAGACCGAAGGTGTTTGTTAAAAAGGAACAGACTAACGCATATGAACGTCCATATTGAACTCTTGCATAAAGTATGACATACTTCTATCTATAAGTCCAATATATGTTTACGATGAAATCAATAAGTAAGCTATATAAATGGAGGTGGGCATGGAGTTGCGCCAGATACGTTATTTCGTAGTAGTAGCGCATAAAAGGCACTTTACGCGGGCGGCGGAGGAACTGAGCATTGCGCAGCCGGCTCTCTCGCAGCAGATACAGCAATTGGAGCGTGAACTGGGCGTCATGCTATTTGAGCGCACCAGCCGCCAGGTGCGTCTCACTTCTGCTGGCGAGGCTTTGTTGATACGCGCGGAACGTATTCTGGCCGAGGTAGAGTGGGCGCGTATGGAGATGCAGGAATATAGCGGGCTGGCGCGCGGGCGTGTTGTGATTGGCGCATTGCAGTCGCTTGAAGCATTCCGCTTTCCTGCGTTGTTGGCAAGGTTCCATACGCGCTATCCAGGAATTGATATTGTTCTGCGCGAAGAGGCCACGGAACGGCTTTTAGAACTCTTGCATACAGGGCAGTTGGACCTGACCTTGATCCAGATAATGGACGATTCCTGGCCGTCAGAACTCACGACTGCACCGGTGGTGACGGAAAAACTTCTGACCGAAGAGTTAGTGCTGGTAGCGGCCCCTTCCCATGCGCTGGCACGTCGTCAAAATGTAGCGGTGGAAGAACTGCGAGACGAGCCGTTCATTTTGTTCAAACCTGGCTCTGGACTGCGGCACACTATCATGCAAAGAAGCCTGGCGGCTGGTTTTACGCCCCGGATGCTCTTTGAAAGTGGTGAACTCGGCACTGTGCGCTCGCTGGTTGCCGAGGGATTGGGCATATCCGTACTGCCACGCTCGGTGGCCGAAGCTCAGGGAAGAGAGGTGGCGATTGTCTCCCTCGATCCGCCACCGATGCGCACCATCTTGCTCGCCTGGCACACCAATGTCTATCATGCTCCCGCTTCGGCTGCCTTCCTTGC
>JBOGTO010000391.1:0-4944 GCA_050695155.1 Ktedonobacteraceae bacterium
GCACCAAATGCAAACCAACAAACCAGTATTGATTAAAAATGCTTTACTCTGGTGGCAGTTCGCGGTAGATCAGGTCAAGGTTGATGCCCTGCCTGGCCCTTACAAAACGCGCTACGTAGAAGATTACGAGGCCAATCACGATCAACGAACCCATGAAGATGAAGCCGGGCAGCGGCCCCAGTTGCGCCGTGTTAATGCCAAGCTGCTGGTATGAGAGTACCAGGTATGCCAGGCCGCATATCACCAGTATGGAGAGGACGGCCACGATTGGCAGCAGTGGCACGCCGCCGATGCGCACGTTCGCGGGCGAGTTCCGGTACAGGTCGGGACGGCGGTAAGGGAAGGCCAGGGCTGCCACACTCACGCTGAGGATAGTGACGACTCCGGCCAGCACACCCATCGAAAGCAGGGTAGCAAAGGAACTGGAGAGTACCGACCACGCCAGGATGCCCGCCACGATGATCGAGGCCATGATGATGGCCGGAACGGGAGCATGAGTGCGCTCACTCACCTCGGAAAGCTTGCCCGGCAGGATACGGTCAAACGACCAGGCGAAGATGGTGCGCACCGGCATGAAAGTATTGGGGAACATGGCGGGCAGGTTCCAGAAGATGAAACTGATGGCGATGAGCAGCGCAAAGATGCCGTTGTTGGCCGCGATACCTGCCATCAAATTGTAGTAGGGCTGCACTGGCAGCAGGTAGCCGGGCGTACCGGCCAGCGCATTGACACTGGCGATGAATTGCTCACCTGCGCTATGATACAGCAGCAACACGCCGATAATCATGAAGACTGTATCCCATAGCAACGCGCCCAGCATGACTGAAAGCTGGCGGCGCAGCTTGCCCGCCGATTTGAGTTCGCCCGCGATGTAGACCGACCACCAGTTCCACATCATGAAGGTCATGATGATGGCGACAACCGGCAGCGTCGAGGAGAATTGATGGCCGCCAGTGAAAGTGAAGCCAATCTTCGTCGCAGCGGTCTGGATGGCCTGAAACGAGTTGGCGCTGTGCGTAAAGGGCTGCGCGAAAGCGTTGAAATTAGCGGTGAAGCTGCTATTCGAGCTAATCAGCAGCGCGATAAAGGCCAGGAACGTTCCCAGACTGGCGATAATCCAGCATACGTTTTGCACGCGAAACGATGTTTTCGTGCCGGATGACATGGCGATAGCCAGGATGACGATTAACAGCAGGCCCAGGCCAAACGTCCACCACTGGCCGGTGGCATTGGTGCCACTTACCGCATTGCCAGCGTTGATAAGCCCACTGTTGTTTGTCGTTGCGCCCAACACCGCCAGCGCCGGGCCAAGCACCAGCACCGCAAACGAACGCGCCCAGAATGCCGCGCCGATCAGGGCCGAGATGGCGGCGGAGAAATTGCTGAACACAGCCACCGCCGGGTGCAAAATGCGACTGATCCAGACGTAGTCGCCGCCCGTGCGCGGCATGGCCGATGCCATCATCGACATCATGATGCACACCGGGATGTTGACCGCAAAGGCGATCAGCAAGGCCACCACCATATCCGCGCCGGGGAATAGTCCCAGGGCGTATAATATGCCGAAGGCCAGGGTAGCGCCAACGGGAGCCGAGAAGACCGCGTTGAAAATAATAGCATCGAGAACCGATGCTTCGCGGACAAGGCCCGATGATTGCCGCACATAGAGGGATGAGGATGGAGTCGAAGAGGACTCTGATTGCATGTCCAACTCCTTCGCCCGTTGCCAGGCAAATACAATACGTTAGTCGAACAATAGAGGAGATAAATCTTGACATACAACGATTTATTAGCTAGAGTATACAACAAAGAACATTTCTTGTCAATGAAATCATGTGATAGTTTGTTGCATGTTGTCGCGGTAGTTCTGTAGAGGAGCGCGTTCTATGCTGGCAAGCGAACGGAGAAGGCTCATTCTGGAGCGTGTGGCTGAGCTGCAAGCGATTGAGGCTCAGGCGCTGGCTGACGAGCTGGATGTCTCGGTCATGACGATCCGGCGCGATATTAAGCGCCTGGAGCAGGATGGTTTCTTACGTCAGACCTATGGCGGCGCGACGGTGCATATCACGAAAAGCGTGGAACTGGGCTTCAACAGCCGCGCTTTGCAGTACGCGGCTCAAAAGCGCGTCATCGGCGCATCCGCCGCGCAGATGATCGAACCGGGACAGACGCTCTTTCTGGGGGAAGGCACGACAACTTCGCAATTTGCGCAATTCTTGCCTCCACACCCGCACTTGCAGGTGATTACCGCCTCGCTTTCGCACGCCAGCTTGCTCGGCTCGCGCAACATTCGTGTAATCGTGCTGGGCGGCAAATTGCATGGCGACGAGTTGACGATGACTGGTCCCATTGCCGAAGCCACGCTGCAACGCTTTTACGCGGACGTATGTATCCTGGGCGCGGCGGGGGTTGATCCGCAGGTGGGTGTGACCGAATTAGATTATGAGATAGCCGCGCTGCATCGCTCGATGATGGAGCGCTCGCGCCGCGTGGTCGTGCTGGCCGATCATAGCAAGCTGGGCTTTCGCGCGCCCGCCGTAGTAGCTCCTGTCTCTATGGTAACGACGCTGGTGACAGACGAAGCGGCATCGCCCGACATGCTCGACCAGTTACAAACTTGCGGTGTGCAGGTAACAATCGCGGGGAAACAGGCGGCTGAGCCAGAAACGGTGCAATAATGGCAACAACACTTTACTATGCCAGCGATGTGCATGGTTCCAATCGCTGCTTTCGCAAGTTTTTGAACGCGGCGAAATTTTACAAAGCCGGGGTACTGGTAATGGGCGGCGACGTGCTGGGCAAGGCCATTGTCTTCCTCGAGGAGACACGCCCAGGCGTGTATGTCACGAAGGAACGCGGTCAACGTCTCGAACTGACCTCCGAGAGCGAAGTTCAGGAGTATGAGAAGGTCGCTTCTGACAAAGGGCTATACCCTTACCGTTGCCGTGAAGGAGAGCAGGATGCGCTTTATGCCTCCGGCAAAATCGAAGCGCTCTTTGAACGCCTGATGAAAACTCGCCTGGAAGAATGGGTCACGCTGGCAGACGAACGCTTATCCGGTACGGGCGTTCGCTGTTACATAATGGGCGGCAACGATGATCCACCGGCAGTTTTAGAGGCGCTGGAAGGTGGACATATTGTGTGTAATCCCGAAAACGCCCCTGTTCAGCTTGACGATGACAGTGAAATGATTAGCCTGGGCTGGTCGAATCCCACTCCCTGGAATACGCCGCGCGAATGCAGCGAAGACGAACTGGCGCGGCGCATCGATGCGCTAGTGAAGCAGGTCAAACGCCCCGACACGCTGGTCATGAACCTGCACGTCCCGCCCTATGGAAGCGGCCTGGATGACGCGCCGGAACTGAACGCCGATTTGAAGGTGCAAAGCAGCCTCGGCCAGACGCGCTTCAAACCCGTCGGTTCCACCGCTGTGCGAGCAGCCATCGAGCGTTATCAACCCCTGCTGGGCCTGCACGGACACATTCACGAAGCCCACGCCTCGTGCAAGATCGGTCGCACCGTCTGCATCAACCCCGGCAGCGATTACAGCGAAGGCGTACTACACGGCGTGCTGGCGACGCTGCATAAGGGGAAGTTGCGAGGGTACCAGATGGTGAGCGGGTAAGGAAACCCCGCCCCTGACGCCCACAAGGGGCGTCACTACATCTCTGGCGACCCCGCCACCCTGATTTGCGAAAGATGCGGCGGAGGGGAAGAGGGGCGTCCTTGTAATGTAGGGATGCCCCTTGTGGGCATCCGGCCCTCGCCCTGGTGAATTATGTAGGGATGCCCCTTGTGGGCATCCGGCTCTGGCAAATAGGAGGTATATATCATGTCAATACATCTTGGCATCAACACCTGTTTCGCGGTCAAACGGTGGCCGGAGCCGGAGCAATGGGTGCGTATTGTGAAAAACGAACTGGGGTTGGATTGTTGCCAGTTCAGCCTTGACCTGGTCGATCCTTTGCTCGACGAGGCCGCGACGATGGCCTATGCTGATGCTGCCCGGCAACTTGCGACACAACAGAATCTCTCCATACATAGCACATTTACCGGGCTGGCTGCCTATTCATGGAGCCAGTTGTTGCACCCACAGCAGGCCATGCGTGAAGCCGCGATGCGCTGGTATGAACGCGCCATCGATTTCACCGCGCATATAGGAGCAGGCGGTATGGGTGGGCATATCGGCGCGTTCAGCGCGCAGGACGCCATGAATGCTGAACGCAAACACACGTTATTACGTGAATTGGAGGAGCGATTAGCTGCTCTTTCGCGCTATGCGGCGCAACATGGATTGAACTTCCTGTTATTTGAAAACATGGCCGTCGAGCGCGAATGGGGACATAGCATTGAGGAGGCACGGCAACTCACGAACATAGATATGGGCGGCGGTGTGCCACTTGTACTTTGCCTGGATGTAGGGCATCCATGCGCCCTGCACACGGGAACGGCCAGCGATGATTACCTGGCGTGGTTCGCGCAGCCCTGGCCGCATTTGCCCATCGTCCATTTACAGCAAACCGACCGCTCAGGCGATCATCACTGGCCGTTCACGCGCAGCTATAACGCGCAGGGGATGGTGCAAGCCGAGGCCATATTACAGGCCATTGAACCCTGGCTGGCTCATGGCGATGTGTATCTTTTCCTCGAGCCAATTCATCCTTTCGAGGCTGATGATAATACGGTACTGGATGAGCTAAAAGAGAGCGTGGACTATTGGCGCAAGGCTCTTCAATAGTCGTTCGCATAAGACATGGCAAACACACCAGGCATGACGACCGCGTTTGGGACAAGGCGATCCGATGAGGAAGGGGCAAGGCGACCGCAAGGGTCGCCTCTACCTGAATTTATCAACGGGCTTGGGTCTAGCGCATCTCATGAGGAAGGGGCAAGGCGACCGCAAGGGTCGCCTCTACTAAGACGACGAAAGGACTGCCCCAGGCC
>JBOGTO010000392.1:0-9677 GCA_050695155.1 Ktedonobacteraceae bacterium
GGCGACCCTTGCGGTCGCCTTCCTCAAACCCTCTGGCACAACTTTTCAATCTCCCTGCCAATAACAGTTTCAACTGGACAACGCTTCACTTCTTCATATACACTGGTAACAGGGGCAACGCTGCCCAGAACAAACTAGAAGGAATAATTCATGACGAAATACGCCTTCGTGATCGACCAGCGTAAGTGCATCGGCTGTCACGCCTGCACGGTGGCATGTAAAGCCGAACACGATGTACCGATTGGGGTGTACCGCACCTGGGTCAAGTACATCGAAAAGGGCGAGTTCCCCAATTCGCGCCGCTATTTTCTCGTCAATCGCTGCAATCACTGCACAGACGCGCCCTGCGTCACTATTTGCCCTACAAAGGCACTGTACAAACGAGCGGACGGCATCGTTGATTTTGACTCCAGCCGCTGCATCGGCTGCAAATCGTGTATGCAGGCGTGTCCTTACGATGCCCTCTATATCGATCCCAACAGCCATACTGCCGCCAAATGCAACTACTGCGCCCATCGCACCGAGAAGGGCCTCGAACCAGCATGTGTCGTCGTCTGTCCGGTCCATGCCATCATCGCGGGCGACATGCACAACCCGCATACTGAGATTGCGCAAATCATCGCCCGCCAACCAGTGCGCGTGCGCAAGCCTGAGCAGGGAACACGCCCCAACGTCTATTATGTAGGAGCTGATGAAGCCGCCATCAATCCCGAAGTTGCCAGCATGGAACTGCCACATATGACCATGTGGAGTACCATGCTCAAACCTCATGCAATGGATGAAACCATCATTGAGAGCGACAAGTCGTTGCGAGCGCAGGCAACGCCCACAACTATCAACGCGCTCAAGCCATACAGGCCACTGGAGCCAGCTCAACGCGATCCCACTGATGCGCACATCGTTTACGATACACCTAAAAACAATGCGCCCTGGGGCTGGAAAGTCTCTACCTACCTGGGAACAAAATCGATTGGCGCGGGCGCGATGATGGTGGCAGCCCTGGCGCTGGCATTGTACGGCCTGAACGCGCCCATTAGCGGCGCGATGAATGCCCTGCTCGGTATAGCGGCTCCAATTATTGGCGGTCTCTTCATCGCCGCTACACTGGTACTGCTCATTGCCGACTTGAAGCGACCCGACCGCGCGCTTTACCTGATGACAAAGGCCAATCCGACCTCGTGGCTGGTATGGGGCGCGGTCTTCCTGGGCATCTTCGGGCTGATCGAGGTAGCATGGTTCGTGGCCGCACTGCTGGGTTTTTCCATAATCCTGCGCGTCTTGCTCATACCCGCCGCGCTCTTTGGAGCGGCTTCGGCTGGCTATACCGCCTTCCTCTTCGGACAGGCCGAGGGGCGCGACCTGTGGCAAAGCCCGCTCCTGCTGCCCATCCTGCTTGTACAGGCAACGCTGGCCGGTGCCGCATCGCTGAGCATTTTCGCCTGGATATTTCAAGCCGGAAGCGCCCTGAACGGCCTCTTCACCCTTGTGTTACTCATCGCCATCGTTGCTCATGTCGTGTTGGTCATGATCGAAGTCCTGGCCTCCCATAGCAACAGTCATGTCGCGGCGGCAGCCCATTACATGAGCCAGGGCGGCTTGAAGGATATTTTCTGGGGACAATTTTTCGCGGTCGGCTCTCTCATCCCCATACTGATGTTGAGCATTGCCCTGGCAGTACCCGCCGCGCAACCCGTGCTGACCGGCATCGCAAGCATCCTGGCCCTGGCTGGCCTCTTTGCCTACGAACACTGTTTCGTCGTCGCCGGCCAGATTGTGCCGTTGAGCTAAATAATAAGGAAAAAGAATATGACCAATATACCTTTGAAAGAACATATTGCGCCCTCAGGCGAGCAGATGTCTGTGCGCGACCTGGCATCATGCCCGCCACCTGAGAAGTGGCACGACTGGGTTGAATACGATGCGAAGGCGTGGCCGCGCAAAGTCGAAAAGCACTATGAGATCATTCCTACTATTTGTTTCAACTGCGAGGCAGCGTGCGGGCTGATGGCCTATGTTGATAAAGAGAGCGGGCGCGTGAAACGCTTCGAGGGCAACCCCTATCACCCCGGCAGTCGTGGGCGCAACTGTGCCAAAGGCCCGGCCACTATCAACCAGGTCAACGACCCCGAACGCATCCTCTATCCGCTCAAACGCGCCGGGAAGCGCGGCGAGGGCAAGTGGGAACGCACCACCTGGGACGAGGTGCTTGATACTTTCGCCGCCAAAATACACGCCGCCATTGTAGAAGACCGCCGCGACGAAGTGATGTATCATGTTGGTCGTCCGGGTCACGATGGTTACATGGAGCGCGTGCTGGGCGCGTGGGGCGTTGACGGGCATAACAGTCATACCAATGTCTGCTCATCCTCGGCGCGTTTCGGCTACCATATCTGGTGCGGTATGGATCGCCCCTCGCCAGACCATGCCAACGCCCGTTTCATCCTGCTCATCAGCTCGCACCTGGAGACGGGCCACTATTTCAACCCGCAGGCCCAGCGCATCATAGAGGGCAAAATGAAAGGCGCGAAACTGGCCGTCATGGACCCGCGCCTCTCCAATACCGCTAGCATGGCCGATTACTGGCTCCCCACCTGGCCCGGTTCCGAAGCCGCCGTTCTGCTGGCGATGGTGCGTATCCTCCTGCTCGAAAAACTGTACAACCGCGAATATATGCGCCGCTGGGTCAACTGGCAGGAATACATGGCGGCTGAACATCCCGGCGAAGCGCAAACGTTTGATCGCTTCATCGAACTCCTGCTTGACCTCTATGCTGAATATACGCCTGCTTTCGCGGCGGCAGAGAGCGGTTTGTCTGAGGAGACGATTGTAGATATTGCGCGGCAGATCGGCAATGCTGGCACCGCTTTCGCAGCGCATACCTGGCGCGCCGCCACCGCCGGTAATCTCGGCGGCTGGCAGGTCTCGCGCGCGTTATGGTTCCTCTCCGTTCTCACCGGCAGCATCGGCACACCGGGCGGCACGGCTCCCAACGCCTGGAACAAATTTGTGCCAGCGCCTTTCCTCAAGCCGAACCTGCCCGATGTGTGGAACGAAATGCTCTACCCGCCCGAATATCCACTGGCAAACTACGAAATGAGCATCTTGCTCCCTTACTATTTGAAGGAGGGACGCGGCAAGGTCAGCGCCTATTTCACGCGCGTCTACAATCCTGTCTGGACCAACCCCGACGGCACCAGTTGGATCGAAGCGCTGACCAACGAGCAGCAGATAGAACTGCACGCGGCGCTGACGCCCATCTGGAACGAGACGGCATGGTACGCCGACTACGTGCTGCCGATGGGCGTTGGCAGCGAACGACACGACCTGATGAGCCAGGAGACGCACGCTGCGCGCTGGATCGGTTTTCGCCAGCCGGTGTTGCGCGTCTATAAGGAACGACATGGCGAACCCGTGCAATTTACCTATCAGGCCAACCCCGGCGAAGTTTGGGAAGAAGATGAGTTCTGGATCGAGCTATCATGGCGCATCGACCCCGATGGCAGCCTGGGCATTCGCAAGTACTTCGAGTCGCCCTATCGTCCCGGCGAAAAGCTGACCATCGAAGAATACTATCGCTGGATATTCGAGCATAGCGTCCCTGGTCTGCCAGAAGCCGCCGCCTGCGAAAACCTGACGCCACTGGAATACATGCGCAAATATGGCTCCTTTGAGGTTCCTACTGAAAAAGTTCCTGTCTTCACGGTCAACGAACGCGAGTTGAAGCCCGCCGACCTGGAGGGTACACAGGTCGATGAGCAAAACGGCATCATCACGCGCAATGGCGTCAAGGTCGGTGTGATGAACGATGGCAAAGCTTACGAAGGCTTCCCCACACCTTCACGCAAGCTGGAGTTCTATTCGGCCACGCTGAAAGATTGGGGCTGGCCGGAATACGCCACGCCGGGCTACACACATAGCCACGTCCACCACGCTAACATCGATAATGAGCGTAACGAATACCTGCTCATCCCCACCTTCCGTTTGCCGACGCTGATCCACACGCGCTCCGGCAACGCCAAGTGGCTCAACGAAATATCCAACGCTAACCCTGTCTGGATTCATCCCATTGATGCCAGACGCATAGGCGTTGAATCGGGCGATTTAATCCGCGTCACTACAGAGGTCGGCTACTATGTCAATCGCGCCTGGATCACTGATGGCATCCGGCCCGGCGTGGTGGCCTGTTCGCACCACCTGGGGCGCTGGCGTCTGGATACCAGCCAGGGAGCAGATCGCTGGACTTCCGCGCTCGTATCATTGGGACGCGAACAGGATGGCGCGTGGCGTATGCGTCAGGTACAAGGCGTACAGCCCTATGTGAGCGATGATCCCGACTCGGCCCGCATCTTCTGGCGCGAAGCAGGCGTGCATCAAAACCTGACCTTCGGCGTACACCCCGACCCCGTCAGCGGTATGCACTGCTGGCACCAGAAAGTGACGGTCGAAGCAGCCCAGGCCGGGGACCACTACGGCGATATATTCGTTGACAGGCACAAAGCTCAAGAAGTCTACGAGCAGTGGCTGGCAATGACGCGCCCACAAGCGACGCGGCCAGATGGCCTGCGTCGCCCCATGTGGATGATTCGCCCGTATCGCCCGGCAGCGAGCGCATTTAAGCGATAAATTGCCGTCACTCAGATAGCCTGGAATAAAAATAAAAAGAGAACCCTTGCCGGGTGTTTCGGCATGGGTTCTCTTCACAAGAAAGAGTATGAAACATCCCGAAATTTTCGAACTTTCGGGATGTTTCATACTACGAAGCCTTTTGCAGACCTCTATTCCTTTACTGGCTGGTAGGTGAGGATTACAGTGCCTGTCCTGGTCGCCTTTGCGGAGACGAGTTTCATTCTTTTGAGAGCATCTCCCTCTTTGAAAAGTCGTTTCCCGCTGCCTGCAACCACCGGGTGGACCAGGAGGATCAGCTCATCGAGAAGGTTCTGTTGGAGGAGAGAATGCACAAGGCCAGGACTCCCAGCTACGCCAATGTCCTTTCCTGGCTGCTGCTTGAGCGAAGCAAGTTCCCCGGCGAGATTTCCCTTGAAGAGTGTCGAGTTGCTCCACTCGACGCTTTTTAGGGTGTTTGAGACGACATATTTGGGGGTGTTGTTAATATAGCTGGCAAAAGGCTCATCAGTAGCGGTAGGCCAGTATGAGACCCATTCTTCATATGTCACTCTTCCCAGAAGCACAGCGTCCTGAGAATTGAGCTGTGCCATCATAGCTTCCCCCATGTCCTCATCGAAGTGTTCTTGCCATTTATTAGGAGCTTCGACAACGCCATCAAGTGCAATAAACAAACCCGATACGATTTTTCTCATCTGTTCTCCAATCTGTGAAAGCTAACTATTGGCTGCAATTTCCAAACATTTATAGAATATATCCTGGGCGGGCAAAAAACTACTCCGATCTTTTCTTAAAGAATTCGATGAGGACCGGGGCGAGTACCCTGGGGTCAACCATGTGGGTTTGACCTTCGAGCGTTTGGCGGCTGGCGTGTGGCAAGACGTTGGACAGCGCATCCGCGCCATGATGTATCCAGGCGTCGCTCGCCCCACCATCGGCCACCAGCACTGGCACGTTCACCGTGACCCAGCGATCAGTTGGGAGCGGTTTGCCCTGCATGACATTGCCGACAAACGCCGCGTCGTAGGCAATGGTATGGGCCACGCCAGTCATGCCAGACCAGGCGGCTTGATCCTGCTTGATGCCAGCGATGTATTCGGCTGGAATGCCTACGGCTTGCGTCAAAAAGTATTCAGCCGCTTCGTCGCGCTTCCCCTCGACCGAAAGCTGCATGAGGTGTTCTGCGTAGTCGTCGGGGACGGGCTGGCGACTGTCATCAACAATGAGCGACGGCTCATACACCACGACTTTGGTCATGCCTGGGGTGACAGCGGCAGCATCCAGGCTCACAACAGCGCCCGACGAGATCCCAAAGACCATAGCTGTGCCGCCAGCGTCCTCGACCAGTGCTTGCAGGTCTTCAATCTCGCGTTCTCTGGCGAAAGGCCGGGTGTCGCCGCTATCGCCACGACCGCGCCGGTCGTAGTTGTAGACCGTGAAGTGGGTGCCAAGCAGTTCGGCCAGTTGTGCCATAAAAGGGTCAAAGGCGCGATATGCCGCCGCACCGCTGACCAGAATGACGGCCGGGCCGGACCCCACCTTGTCGAAAGCAATTTTAGTACCATCTTTAGAAATGACTGTTGGCATGGGATTCTCCTATTTTTTACATGAATTACTACTTCTGTTGTCATGCTACAGGGGAGAGTATACCTCAAGGGAAAGGGGTTGTCTTGTACAAAAGCGAAAGCTGCTCTGGTCGGCTGTGATGGAGCAGTTCAGCAGGGGTTTGTCCAATAAAGCGCTGGAGCGATCTCGTCAGATGCGGCTGATCGTAATATCCTGCTTTCAGCATGGTGTCGGGGATCGAGACGCCTTGCTGTAAGAGGAGGGCAGCAGAGCGGACACGCTCGATTTGTCGCGCCATATTCTGGGTGATGCCGGTTGCGCGCAAGAAGTGATACTGGACGGAGCGTGGCGTGAGGTCTTTGATCTGCCCTTGTAAGGCGGCCTCGATGACGGGATCGTGAGCCAGCAACCCGGCGCGCACCAGCCGCTTCACAAAGATCTCCGCATTGTCATAGGTAGGAAATTCCCAGGCAGAATCAGAGAGCCAGAAGGTCTTACTCGTCGCTTCAGGGAGGGTTACTCCTGTATCGGTGAGGCTTCTGGTAGGCAGATGCGGCAGAAACGTACCCAACTTCAAGAGGATGCCAAACCACTCCCCATCGGAAGGGCTGTCCCCAGCAGGCGTGGCTCTGGTCTCTGGCCCTCGCACCGTCATCGTGATCTTGCCTTGCAGTTTGGTGACCACCAGCTCGCTACGGCTCACGGCAATGGAGAGAAACGGGGCCGTACCCTCACTATGGCTGTGCCAGACCCGTTCGACAAAAGGCGAGTCCGATGGTCTTTCCTCATCAATGATAATCATATCTCTCCTCCCGTTTCCAGGCTGAATTCGCTTCCCATGAGCAGTCTACCAGAAGGATGGACATACTCAAAGAGCCAATTTTTGCTCCATTGCCCATACCATTGTAAATCTGTTGATTTTGTGAGCGAAAATTCGGCCATTCAATGGGGAAGCAACCAGGCACCAGTCTAATGAAACGCCTCCCAGGTGAAAGCAGATGATCTTCTTGCTTTGCGCCTGGGAGAACGGGTTTGCATCTCAGTACATTAGTCGCCTATCAATGTCGGTTGCTTCTCTTCGACCGTCTCGCCTGCGGCTGCGGCGCGTTTGGCGGCCTGGATAGCCGGGTCGCGTCCGACGAATATCGCCATTGCGATGCAGATGCCGCAGGCTATCGTCACCACTAAAAACGTGTCGTTGAGTCCTTGCGTGGTAATATGTTGGGTCACGCATGTCTTAACGGCTGCCGCGCCGGAACGCACCAGTGGAGCGCAACTCGCCGCGATGCCCGTCAGAGGGCGCTGCTGAAACGCCGCCGCTACTTCGGTGCCATGCGTGACGACTCGCTGTGTCAGGTACGTGGTAAGCACTGAGACGCCGACGGCGGCAAAGACCTGGCGCGTGACGTTGACGAGCGAGGATGCCCGCGCCATAGCCTTATTGCTCACGACAGAGAGGGCCAGCGTCTGCATGGGAATATTGACCAGGCCAAGCCCCAGCCCGCGCAAAACAAGCCAGCTTTGCAAAGAAAGACCTGTGGTTGTCACGGTCAGTTGCGTTATACCAATCGTGCCTACCGTCACCAGCGCAAAGCCAACGATCGCCATGATGCGCGGCCCCACGCGGTTATACAATCCGCCTGAGATGACGACGCCAACGGCGGAAGCAAGTCCCTGCAATATCAAAATCTCACCCGCCGAGAGCGGCGTCAGTCCCTGTATACGCTCAAAGAAGAAAGGCAACAGGAAAAGACTGCCAAAGAGGAAGGCTGCCAGCGCCCAGGTGAGTACGTTCGCAATGCTGAAGGTGTAGTTCAGGAAGAGGCGTACATCCATCACCGGGTCGCTCACCAGCAGTTCGTTGATGATAAAGGCGACCAGCACCACGCTACCACCGATCAGGAAGGCCAGCACAGTGCCGTCTCCCCAGCCGCGCGAACTCGCCTCGGAGATGCCGTAAACGACCGCTGTGAAGCCAACCATCGAAAGCGCCAATCCAATGAAATCAAAACGCCCCTTCGATGCCGGTACTTCGTCCTGCTGGCGTTCCGCCGCGCGCCCGCGCAAAATGAAGTACGCCAGGGCCAGCGTAATCACGCCAAGTGGCAGGTTGATGATAAAAATCGCGTTCCAGCTAAAGGTTGTCGTCAGGTAGCCGCCTATGGTCGGGCCAAAGGCAGGAGCCAGCAGCACAGGCACACCTATAACCGCCGAAGCCACGCCGCGCTCGGTTGGCGGAAAGGAACGATATATCAGCGCGAAGACGATGGGGAAGAGGCCACCACCGCCAATACCCTGCATAACGCGGAAGAAGATCAGCAGCGTTTCTGAAGGAGCAATCGCGCACAATCCCGAACCCAGCGTAAACAGGCCCAGCGACAGCATGAATACCAGTTTGGTGCCGATTCTATCGCTCAGGTAGCCCGCGATGGGGATGACGGCAGCCTGGGCCAGGAAGTAACCCGTCGCAACCCAGGTGATGGTAGAGAGATCGGTATGAAATGCCAGTTGCATCTGCGGTAAGGCCACGCTGACAATGGTATTGTCCAGTACTGCCATGAATAGTCCCAGCGCGCCAATAATAGCAACTTGCCATTTATAGTCGAGTCGCATGAAAGATCTCGCTTTCTTAATTGCGGTGAACGTTGTTTGGTAATTGAACTTAGTTCAGTAAACAGTAAAAAAAGAGCCTCTACACCTGGAGTCAAATCGCAGAAAGAGGAAGAAGATTACTCTTCTCTTTTAGTACGCCATGCTGCGAACATGTCGCGCATCGCGCGTTGTACCAACTGTTTTGCGCGCGCTTCGCCCCCGTAGATGCGATCCGCCATCGTTAGCGAAATCAGCCCATGCACGAGGCTGCGTATAATCTGTACCGCGCCCTCCACATCGGGAATATCTACACCCGTCGCCTGCATCCAGTCGATCAGCGCCTCCTGGGTAATCACAAATGACTCGCGCATGGCGGGTGGTTTTTCGTGGCAATAAGGCACTCCCAGGCCATTCATGACCTGGTAGAGTTCCGGGTTACGCATGGCAAAATTCCAGTAGACTTCCACCATGTTTATCAGCCGTTGCTCGGGGTCTTCTGTCGATTCGCGGGCTGTTCTGAGCGCAGCCGCCATCTGGCAAAAGCCGTCCCTTAACAATTCGAGCAGGATATCTTCCTTGCTCTCGAAGTATTCATAAATGGTCGGTGGGCTATACTCAATGCGTTCCGCTACTTTGCGGATAGTGACAAACTGCCAGCCCTCTTGCCGCGCAATCTCCCGCGCAGCCATCAGAATGCCCTGTCGCACCTCTTGTTTTTCTCGTTCGCGTCGTTGCTTAATGCCCATTATTTTATTACCATTCGAACTTCTAACATCGTTCGATAAAAATATACCATTCAATTATAAGGTTTGTCAAGCCTATTTTTGCCAATGGGTGCGATGAGTAATCGGAGCAAGCTCTGCATACCATCTGTCATCCTGAGCGCAGCGAAGGAT
>JBOGTO010000393.1:0-16952 GCA_050695155.1 Ktedonobacteraceae bacterium
CCGCCTCCCCCGCCCCTACACATTGATGTCTATAAGGGCGTCGCTACAGATTTGTTATGAAAGGAACTTGAACGAAGTCAGCATGGGTTGGAAGTACTTCTGCACAGCCTGGCCGTAAACGGAATCGGGCGCGAAATACACAATATCGTAGTACATTTGCTTGTATTGAGCCGCGATGGTTGTGAGATGGTACACAACGTTATTGCTACTGAACGTCGCGTCTTGTTCATCCCACTGGGTGCCACCAATGGTTTGTTGCGCCGCTGCGGGCGTGACAGCCTTAAAATTACTAACGCTCTGTATGGCCTGGAACTGGGCGAAGTTGTTCTGGTTCACATCATTGGTCGATTTAATCGTGGCAGATGTCGTCTGCGTAAACCGTTCAAACGAGATGGCGATGCCGTCAGGTTGTGTTGGATGAACGCTAATAATGGTACTGGTTGTGCTTTTCTGTGGAGCATCCGCCGTCCAATCAGACGGGTATTGCGTGGAAACGCCGATGTCTGTGCTGCTTATCGGATGAAACGATGAGGGCGTTGGCAAGGTGGTTCCCTGCGCGCCGGGCGTCGTTGCGGCAGTCGGACTTTGGGCAGCAGCAGGGGTTAGTGAGATGGCGTGCGCGGGCCGCGAACTATTTCCGTGATTCTGGAGCGCCAGCACCCCATAGGTCAGGCCCCCGCCAACCAGGATACTCACAAAGAGCAGTAAGAGAACGGTTGGTAAACCCAACGAACCCGACTTGCGCCTGGGGCGTTCTGGCTCGCGCTCGATGGGAGAGTAATCAGGCTCAAGCGTTGCCTGCGCATGACCTGCTGTTTTGTAGGGAACGTTCAGAGAAGCCGTTGCCGGCCACTGTGGTGTTCCTGCCGGTAAGTACGAGAAAGTGGGCATCTGGGATTGTAAGGGAGAGGCGACGGAAACGGGCGACCCGCAATTTGAACATAGAGCGGCTGAGTCCGGCAACTCCGTATTGCATCGAGGGCAGAACATGTGTCCTCCATTCCTGGTTTTATGCTTGTGTCTTCACCAAACGACAGTCAAAACGTACTACTCCACTACGTCGCTCTGTGACTACTTTGACAACTTCGAGTTCTATTGGATTGCCAATAGATACAGGGATATCGACTTCATCTAAGACACGACACTCAAAATGACGTTCAGGATCTGTTGCGTCAGCAATGACGCAGCGGACGTAATTATGTTCGCTGCCTTCAAATATGGTAGTTAAACCAGGCACCTTTTCCAGTAAAGTCCCGGAGCGTGTCATGCTTGCCAGTTACTCCTAATTATATACTGTCTAATTATACATTATCTGAGAGTACTATAGTCAAGCACCTCACGACTGAAGCCGGAGGCTTGTAGCTAGGCGCGCCCTGCTACAATAGGTTGCTTGACGGCAACCCTGGAGATATTAATAGCAGCATTGATGTCAGCGTTCATCGACAGCCCGCAGCATTGACAGACAAAGCAGGCTTGACTCTTGCGGTTCTCTTTCGCGCAGTATCCGCACACATGGCAAGTTCTGGACGTATTGCGTGGGTCTACAGTATGTAGTGGCACGCCAGCAAGAGCAGCCTTGTAAGAAAGGAAGAAACGAAGTTGCCCAAAGGCCCATGAGGAATAGCGCGCACGCTGAGATTTCTTGAACCGTGCCACCGTGCGTTGACGGATGTGCCTTAAATCTTCCAGTGCTATTCCTTGTCCAAGGGTCTTCGCCTTTTGAACAATCCGTTTGGAGATCATATGATTGGAGTTGGTTCTGAAACGGCGTTCCTGACCAGAGAGCTTTTTGAGATGACGTTTCGCGCTTTTTGTTCTTCGCTTTTGCAAGCGTTGCCGGAGGGCGTGATAGCGTTGGCGTGTAATCTCGACAGCTTGCCCGCTAAAGGTTTCGCCCGTGCTATCAGTCGCCAGGTTGACGACGCCCAGGTCAATCCCGAGTGTTCCCGATACTTCATCGGGTATTAGCTCAGGTGCCTCAAGAGTCACTACCAGGAAGAATGTCCCATGGCGATACAGCAAGTCAGCCTGTCCCTTGATACGTTCCATCCGAGCAGCCTGATAGCCCCCGATCAGGAACGGGATAAGTTGTCGTCCGTGTACGGTCAAGAGGGACACGCTCGTCAGTCCTTTGAAGCTCATCACTCGTTCGTCATACACGATAGCCCCCTCGGATCTGAAGGTGGGTTGAATGTTCATGTCACGCTTGTATGCTTCACAGGCTTTGCTGATGCAGCGGACCGCCAATTGTGCCGCAAGGTGATAAGTGGTACGCAATTCACCATACACCAGTTTTTGCAGGCCAAACTTATTGGCAGAGTGTTCAGCAAACGCGACCTTTGCGACGTAGTTGGCAGCTGCGTTGAATTGACGCATAGTTTCGAGTAAAGCTTGCTGCTGCATTCGCGTAGGTGCCAGCTTCAAGAACATGGTTTGTTTCATGAGGGGAATGTACTCCCATTGAATAAATTTGTCAATAAGTATTAGGAACGCCTATCCTATGCCCTGAACAAGGAATGCGGTTTCCTTCTCCGTATCTAAAGCCGGGGCATCACGCCGCAATTTGGTGAAAGAAATGTCAACATGTTACTAATTATTACGCGAAAGGTTTCTAGCAGGTTTCTACCTTATGCATTTTTCTCGTTGACGCTCTTTCCTGGCTGTGCTACACTCCTATATGGAAGTATGTGGAAGGCGATTTTTCCCTGTGGCTGCTTTTGCGCCTCCGCGAACGACTATATTATCTTCTGGAGGATGAACCAGTGCCAACTATTACTTTTGTGCGTGAGAATAAACAGGTTGAAGTGCCTGAAGGCGATGCTGTTCGCTATCCTGCGTTGGAGAATGATGTGCCGGTTTACTGCGGACTGTGGAAATTTGCGAACTGCCATGGCAATGGATTGTGCGGAACCGACCGTGTCGCCGTCTCCCCATCAACCAATACCAACCCGCTCACGTTTTTCGAAAAATTCTGGCTGCGCAATGACCTCAAGAAAACCCCCAATATGCGCCTGTCGTGTCAGGTTCAGGTCTTTGGCGATGTCAATGTAGATACGCAATGTGGGTAGGGATGTCTTATCCAGGCGTATTGGTTGGAGCTGGCTCGACGACAAAGTAGACTTGTTGGGCTAGCTGGCCGTTCCAGTAAACCTCAACCATGCCCTGGGCAGGATGAGCGTAAATCTGCGCTGTATTGCCATTGACGCCGTTTTTCGCCTGGGGAATGGGCATTTGTGCCGAATCATAATAGTCCTGGCCGTTGGTATACCATTTGAAGCTGATGGTACCCGCCGTGTTTGAATGCACACTATACGTCAGGTAGATCTTCTGATTGACTGTGAAGGTGTTGGTAGCATTTTTAGGGTAGCCAGAGATTGGATCAATGGTGGATGCGGTAGCTACCGAGTTGACAATCTTGCTGGCCGGCCCTGGAACCTCTACAACTGTAGGGGTCGCCAGCAGGACTATGGGTGTGGATTTGATATTTGGGCGCGTCGGGTTAATTATCTGGCCCAGGAAGGCTAGCTTGCCGCTGGCCTGGGCGTAATAGATGCCTCCCCAGCATAGAAGACCGATTACTACAATGAAGCTAATCAGGCCGCTAATGACGCGGTAGCGTGGGATGATGGCGCGCGGTTTGGTATACATAGGAGGAACGTAAATCGGACCATCTCCTGCGGATTGCGCTGGAATCATCGCGCCGCCCTGTTGGATAGTGGAAGTTGGCAAGCCTGACCCCATCATGTAAGGGGCTGGCGCCTGTCCTCCTGTATATGGGACTGGCAAAGCCGAACCGGGAGCTGGCGGCATATGCCCTTGCCCCTGCATGATCTGTGGTGCCATGACCTGCGCCCAGACGGCATTATCCTGTACCTGTGAAGAGGCTGGAGAGACGTTATTGTTCCACTCGCCGCTGGATGCAGGGGTCATCGGCCCTCCCCAGTTAGCCCCGGACGGTTGCGCGAAAGCGTTGTTATCCTGTCCTCCCGCCATTGGGGAGGGCGCGTTGCATTGCGGACAGGGAGCATTATTAACCGGTCGAAACGTATGGCAAGATGGACAAAGCATATGTATCTATTCCTCGTTGTATCAAATCTCCAGGACGAACATCACCATAACCCTGTAGGTCAAGGTAGCATCACAAATTGTGCCGGTCAAGTTTTGTTGGGCATTGTAGGGCAAATAGGCTATCGTATAATATATACTAACGTAGTTCATCGTATGTCTTGCGCCTGGAAACAGTTGAGACCATGCCAGAAACACAGGAACAATGGTATAACCGGCAGGCCATCGAGCTACTGGCACATCACATCCCTTTCGAGCGTGATAGCGCCAGCAAAGCGGAACAGATTGAAATGTTACGAGGGCTGGTGCTGCGTCATGGACGCGACATGGACCCCGAATATTTCGGCTTTGAGGCGCGCAGCGAACTGATACGCCTGGGCCTCTGGAACCGCATCGGACCTGCTTAATTTGTGCTATGATAACTACATCCGGTATTCTTGTAGCGTGTTCATGTGCATAGTTATTAAGGGGGCGATGATGCTCAAAGGTACGCTGTTGTATCTTGCTCAAAATGGGTCGGTACGTAATTTCGTTATTCATAATCGCGCCACGCGCGGAGTGTCACGGCGTTTTGTGGCGGGTGAGTCGCTGGATGACGCCATAGAGGCAACGCGCGCGCTCAATGTACGCAATATGCATGTTTCGCTTGACCATCTCGGCGAGAATGTCACGGACGCGAAAGAGGCTATGGCGAGCGCTCAAGCCTATATTGCTATCCTTGATCGCATCAAGCAAACGGGCGTCGATGCTAATATCTCGATCAAGCTGACCGCGTTGGGATTGGATATTTCACAGGAACTATGCGAGCAGAATGTCTGTCAAATCTTAGAACACGCGCAAGCCTTTCCCATTTTTGTGCGCATCGACATGGAAGGGTCGGACTATACCGGGCGGACGGTGGATATTACGCTGCGAATGCATAAGCAGTTTGAGCATGTGGGAACCGTCATCCAATCTTGTATGCACAGCAGTAAGAAAGATGTCGAAGAACTGATCGCGCAGGGCGCGCGCGTGCGCCTGGTGAAAGGCGCGTACAAAGAACCAGCCTCCGTTTCCTTTCAGCAGAAAAGCGAGGTCGATACGAACTACGTGCGCCTGATGATGCAGCTTTTGCTGCACGGCAACTATCCTGCCCTTGCCACGCACGACGAAGCGATTATCAATGCGGCCTGCAAATATGCGCGGGATAATGGTATTGATAAGGCAGCCTTCGAGTTCCAGATGTTATATGGCATTCGCCGCGACTTGCAACAAAAACTGGTGAATCAGGGCTATCATGTGCGCGTCTATGTTCCCTACGGCTCGCAATGGTACCCCTATTTGATGCGCCGTATGGCCGAACGCCCGGCCAACCTGGTATTTGTGATGAGCAATGCCATGCGTCGTTAAAGATGCTTGCTTGCCGCTACAGGGCGGCAGTTTGTAGAGAAGAGGTCTGCGGGTAGTTCACTTGCGGCGAGCTGTCCGCAGTCCTCTTCTCTTTTTCTTGCGAACCGCGAAGCGGTGAGGAGAAGGAGGAAGCCATGCCGGTATTCCCATTTAAGGGCGTCTGGCCCACTATCGCGGACGATGTATTTATCGCGCCGGGCGCTGTGGTGGTTGGGGATGTCACTATTCACGAGGGCGCGAGCATCTGGTACAATGCTGTGGTGCGTGGCGACGTAGCTCCTATTGTGATCGGGCGCAACACCAACATACAGGATAATTGCACGCTGCATGTCGATGCTGACGCGCCGCTGACCATCGGTGATGAATGCACCGTTGGACATGGCGCGGTGGTGCATGGCGCGACGGTGGAGCATCGTGTGCTGGTTGGCATGCAAGCCGTCGTGCTTTCACATGCGCGTGTCGGCTCCGGCACCATCATCGGCGCGTGCGCCCTGGTGGCCGAACACAAGATCATCCCCGAAGGCGTGCTTGCCATTGGCATACCGGCGAAAGTCGCTCGTCCTCTCACACCTGCTGAATCCGAACACATCATCACGAGCGCCGAGGGCTATGCTGAGCGTGGCAGATTGCACAAAGCCTCTATAAGCTCATCCCAAGGATGAGCGGGCATATTCACCATCCTGCACGAAACTGTTCCCAGCGATAAGCTGGGGCGTGTCATCAGTCTGGATACGCTTGGTTCCTTCGCCATGATTCCCGTTGGCGAGGCGCTGGGCGGCATCTTGACCGACCGTATCGGCCCCGCGCCGGTTTTTATCATATTCGGCTCAATCAATCTGGCGAATGTGTTGATCCCGCTATTCGTGCGCGATGTGCGCCAATTGAAGTAGTCAGATGAAAAACACAGCACTGCCACCTGATTTCAGGGTATACTGAGGGAAATAAAGGAGGTATAGCCCGATGACTACAGGCATCAATTCGCCCGCGCGCCTCCAGCGCGCAGGCAGGCGTCCGCTCTGGCTCTCCATCCTCGCTGGCTTCTCGCTCCTGCTCGGTATTGTCACCACTATTCCCCAGTTCTATTATGTGCTTTTTGGGCTTCATCTCGTCACCATCGGCCCCAACAGCAACCTGCTCGGCCAGGTCTGGTACTCCTACATCTTGAATGGCGATAACAGCTATTTGAAGGTAGACCCCGGCACTCTGGCGGGCGCTGTCGAGGATGCTTTCTTGCTTGGTCCGCTCTATATCGCCACAGGTGTCGGTCTGTGGCTGAGGCGAGCCTGGGTGATCCCCGTCGGCCTGATAACGGGCGCGATGATCTTCTATGCGATCATTGGCTTCTTTCTGGGCGACATCTTTGCCGGCCTACCCAGTGTCACGAATGATATATCCTACTGGGCCTCGAACCTGCCCTATCTGCTCTATCCACTCTGGCTCGTGCCAGTTTTGCTTTTCCGGCGCTCGCTTTTCGCGCGGAAAGAGCCAGGCACCAGCTAGCTCGTCAGCGTGACTACAAACTGTGTTTGCACCGCCGCGTGGCCGGGCTGCTGTATGTTGAGGGCAATCATCCACGCGCCAATCATGGAGAACGCTTCGCCGGGCTGGAAGGTAGCCGTATAGGTGGTATCGTTGCCAGCCGCCGCTAGCTCTTTGTTGACTGTTCCCATATCCATGATTTGCATGTTTGTGGTGGCCTGGATACGCGCGTTCGTTACCGGCTGGCCGGTCGCCCTGTCTTTCAATGTGATGGTCAGGGTGTTGACGACGCCAACATGTCCCGGCAGCATGGCAAGTGAGACGGTCAGATTACCCGCCTGCTGTGTAAGCACGTTTGGAGCGGGTGTCGTATTATCGTTGGTGATGGTAAGCTTGTACGTAACATTTGGGAAAACGATGGGCGGTGCGAAGAAAGACATCAACGCAGCGCACAGCAGCACGCCAGCGCCTAACGCGGCCAGGATATGCATGGTGTGTTTCAGGCCGTTCTCGGTTTGCTCCAGCGCGGAATGGCGCGCGCGTCTCCCCGGTAGCTCAGCATTCACCACCGGCAGCAGGATTACCTGGCGGCGCAGCGCGGGTCGCACATAGAAGAGGCTGTAGAGCGTGAAGACCAGCATGAGCGCGAAGAGCAGCAGCATTACGAGCAGCGAGCGTCCGTAGGGATCGTTCAGCCATTGCCCGGCATTACTGATGGTAGTCTCCGTTAAAAAGAGCGTACTGAGCAGTACTACGGCGAGCGACGCCAGTAATAGGGGCATGTAATAGCGCAACAGGTTCAGCAGAAAATCGCCATGATGATCTGGTTTGAGCATCGTCAATGGCGGGAGCAGGACGAGACCCAGGTAAGCGGCCCCGCCGAACCAGGCGGCCTGCGCAAGCAGTTGCAGCCACGTCAGGATGATCGCGCTATAATGCGCCTGCGCCAGTTGCGCCGTGTCGCTTGAGAAGGCCAGCGTCAACAAGAGTAAGGCGGCTAGCGTCAACCATGCGATAGTGTGCCAGCGCGCAATACTCGCGCCGCGTTGTGTTCTGGCGGGCAAAGGACTTGACACTATGGGCGTGGTGGGAAGCGCGGCAATCGAAGCTGGTGTCAAATTTGGTTGCTCTGTAGCATTACTGGCCTCTTCCTGAGCCGCATTTTCCTCTTTTTTGCGCTCTTCCATCACCTGCATACGCAATTGACCGAGGCGGTTAGAGCGTGTATGGGATAGTGGGCCTGTTGCCCGACGGCGATTGCGCTGCCGGGTTGTCCACCAGAGAAAGCCGAGCGCGAGACAAAGCAGGGCGATACGCGCCAGCCAGAGCCATCCATAACTGCTTTCAAACACGATCTGGCGCAACGTTGCCAGGTCGATGCCGCTCTGTAGATTTGCCTGCGTCAGTAACGCGCCGCGCAACACCACGTTGATGATTTCGCCCACCAGAACTGCTGATAGACATAACCATTGCAACGGTCTGCCCTGTTTGCGTAAGGCAGCCAGAACTCCGCTTTCGACATCATCCCCGCTTATTCTCGCGTTGAGCAGCAGCAGCCCCTCCATCATCACCAGGCCAACCCAGAACATCAGGGCCAGCGTGGTCAGCCATCCCCACATGACCGAGAGGACACCTTGCAAATTCAACTGTGGCAGGTCGTTGCTGGTACTCGGTCCCAGGATAGGCGTACCCGTCAGCCCTGTCACCGACAGGCCGAAGTTGAAGCCGATTAGTCCACTGGTGGCGTGTCCATCGTCCTGCGCTATGGCTGTCCATTTTACCTCGTAACTGCCCTGCGGCAAATTAGAAGATGCTATGAGAGGCGTATCCAGCTCGCGCGCATTGTTGGCGGGGATATAACTGTGTCCCGTGTCAACCTCGCTGCCATTAGCCGGACCACCGGGCGCGAAGACATACACGCGCGCATTACTGGCCGGGCTAATATCAGCATTAAAAAAGATGCGGATTACGGATGGCGCGGTATTGATGGTCGAACCATCCACCGGATCAGACCCGATCACAAAAGCGTGCGCGAGCGCGGCTGGCGCTTTTGAAAATAACGGCAGCCAGCTCAAACCCAGCAATATGCTGAGGCTGATGGTCAACATCACTAGCAGCCTCAGAAAACGTCTCCCTCGCATGATACCCCTCGTTGATGTGCTTCGCATGTCAAATGAGATTGTACATCTGTCATGGGGAGTGCGCAAGTAGTAAAAAACCATCTGCATCTCTTGACAAAGTGTACATTTGGATGTACGCTTAGATGTACATAGGTAAGCAAGAGAGTACGAAAGGTAGGTAAGCCCGATGAGGGAAGATACGGTCATGACAATGCCCGTCACTAAATTAAGAGAGGAGCTAATGCACTTGCCAGAACTTCTGAACAAGAGCGAGCAAGTGACAGTAACAAACCGTGGTCAGCCAGTAGCAACCATCGTAGCTTTCGATTTCATCACGAAACTGTATAGGCAGATTGAAGAAATGCGTCAGGAAATGCAAGCTATGCAAGAGACCATCGAGATTTTGCAGGATGCTGAACTGATGGAGTCCATTCGTGAGGGTATGAAAGCCTTACAAAACGGTGATACTGTTTCTCTTGAGGAAGCAAGGCGTGTATTGGGGATGGAATGAATTGGAGTGTTGAAATTACTGGAGTTGCGCTCAAACAACTTCAGAATATTAAGGACAAACGAGTTCGTACCAACCTTTTTGAGCGAATTGAAGAGCTTTCAAATGACCCAGAGAGACAAGGTAAACCGTTGCGTAATGAGCTTACAGGCTTACGATGTGTGAGAGCTATAGGGCAGCGGTATCGCATTGTCTATAAAGTAGAAAAAGAGCAAGTGTTTGTGTTTGTGGTCGCTGTGGGTATGCGTAAAGAAGGTGATCGTTCAGATATTTACCAAATTACAGCACGACTCATTCGCTCAGGGTTGGTTGATTTTCAAAGCGAAGGCCCTACAGAAAAATAGGACTCTCGCACATCTAAACTACCTCTAAAAAGAGCAAATCATATGAAAAAACGCAAGTGGTTATCATCCCTATCACGCCTCATTCTCTGGTCGCATGTGATTGGCGTGATCGGGTTTTATATTGTCCTGTGGCTGCGTACCGCTCCGGCTAAGGAAGATCGTGTCAAGAATGAGCCGCCGAAGCCTGAAAATCCTGCGCGGGTCAAAAAAGGTCCGCTGGTTTCGGTGATTGTGCCTGCGCGTAACGAGGAGCGCAATATCCAGCATTGTGTGACATCGTTGCTGGAGCAGGACTACGAGAACTTTGAGGTGATTGTGGTGGATGATGGCTCGACGGATGCTACGCCGCGCATATTGGAGGAGATCGCGCAGAGCCATGCGCGTGGGAACCGCCTCTTTGTGCTGCGCCTGCGCGATAATTTGCCGCCAGGATGGGCGGGCAAACCCCACGCGATCTATCGAGGCACGCAGGAGGCGCACGGGGACTGGTTGCTCTTGACCGATGCAGACACCTGGCACGCACCCGGCGCGCTCAGCTATGCTATAAATAAAGCGATTGATGAACAGATTGACCTCTTATCGCTTGGTTCGCGGCAGGAGTTGCCCGGCTTCTGGGAGCGCGTGATGATGCCGATGGCCTATCTTGGCATCTTGATGCAATATCCGCCCCGGCAGGTGAACGACCCGCGCAGCCCGGTGGCCCTTGCCAACGGGCAATTCATACTCATACGGCGCTCCGTCTATGATAAACTGGGCGGCTATGCGCGTCCTGAACTGCGCGATACGCTATTGGATGATCTCGACCTGGCGCGAGTCGTCAAACGCCAGGGCTACCGGCTGCGCATGTCTGACGGGCGCGACCTGGTGCATGTGCGCATGTATCGCAATCTGCATGAAACGTGGCGCGGCTGGCGCAAAAATGCCTTTCTGGGTTCGCGCGGCGGCGCGGCCTTTACGCTGGTCATACTGGTTGGCCTGCCAATGGTGGCGATTGTCCCGTTTTTACTCCCTGTGCTGGCATGGACGCTGAACCTGTTTCCCGCCTTCAAGCAACAACGCATCGCGCCGGCTGAGGTGGCCCTGGCAACGCTGCTCGAACTGACTCCCCTGCTGGCTTATCGCGGCTGGGTGAATAAAGAGTTAGACGTTCCCTGGTATTATGCCTTTACGCATCCATTGGCAGGCGCGATTTTTGAAGCTATCCTGGCTCAATCAGCATGGCGTGTGTTGACGCATAAGGGCGTCGATTGGAGCGGGCGGCAATACTATGCCAGGGCGGAGGCAGAGCCAGCACCCGTACCCTGATCGTCAGTTTGCTATTCTCTACGTATCACCTTGTTCTATACATTGATACAGGATGATTTACAAGTTGAGTAAAGAGGGAAGGCTTGAGTAAAGAGGGAAGGCGACCGCAAGGGTCGCCTTGCTCAACCTTCCTGGCACCACTTTTCATTGCCCTGAACGTTGACGGGCATAAATATAGACATGCATGAATTGGATGGATATAATACATGTAGAATATTTTGACTCATCCAAATTCAGGGACGATAAGGAGGCCAGTTGCTATGGGTTGTTTGCGCAGATTCTTCCGGCTGATCATTTTGGTCGCTCTGATCATTGTTGCGCTTATATTCCTGGTTCCTCATTTTGTGGCGAAGGCCGGCAATTCCCTGATAAATGACCTTAACAATAATCTTCCCTCGTTATCAGGGTTAGCGCAGTTCGTCCCCGCGAACTTCCTGGACAAAAATAATAAGCTGCAAATTTCACTCAGCGGGCTTACTAACAGTACTAAGTACGAGGTGACGCTTGATCCAGATCAATGCGGCAACTCCGGTTATGTGGACCTGGGGGTCGTCAGCGCGGATGGTAATGGCAATGTCAACGATACTTTTAGTCTCGCCTCGCTCGATGGCGGTAAAAAGTGGTTTATTGATATTCATAATGGTACCAGCGTGAATGATTCCGTGCTGGGCTGCGGTCAGTTGAGTACCAATGATTCCAGCGCCTCTGCCGAGGCTACCAACACCGTACTCCAGCTTTCGCCGGTCGCTACTCAAGTGGATAACACACAGGTGTCACCGGGTGCGACGCCGACCACGCCAACCGGCTTCCCAAATACGGGTGTGGCTCCGGGCAGCAACAATAGCTACGATAATACTGTCTACCCGCGCAAGTTCTAACGGCGCATCACCAATACCTTGAAATTGCCCATGCCTGCCGGGTCCATTAATGTAGTAACGCCCTGGCGCAGCGAATACCAGCGTAATAATGCCACCTGGCCTTCGTCGCTGGCACGTTGCGTCATCGCTGCCGCGTAATCGCGCAGGCGCAGGCGTTCCAACTCCTCGGCAATACCCATATTTTGTAGCCACTCGCGCTGCGTGGCGAATGCGCTCAAATGCAGCCCATGCTGGCGTCCTGTTTCGATCAATGCGCTGAAATTGACGTGCGCGGTAATATCCTGCTGGCCGGGTCGCACAAGCGGGCGATCATTGAGCGTGTGATTATAGTAGCAGAGCAGGGTACCTTCGCGGCGTTCTCGTGAATACAGAGCTGCGGCCTTATCGCCATAATCAATGGTCAGCATGAAGCCTCGCCGCAAGGTATGGGCCGCGCGCTCCAGCCAGCGCAGCGCATCCAGGTTGATTTCCGCGCGCCACCCGTCGCTATAATCCCGCCAGGGAACGCGATAGCGATCCAGGTAATCCTCAAATACGCGCGTATCAGGCTCTTTGAGCGTTTCTACCAATCGCTCATGCTGCCAATCGACATATATTTCATATAGTCTTTCGCCATGCTTCTCTACGATATGCACCGGAAAAGCATCGATCAACTCGTTAGAAAGGATTACTGAGGGCGCAACGCCGGCTCGCTGGTTGTTGTCATCCATTGCCTCGCGCGCGTCTTGTCCGGCGCGGATATCTTCAAGCTGGTAGTCGAGGGTGGCAGAGAAATCGGGAGCGTCTTGTTTCGCCCAGGCGCGTACACCTTGCGCAAGGTGGCCGCGTCCCGCGCCCTGCTCTCGCACAAGAAACGGGCGTGGTTGCTTCAACTGTTCCCACATGCGCCGCAACTGGCGTCCCATACAGGTAGCAAAGAGAGTGGAGAGATCGGTGCTGGTAAGATAATCTTTCCCCTCCCAGCCCATTTTATGTTCTCCACTGACATAATAGCCGCAGCCAGGTTCGTAGAGCGCCATCTGCATATAGGAGGCGAAAGGCATTGGCCCTTCATGCTGTATGCGTTCGACGATGCGTTGCAGTAGTTGTGTCATAGGTTTAGACGTTGCCGAAATTGACGACCAGGAGGTCAAGGGCCATCTCCGGGGTCATGCGGCTGCGTTTGAGGGCGGCGTCAGTTGCCAGCAACTGGCGATAGGCTCCCTCCAGTTGCGCGATTTGAAACTTTCCTACCTGGCGCAAAGCCTTTTCCGCTATAAAAGGAGCCATGCCCGTCGCGGCGACGATTTGTTGGATACGCAGGCCGTCGTTTGCCAGTTCTTTAACCAGTAAGAGCGAGCGCACCTGGAAAGTAATCGTGCTGATGAGTTTGAGCGGCGGTTCGCCATCCGCCAGCAGATCGTGCAACAGGTTCAGCGCTTGCTGGCGATTGCGCTGCGCGAGGGCGTCGGTCAGGTCGAAGATACGCGCCTCCTGTGCCTGCGCGGAGAGCAAATGCACGTCCTGCACATCAATAACGGCGCGGTCTCCAACGTAGGTCGCCAGCTTGTCGATCTCGTTCGCCAGCATACGCAACTGGTTGCCTGTGAAATTCGCCAGCAATGAAGTAGCATCGGGCGTAATTTTGACGCCGCGCGCCTGCGCTCGCTTATGAATCCAGTTTTCCAGCGCGGCTCCTTTTGGCAGGGTGCATTGAATGACCTTGCCATGTTCTTGAGCCGCCTTCAGCAGTGGGCTGCTGGCTGGCAGTTCGTCGTCTATCAGTGTAATCAGTGTGGTGGTTGCAGGCAAGCGGGCGAGGTACTCGGCCAATCCTTTTTCAAAGCCGCTGCGCGTTTCTGTCGAACCTTTGCTGCTCTTTTTGCTTTTTTTGGACTTATCAGCCTGCGCATCCTTCGCCTCTTTGTGTTCTGCTGAACCGGCGCTGGCATCCTCGCCCTTACGTTTCTTCGGTAAGCCTTCGAGTACCACTAAGCGCGCGTCGGTCAGAAAGGGGAAGGTGTCGCAGGTGGCGATAAGCGTAGCCAGGGGTGTTTCGGAGCCGCTATAGGTGTCGCTATTAAAGCCGAAATCCCCCTGTTTGCGCAACTTCTTGAGTTGTTCTCGACAGGTAAATTCGTCGTTGCCGTGCAGTAGATAGAACATAGCTATCCGTTACTCTGAAACAGGCGCGGGCCTGCGGTAGTCGCGGCGGGTCGCTTTGGCGACGATGAGATCGGCCCCCATGCCGAAAACCAGCCCGGCGGCAGAGTTGATGAGCAGCGCACCAAAGAAGACCGAGCCGGGATTGGCTCCTGGCAAGACCGAATCGTAAATTAACTCGCCAACCCAGGCCAGGATGCCGAGGAAGCCGAGAAAGCTGCCGATGAACGCGCCAAGTACCACGACCGAGCGCCTTTTTACCGCGCTCATCCAGAATGCCAGGAACAGCGCGATGGGAAGCGCGAGGATCAGGCCGAAGAGGTCGGCTAAAAATACACCCTGATTATCTACGATGATTAATGCTGGACCGCCCATTATGGTGAAGCCTCCTGAAAAGGTGATTTTGTATTGTTTCTCTATCCATTATACGCCGTTTACCAGCCTCTGACAACCACATGGATCAGGGCGGCCCTCGCGGTCGTCCTGGTTATATACAAAACTGCAACCTGCTAATAGCACATTCGTATACGTTGCAGAGAAGCAAATATCTGGTTTCTATGGCGCAGTCGCCAGTTTCACCAGTTCAGAAAGATTGAGGAATATCATGATGAATAGAGATAGAGTCGGTAGAAGCAGATCATCAATGAGTAGTAGCAACACCACATTTGGTTTAGATGAGCGGGTGGAGCGCACTCTGCTTTATCCGATAAGCGCGGTAGCAGGACTATTCTGGCCGCTTGGCTGGCTGGTGGGCCTGATTGTGGCCCTGTTTGAGAAAAATCATAATGTGCGCGGACACGCTCTCCAATCGAGTGTGATCTTCGGCGTACTGTCCATCGTGCTTGCTATAGTGAAAGTGCTGGCATTTTTGCTGGGCAAGGTGTTTTTCATCGGCTTTTTCTTCAGCGTAGTACTGGGCGGCTTTGTCGCCTGGATACTCTTCTGGCTCATCGTTGCGCTGGCTATATGGCTGACGGTGATGGTATGGTTCCGACCGAATTATCGCCTGCCATTTGTAGGCAGGTGGATAGACAACCTGTTCATGCGCTGGCAATAAAGGCATCGTAGGTTTGCCCTTATTGTAACTTACCTCTGTAGAGCATAAGTTGGTCACATGTGACCAAAGAAGAGTAGTAGTTTGTCTTAGCTGTAACTCACTCCTTGTAGAGCAGCCCTAGCGTAAGTCCGAAGACCAGGTGACGCGCGATATTCTGTAGGAATGAAGTCCAGTTGGCGAGCCTGGGCAACTCGCCACTTTTAATCATAGGGTGATGCTTGTCGGCCAGTGGCGTCAGCCACCATGCCGACACGATGAACATCTCACCAAAAATGGCCCCCTTTAACCAGTTCGGCCCCGGCAAAAAGCGTTTCAGGACTGCCGCGTAGACCTCTCCCAGTAATACCCCCGTGAAGAGATGAATCGCCCAGGCCAGCCAGTGCATTGGCCGGGGCGGAGCGGCCTTACCTGTCAAAAGTCCTTCAATGAAGCGTACATCGCTAAAGCGGCTGCCCGTCAGCGACATATCGCCCTCCATGGCGATGCTATAGGCGACGGTGGCCGCGAATCCGGCGGCGGCGGCTCGTCGTGGCCTCCATGATGGTGAGATGATGTTTTTCATGGGTTTGTCCTAAACACTCTCTTTTTCCCCTCTTATAATATTATAGGGATAGATCACCAACCCCAAACGGGTAAACCATGCTTATAGCTACCACGCTGCCGCTGGCGGTTGCCAGAAAATTGACCGCGTCGTTATTCATCCAGGGGATGCCGCGCAACCGTTGCGCGCGTGTGCCGCAGCGATGAATGCGCCGCTCGGTCTCGGTTTCGCAGACGGGACAATAATACATGGCCTGTATGGTGGCTCCCAGCAAGCTATCGAAGAAACTTCCGGCAAGGCCGCTCATAAGCGCGATGAGCGGCGTAGGCGCGAGCGACTTGCGAAAACCCTGCCATGTCCAGAAGAAAAATCCCAGCGACCATGCGCCCAGGCTTGCTGCGGCTGTTCCCAGCAGGGTGATCCCGCCCGACGTGCCGGGCACGACCGGATGGCCGCTGGTAATCAGGCGCGGTTTTGACGCGCTCAGCACGCCCAGTTCTGTTGCCCAGGTATCGGCGTTGGCGGTGGCGAGCGCGCCCGTAAAACCTGCCAGGGCTACGCGGCGCGTTCTACTTGAGCGCGCCAGGCCATACATGACCGCGAAGAACGTAGCAAGGCTGCCATTGGCAGCCGCCTGCCCGATGTCGCGCCGCGAGCCTTTGCTGAACTTGTCGGCGGCTGCGCTGGCTTTATCGCGCCGCCGGAAGTGTGAAAGCAGGCTGGACGAGACAAAAAAATAGATCAACGACATCCCCCATGACCATCCTGCCATGCCAAAGATACTCGTTCCACTGATAATCGCGCCTGCTACCCCGCTTTTGTCAAGCGAACGCCGCCGGTAAGCCAGTAGCGCGATACTGCTGCTGAAGAGTAATCCCAATAGCAGGCGTAAGCTGCGTGCGCGAGAGTTAGCGGGAGCGTAAGATGTGTGTGACATACAACATGACCTCTTTATATGAGAAATTAGCTTAGAAAGTGTTACAGATTGTGGACAATACCAGTTCTATTGTAGTGAAAGGCTTGCTTCCTGGCAAGCCTGTATGGGTTATGTGGGGTGATTGAAGGGTCGAGGAAAGAGGAAGGCGACCGCCAGGGTCGCCTCTACTAAGACCACAAAGCAGGAC
>JBOGTO010000394.1:0-2341 GCA_050695155.1 Ktedonobacteraceae bacterium
GGGGTAACGGATGAGCGAGCCATACGGGTCGTCTGGCCCAAAAGCGAGGAGCATCTTGCCACCATAGCAGGGGATGACGAAAACGATCAATCGGTGTCCGTGCAGCCGCACGAGGCATTTATCGAAGCCATGAAGCCCCAGGCATGGCGTTCAAGCGATATAGAAGCCTACCAGCGTTGTCCGCGCCAGTATCTCTATAGCTCCATTTATCACTTTCACAGCGAATCCGCCGCCTATCAACTGTTCTGGAGGGCTACAGGCGAAACGTTGGACGAACTGCAAAAGCAGATCGCAACAGTACAGGAAAACGCAAACGCTGAGGCGCATTTTCCCACAGAAGAGGAGGCGCGCGCACTCTATACGCGCTGCTGGCAGAGTCACGAGGGGCATACGCGGCCATTCGGCTCGATGTACGAAGAACATGGTCACGAGGTGGCGCAATTGCTACGGCATAAATTGATGGAAAGCGGCAATACGAACTGGCAACTGCGCCCCCAGTATACCGTCGAGGTGGCTGGAAAAAACGTCGAAGTGACGATTGACCGCGTTGAGACGCCCGCCCACCCAGGCGAGCCGGTGAAGTTCGTCAAGACGGGTTTTGGCAGGCGCAAAGATAAGGTCGATCCATCTACACGCGAACTGCTCTACGCGCGCGCCTCGCGCCAGCATCACCCCGCGCAACCAGTAGAGTTGCGTTTCCACAACATGAGTACTGGCGAAACCTTCGAGATCGCGCTGAAAGAGAAAAAAGAACAGAAGCTTTACGACGAATTGTTGCAAACAATGGCAGCTATGGAGCGCAACGAGTTCCCACCCAAACCCGACGCGCGTATCTGTCCAGGCTGTCCTTTCTTCTTGATTTGCCCGGCTTAATCAGAAGATTGTGCCGGAACATCTCCATACATACCGCGATATGATGGGGGCATCATGGCGGCGATGCGGCGCATGACTTCGTTGGTGGCATCCTCGATGTCTTCGCGGGTCATCTTTTTACCTTTGGGAATTAGAAGCACCGGTTCCCCGTAGGAGATGGTGACATCCGGGCGTAATTTCTTGAAAGTGTTTTCGCTGCCCCAGATGGCGACGGGGACGACGGGTACAGCCGCGCGCAAGGCGATCATGCCCAGGCCAACATGCCCCTGCCCCAGTTGGCGGTTTTTGCTGCGCGTGCCTTCGGGGAAGATCATAAATATTTTTCCGGCCTTGAGCTGGGTGTCTGCGACGCGCAGAGATTGGCGGTCGGCCTCGCCTCGCTTGACGGGAAACGCGCCCATCAAGCGCACAATCCAGCCACTTTTGCCATAAAAAAGCTCCTCCTTCGCCATGTAGACCACTTTGCGTTTGAGGTAGGCAGGGACAAGTGGTACATCCATCCATGACAGGTGATTAGAGGCAATGATGAATGCACCCTGTTTAGGCACATTGTTGAGTCCAACCAGATGCACATGCAATTTCAGGAAAAAGATGAAGCGTGCAATGGTGCGGAACATTACCCAGAACCACATCGGCGTATCGTAGGGTTCGTACAGATTTTTGGCGGGTTTATGCGACTTCGCAGGTTTGCTTGTCTGTTCCGCCATCTGGGTCTGTTGCGGCTGTTCTGGATGATCCGACGCCGGTGTTGAGCCGCTTTGTTGCGTCATGGCGTTTCCTCCAGGTAAGCGTAAATCACCTCCAGCACCTGTGGGACGCTGAGGTTATCGGTCAATACAACAATGGCATCGTGGGCGGGCCGCATATTTTCTTTGTCGGCCTCGTCCCTACGTTCAATATCTTTCATTATTTCTGCCAGCGAAGGAAGTGCGGCATCCCCTGTTCCCCTGCGTTCTTGCAGTTCAGTATAGCGACGGCGCGCGCGTTCTTCCAGGCTGGCAGTAAGATAGATTTTCAGCTCGGCATCGGGCAGAACTATCGCGCCGATGTCACGCCCAACCATCACGATGCCCTCTTGCAGGTAGGCCAGCGCGCGTTGTTGCGCTCTCAAAACAGAGCGCACTTCTGAATGGTTCGACACCTGTGAAACGACTCCCGTCACTGCCGCGCTGCGTATTTCCCAGGTGACATCCCGCTCACCGACTTTCACGGTATACTGGCGTCCATCCTCGATATGCGGATGATCTATTACGATGTTGGCGTGCTGCGCCAGTTCTCCCAGCGCCACGCCATCCCGCAAATCGACGCCCCGTTGCAGTGCCAGCCAGGCCACCGCGCGATACATCGCCCCCGTATCAAAATAGAGATAGCCCAACTTACGCGCCAACTGCTCCCCAACCGTACTCTTCCCGGACCCCGCCGGTCCGTCGATGGCGATTCGCCCTGGCCGTAGCATGTATCCTCCGCA
>JBOGTO010000395.1:0-4609 GCA_050695155.1 Ktedonobacteraceae bacterium
ACCCGCGCAAACCCACCTCTCCACACAATTCAGCTTGCCTTTGTCGCCGGATGTTTGCTAGAATCTTTTGTACAAACAACTGGAGGAGCAAAGAGCATGGAATTGAATGATACGACGGATTATCAGCGCTGCTTTGTGTGCGGGCAACGTAACCCCTTTGGGCTGCATCTCGTATTTCGCGTGGAGGAAGACAGCGTCGTGGCCGAATTTCAGCCGCGTGAGGAACACCAGGGCTTTCCAGGCGTTATTCATGGTGGCATTGTAGCGGCCTTGCTGGATGAGACGCTGGGGCGCACATCACTACTGGGCAATAACCAGGAATGGACCATGACAGGTCGCCTGGAGGTGCGCTATCGCCGCTATGTACCCTATGGCCCATTGCTGCGTGTGCGCGCGAAACTGGGAATGGAACGCCGCCGTATGATGCAGGCGTCAGGCGTACTGACACTGGCGGACGATGAAAGCGTCGTGCTGGCCGAAGCGCAGGGTACGTTCTTGCCACTTGCCCCCCAGGTTGTGGACACCCTCATGCAAGATTTCCCAGGTCTGCGCAATTTTATGAATACCTACGACCAATAAAAAGACGCCAGGGAACGAAGGCTGACGCTTTCGTTCCCTGGCGTCTTTTTATTGATTAGCCTGCTTGATAGCCGTTGTCCATCGAAATGGATGGTTGATCTATCGTCGATGGGTATTCGGGGATCACGGGCCTGGGCATGGCACTGTCGTCCCTGGGCGGAGGGATAGCGCCCGTCTCGCGCAAGATGTCTTGCAACTGCCGCGCATCAATTGTCTCGTGTTTGCGCAGCTCCTGCGCGATGCGATCAAGTGTGGCGCGATGGGTCGTCATCAGCTCAATAGCGCGGGCGTAAGAAGTGCTGACGATGCGCTCTACCTCCTCGTCGATGATCTCGGCCATTGTTTCGCTATAGTCGGATGGCGCGCCTGTATCGCCGGCCCCTCCCGCGAATGGGCTGGCGCGTTCGCTGAACGAGATGGTACCCACACGCTCGCTCATGCCCCAGCGCGTCACCATCTGGCGCGCGATGGCCGTGACGCGCTGCAAGTCGTTTTCCGCGCCAGTGGTGATATGTCCAATCGCCACCTGCTCAGAGGCGCGTCCGCCCAGCGCGTAGACAATCTGCGACAACAAGTACTCCTTCGAATAGTTGTAGCGATCATCCAGAGGCGTTGACATCGTGACGCCCAGCGCCTGGCCGCGCGGCACAATCGTCACCTTCGTAACCGGGTCGGCAAATTCGGTCAATAGACCGGCCAGGGCGTGACCGCCCTCGTGGTAAGCTGTGACGTTCAAATCCTCATCTCTCAGCACCAGAGGACGTTCCGCGCCGAGCAGTATCTTGTCCAGCGCATCTTCAAAGCAGCGCTGATTGACGTAGTCCATATTGCGACGCGCCGCCAGCAATGCGGCCTCGTTGACGAGGTTGGCGAGATCTGCTCCCACCATGCCAACCGTCGCGCGCGCGATTGCCACAAAGTCCACATCCGGCCCCATCGGCACACCCTTCGCGTGTATCTTGAGGATGGCAAGACGACCATTCCAGTCGGGTCGATCAACCGTGACACGCCGGTCGAAGCGACCTGGACGCAAGAGCGCGATGTCGAGTCCATCGGGACGGTTAGTGGCGGCGATCACGACGACAGCCTGCCGCGTATCAAAGCCGTCCATCTCGACCAGCAACTGGTTGAGGGTCTGCTCGCGTTCGTCGTTGCTATTGATGCTGGAGCCGCGCTGGCGACCTACGGCGTCGATTTCGTCGATGAAGATGATGCTGGGCGCGGCTTTCTTGGCCTGATCGAAGAGGTCGCGTACACGGCTGGCACCCACGCCGACCAGCACTTCCACGAACTCTGACCCACTCATTGAGAAGAACGGCACTCCTGCTTCGCCCGCTACCGCGCGCGCCAGCAGCGTTTTACCGGTTCCCGGAGGACCGACCAACAGCACGCCGCGTGGTATCTTGCCGCCCAGACGTTGATACTTGCCAGGCGTCTTCAAAAACTCGACCACTTCCTCTAAATCGAACTTGGCCTCGTCAACGCCCGCCACATCCGCGAAAGTAGTGCTGGGGCGGTCTTCGAGAATCAGTTTCGCCCGGCTTTTACCGAAACTGAAGATGCCCTGCTGTCCCTGCGTAGCGCGGCGGCTGATAACCACAAAGATCAAGATCAGGAATATCCAGGGTAGGAAGGTAATCAAAATGTTCAGCCAGAAGCTGTTATCCGCCGGTGCCTGTGTCACGACGGTCGTCTGGGCCTGGCAGCCTGGTTTTACAAAACTGGAACTGGTGGGATCGTTGAGCATTGACAGCAGATTCGGGTCGGAAAAGGGAAGTTGTAAGACGTGATATTGTGTATCGCTTCCAACTGACGAGCAGAAATTTCCCGAAATATCGGTCGAGCCAATAATGGTGGCGGACTTGATGTTACCCGCTTTAATCTGGCCGATGAAGTCGCTGTAGGTCAATTGCTTAATTTGCGACTGATTGGCGCTATTGTTATTTGCGCTCAAAAACTGGTACAGGTAGATACCCAGCATGACAAGCACAATAATCAGCAGCCAGCGATTCATCGATGACATACCCCTCTGTGGTGGTTGTCCGTTGGGGCGACCACCGGGGCCAGGACGCATCTGGTTCTGCTGGCGCGGCGGCATATTATTATTTTGTAGCCAAAAGCGATTGGCGGGTTCTTTATCCATGTAGATGCCCTGACTTTCTTCCCACGTACACTCGTTGTTTCTATAACCCTGCAATAGCCCGTCTCACTGAATATGCATGTAGGTGGGTACCTGGTAACGCTCTTATTATAGCTTATGGATGTGCGAATTGCACGAGTACATCGCTATTTTAAGGAACAAACTATATACGAACGAATGCCGCCGTAGTTGGGCGCAGAGTTTACAATGGTTTGCCCCTCAATAGTAATACGATGCGACGTGACTGACCCGCTTCAATATTGAGGCGATCAGCAGGGCGATTGAGGGCGTCCTCGCTGCCGACCGTTGGTTCAAAGCACACGAAATCGTGATCTGGCCTGGAAGGCGGCTCCGACCAGACCTGCATATTGCGCAGACTGTAGTCACCATCTTGCGGCAGCTCCTCGATTGTCAACGCGCCGCCACCTGGAATCTCGATACGTACGCTATGTTCAAACGGGTTTGGTTTATCAGGAATATGTTCGACCCAGTCAAAGTCCTGTACCGCGAAACCCGGAGGCCCATCAGTCACCAACGCGGATTTCTGCTGCTGTGCAAACGCGAAATAGGGATGGAAGCCGGGCGCAATGGGCATACTTTCCTGGCTGCGATTCTCCATTGTCAGCGTATAGGTCAGCGTCCCTTCGCCAGCCTCGATGGTCGCTGTGAAAGTGAACTCATAAGGATAGCCAGCCCGTGTAGCATCACTGCTGTTTAGTTGCATCGTCAGAGCCGTCTCGCTCGCCTGTGTGACCGTCCAGGGCAGTGTGCGCCCGAAGCCGTGTATAGGCAGCGAAGTGCCTTTCTCCTGGAACATGCCATCCTTCAAGCGTGAAAAGTTGGGGATCATCAAAGGCATTCCCCAGCGTTTCACGTTGCCCGTCTCATCCGGTCGATACAGCACGCGCCATGTTCCCACCTGAAAATGCGATACCAGGCAAATATCAGGGATGATACCAATAGTGGTATTACTATATCGAAGCACTCGTTCATGCGCTGTGGGAAAATTCATGAAATCTGCCATTATTTTAATCCATCCTAACTTTGTTTTAGTGCCATTGTATGCATGATAGAAAGGAAACGCAAGGGACTCTCTTGACACCAGGAAAACAACGTTGTATCATCTGTAGCAGTAGTATATACAACGTATACAAAGAGAGGTTTATTATGCTCTGGCAAAAACTACGAAAAGTCGGTAACAGCTATGTTGTAACTATTCCAAAAGAAGAAGTGGAGCGCCAAAATCTCCATGATGGGCAGTTGCTGTCTATTGAAGTTCGCCCGGCGGAGATACGTCCTGTAATGTCGCCTGACCTTCGTAAGGCTTTCGAGGAAAGCTGGCAGCAAAATGAGAAAACATACCGCTATCTGGCTGAAAACTAAGAGTGTATAAGCAATGGCAGAAATACGCTACCTTAGTTTGGCAGATATACTGGTATTACATCAGGCGATGATGGAAAAGTTCGGCATTGGTCCAGCCCCTTTAAGGGAAGAGGGATTGTTAGAATCGGCCATCATGCGCCCGCGTATGGCGGCTCATTATGAAGAGGTTGATCTCATTCGCCAGGCGACCTTGTTGGCGGTAGGTGTATCGCAAGCGCAGGCTTTTCTCGATGGCAACAAACGAACGGCCTTTGCCGCCTGTGATGTGTTTTTACGCCTGAATGGAATCATTATTGTTGGAGACCCTATCGAATTGGCTCTCCAGCTAGAAGCCGTGGCTGAACGAACCGGTAATTTAGAAGTAGCAACGGATCTTTTCGAATCCTGGCTGCGTGTCCATATCCGTCCACGAGAGTAAGAGCGCAAAGCAAGCCGGACCAGGGCGACCGCGAGGGTCGCCCTGGTCCGGCTTGCTTTGCGCTCTTACTCTCGTGGACGGATATGGAC
>JBOGTO010000396.1:0-8628 GCA_050695155.1 Ktedonobacteraceae bacterium
GCGAGCCTCGGCAGGCGTTCCCTGCAACGGCCATCCGCTCAACCAGTTGAGTCCCGACCAACTGTAGAGCTTTTCCAGCGGCCAGGGCCATTGAATTACCGTTGTTTGTATAGCTGTATCGGTCAACGTTCCTGTCTGAGGAGACAGAAAACTCGGTACAGGGAAAATCTCCATCCTGACTGTCTGCGTTACACTGGATGCCACGTTTTGCAGGGTGACGGTGCTGGCCTGAAGCGTAATATTATACGTTCCGGCAGGGGCAGAAGTGGGTACAGTGACATCACCAACATAGGTTCCCGGTGTAGCATTATCATTCAGGGTAAACGGCTGGCTATACTGGCTGGATGCGCCAGCATAGGTGATAGTACCATTAACAGAAAAGCTGTTATCCGTCACCGCCTGACCATTTTCGGTCAGGTTGGCTTTCACGACGATGGGCTGGCCCAGCGGAATGACGCCTGTGATGGCGATATTTGAATTCTTCAGAGCAAGGCTGGCAAGCTGCAATCCCACGTTGGTCTTCTTCAAACTATATAGCATAAATTGCCCGGAACCTGTCACATTCGCTATCCAGGCTCCAGCTTGAGGCTGGCTGATCTGGAAAATGTCCTGATAACTCTCTCTTGAGAGGAAAACTCCGTTGCCATTGGCAGTTACGGGTTGACTATCGGCACCTTGCAACGCTACCTGTGTACTCGATTGATCCTTGACCACGACAACATTCAGGTTGGTAGTCCCACCTGTCACCTGAAAATTGCGCGAGGTTGTGCCACCATTCAATTGCGTCGGGGGAATATCCTCGCTCACAGTAAGGCCGGAATAGCGCCCGAAAATCTGGACGAAGAATGGTCCGATATTGAGCGGACTGACTCCGTTTACCGCGCCATGACCGTCATCATAAAAGTTGCCACTTGTCGCGCTGGAGACACTGCTTAAAAAATCATGAAATGTACCTGGCGTATTGCCGCCAACAGCGGAGTCCTCGCCCAGGCCAATGGTGTCAATAGGCCAGTTCTTCTCCTTGAACATGGGGACGAGATCATTTTTAATAGCTGCGATCTGCCCGTCTGTATCGGGAAAGGGTGTGCCATCAGTCAGCAGAATCACGGAACCTGAGAGGCCAGATTGTTTCGTTGCGCTAGCGAGCATTGTATAGGCCTGCGCCAGTGCATCATAGGTCGGGGTGGCATTGTCCGGGTTACAGTTGTTGGATTTTGTTTTGATGGTGTCTTTTAGGGCCTGCCTCGCCTGTACGGTTGCCATATTGACAGGATTAGACCAGAGCTGTGCCGTCTGAAAATTATGGCTACCACCTATTTGTCCATTATTATTATCAAGGCCAATTACGCCGATAGAATCATTAGCGTCACTCAAATCAATATAAGCGTTGGCAGCGGAGCAGCGGTAGCCCTGCGGGTCATTCTGCGCCATCGAACCGGACATATCAAGGATAATAATCGTGACATGTCCATTAGCGTCATAGTAAGTGGCAGGCCCTGGAAGCTCACTCCTGCTCTGAGCATAGGAGGCGGTTGCGCCTACGCTCGCCAGAAGCATCGTGAAAACGAGAGAGAAAATGATTGCCAGAGGCCATGCAAAGCCGTATTGACCTACGTGAAATCTCTTCATACCAGATCCTCTTTCTGTAGAGAAGTAAAAGACGTTGCAAGGATCATTCCCAGTGAAGCATGGCAGCGCGCGCACGTTCCATCCTGCGCCAACCCGAGTAAACGTACCTGGTGGGCCTTGCGCTCTATGACACATTCACCGCATGTAGGACAGATCGTGTTAGCAGTACCTGGTGTAGAAATATCATCCGTATAGACAAAACGCAGCCCGGTGCGTATGCCAATGGTACGCGCTCGATCGAGGGTGGCAGGAGGTGTTGGCGCAATGTGAGTCATATTGGCATAGGGGACATAGGTACTAAGGTGCCAGGGTGTGTTCTCACCGAGATGTGTCAGAATAGCTTGCGCAAGGCGTTTAAGGTGTTCATCACTATCGTTTAGTCCTGGCATCAAGTTCGTCACGGTTTCTACGTGGATACCGTATTCATGCTGGGCGCGACGCGCTACAGGCAAAATATCCAAAATGCGTGATGTGTGCGCGACCCTCTGATAAAATACCTGATCCATACTTTTCACATCCACTCTATATACATCGATAAATGGCCCAATCATATCTAAGACTTCATGCGTCATCAACCCATTCGTCACTAGCACTGTGTATAATCCCGCTTCATGCGACTGCCTGGCACAATCCAACAGGTACATTGGAGAAATGGTCGGCTCATTAAACGTCCAGGCGAGGCCTTCGCAACGCTGCTCCAGAGCCAGTTCCACCGCGCGCTCCGGCGCGAGATTCGGTTGTGGCAGGCCACCACCATGACGCGCATCCCGGAAAGCCACTTCCCAATTCTGACAAAAGCCGCAACGCAGATTGCACCCCAGCCCTCCAAGACTTAAGGTATGGGTTCCCGGTCGATAGTGATAAACAGGACGATTTTCGATAGGGGTTACAGTGGCTTCGCTGACGACACCATAGGCTGTGCTAAAGAGTTGTCCTTGCTCATGCACGATAGCTGTGCAAAACCCGGTGCTTCCTTCTTTAAGCAGGCAAGAACGCGCACAGATCAGACAACGGAGGCCCTCTTCCTCCCTGCGCCAGAGAGAAGAGTCAATCGCCTTTATTGTAGTACGACTAAGTTTTTGCATCATATCTTTATCATAAAAGTATTGTACGAATGGCTTGTCGGTAGATTACAGTATATAGCAGTTTAGTAGTAATGGCAAGGCGACATATCGATATTAGCATAGTATGTTTGGATTATAATACAAAGCATGTGATAAAACAAGTGTTTTAATACCCGATTTCACAGATTTCGAATCTTTGATTGTGCTAAGTGTTGACTATCTGTTTCACTGACCAGTACGCATAATGAGCTGCATCGACAATCTGCTGATACTGGTTGTCAAACTGTTCTTTCCCGTCTTCGCCGCTGCCCATCACAATCTGTTCAAGAACTTTTGCAACTTCGCGCTTAAATCTGTGAGTTGAGGCGGAGACCACCAACTGCGGCAGGAGTTTGACGACGCTTCTCTTGATTTCCAAATCGATGGATGGGCGTTGAACAAGTTCGAGCATCGTTCTAAAATGGGATTCGTGTAATTCACTAATCAGGCTCCCGATCGCATCCAGCACATCAAGATGCACCCATATGGTCATCTCTTCGCTTTCGGACTGCGTTAAATAGTCTATTAACTCCGAGACAACCCGCTTGTCTCCCAGACGACCGCGCGCAATCGTGATGCTGCGATAGACAAGGGAATCGTCGTCAGTAAGATGCAACTGCACTCTGTACAAAGCTTCAATATGCCGCCGGTCGCCCAGCTTACCTACAGTGGTACAAAGGGCAGAACGCACGTAAATATCTATTGCGCGATTTTGTAGTACTTCCAAAATGGGGGTGATCAGTGAACGGCTTCCGATAGCTCCTATCGCAGAAACTATGCTGATACGAACCAGTCTATCGATTTTTTCATCTAACACTAAAGGAAACATTTCCTGTGCAAGTGAACTAAGCTGGAGCGTTCCCAGGGCATTAACTATCTCCCGCCGGGGATCTCCCGAAGCCGGGGATCGCTCATCCTTTACAAATTTGAGCAGAGAATAGACATCTTCGAGATTTTCGCCCAGCGAAGCAAGCGCCACTACTACACGCCAGTAGATCGGAAACTGCAAACCAGATCCTCTACTCGACTCGGAATAGTCTTGCTGGCAAAGATCGAGCAGATCTGGAACAGCAGCATGCCTGCCAGATGTGCCAAGCGATTCAACGATAGCGCAACGCAGTTGGAGAGGCAGCTTTCTGTTGAGCAGCAATTTCACCAGCCTGGGTACTACCGAATCATCGATTAAGTCACTTAATGACTGGGCAATACTCAAACGCACATCCAGCGGCACGACGTAATCCGGCTTGAGCAGAGCATCAACAAGCTGATGCGCTATCTCGGACGACCCACACAATCCGAGAGCCTGAGAAATCTGTATCTGCACCTCGATGTTTGCCTGCGAGTTATAGAGATACTGCACCAGTTCATTGCGCGCTTCTTCCTGCCCATAAATAGCCAGCGCCCGACCTATGCTAATTTGCACCTGTGGCCTGGTGGAATCGTGTTCCGTCAGCAACTCAAACAACAGCTCTTGTACTGTTTTGTGCCAGACCGATTGCCGATCAATATGCCCGCTCGACAGATCATCAATTGGTTGATCGCCTAACGCAGCCAGGGTTTCGGCAAGTTGCTGGCGCGTCCAGGCATAACGAGTGTTTCTCAATTCACGCTGCAAACGCCCGGTAATTTTCATGCGCAGAGAAAAATTCTCTATATGGGGATGCACTGCCAGGCATCGCCCTGCCAGAATCAACTTGCTATGAAATAGCGGGTCTAGCCCTTCATTGAAACGATCATAGCCACCCTGCGTCCAGAGGTCCTCCAACAGACTAGAGGCATCTCTAGCCCGTCCAGCATAGAGTACCAGAACCTCCGCCCACCAGGGGTCGTCCAGGTGAGATTCCAATCGAGCATAATCTGATTCGACAGCTTCCACTGCTACAAAATACTCTTGTAAGGTCAAATGCAGAAAACCATACAAACCATCTCCCATTTTCTTGAGTAGACCGCTCCCGATGGATATTTCATCCAGCACATCTAATGGATTGGAGAGCATATTTATTTTTTGGAGATAATCTTCGATGATCTTCAACAGGTCTTCTTCGGAAAAGTAACGGCGACCCAGCGTATGGAAATGCCAGGCAACTTTCATCAGTAAACGCTCTTTATTCACTGGATCGAAGAGGCGTCCGCGATTTCGTAGTGTATGTCCAGGGTCACGATCCCATTCTTCCAGGAGGAGCGAGACACACTTCCGGTACAACTCCGTTCGTTGCTTCAATACTCCTGTATTCTCCTGATAGGTAAAAACCATGAGAGCAAGGAGCAGAGGCGTTGAAGCCAGGGCCTGTAGTTGTGGATTGTTAAGCTGGTGGATCAAATTGCCGACAGTACCTTGCACAGGAACAGAGGAGCGATTTCTGTCGTCATCACCAGTGTGTGCCTGCTCCTGCTGGCGGTTGAAGTACCATTTGTTGACGAACTGTTCGATATCATTCGCGCGAAATCCCAGCACTTCTAATTCGGTAAACTCTTGTAATGGCACATGTTGTTGATATCCCGCGAAACGGGCGGTGACGACTATAAACGCGCTATTGTACACCTCCGCCAGGTGATTAATCGCCAGTTCTACCCGCCTGTAACTCCTATTTGCCTCCTCGCGGCTCTCCCCCACCAGTGTTTCATCCAGACCATCGAGCAGCACCAGGGCATTCCCGTCTTTGAGGCGTTCATGCATGTAGCTAAGGGCATCTTGCATAGGGAAACCGTACCGCTGCTCCCATTGCATGGCAGCAAAGACCAGTAAGGGGTTGTTAATGGTATCGTGCGCATGAAGTTCCCAGGTAGCCACGTTGAGCTGCTGAACGAAGACATTGAGATCGATGAAAATGGGGAAATTCGAGAGGCCGCGCAATTCTTCAGCGGCGCACTTCAAGGCCAGATATTTAAGCATGGTAGTTTTGCCTACACCAGGATCACCGAGCATGACGCAGCGCTGGTAGTAACGCAAAGCCTGTTCCGGTTCGATGGCTTTACCAACCTTGCGTTCTAGCGCGAGACGCTCTGCTCTGAAGACCTGGTTTGGGTCACGCATAGCCTGGGCATTGAGTACTTCGGGTTCTGGACTTCCTCCAGGGCCGGTCTGCTGGTGCAGACGCAGTCGCACATAGATGTTTAGCAAGTTGAGCGACCACGTCATAGTGAAGATACGTACCTGATTCATTTCCTTATCTTCGCATAGCTTCCAGCGGTAATCTCTGACATAGTCATCAATGCTGCGCGAAGGAGGCACCGCAGAGGATTTTGAAGCGGGCTGCCCACTACCGCGCGAAGCAGATCGAGTAATCGAGGGCAGTCCAGCGGTTCTCGTCAGGCTAACTGGCTCATCCTGCCTCTGCCCATCTCGCGGCTTAGCCTCACGAAAGCTGGCGAAGATTTCTTTCAGGCGATCCATTAGCGTCTGTATGATCGAAGTAGCATAAAACAGAGCCACAACACCACTGACGAGAGAAGCAACAAGCGCCCCCGCTGCCACGACGACAGTAACGGCGGCTGTTGACCGTATGATAATCGACACAATGATGACGATCACAATAAATGTCATCGCCACCGATGCCAGTACTACCAACCTTCGACTATTGTACATATTCGTCATTCTACCTGCGTGCTATGGATACTCCGTTTTATAAGTTCGTCAATGAAACAACCTTGAGAAGGGAACTACATAGGATTGCTCACAGATTTATCAGCATATTCGTTTGTGAAGGCTTCTATATTGTCAATCTCCACTACTTTAATATCTTCTCCATCCTGAAAAATCCTGTACCCCATCCGCCGACTAATCTCCCAGACTGTATCAAACACACAATCAAGCGTTTCTTGTGGCAACTTCTTGAGTAACTGTTTTGCAAGGTAGTAGCACTGTTCTGGCGTGTGCCTTATTTGTTTGAGAACATCAGAGATATTTAAGAGGTACCTGGAATCGGTAATCGGGTCTAGTAAACGATCGTGTAATTGCTCATTAATCTCTTTCCTTCGTTTCATCTGTGTATTATACAAGTGTATAAGAGCTTCACCCGCTTCTTTGCTACGCTGCATGAAAATAGCATCATTGCTAATTTCCTGTATACTGCCGAATTTTTCTGGGCTGCAAAGTAATGTGATCAGATTATCACTTACTAACACATCGACTGATTTATCTTTCCCAAATTCATCTTTTACAAGCTTTACTCCTACACGCATATCTTTTCCGAATTACCTAGAACAATAAATTTATCGGGGTAAGCTAGAAGTATATCTCTTTCAAGAGCTTCAATGACCTTTTCTTTGAGACCTTCCGCTTTGCTACCAAGTTGATGCACGACCCTACAACTGCTTATGAGTGTCTCTATACCTGTATCCTTGCTTTCAAGGAGTTCCCCCAGGCCAGCTAAAAGTCGTGTTTGAAGACTCTTATCGTCCACCATACCAATGTCATACAATGTTCCTAATGCCACAACAACCTGGCTTCGCACTATTTCCCCTGGAAGTCTATATGCCGATTCAAGAAGTTTCTTATCAAATAATCGGATAATAAGTTGCCTGGCAGTTTCCTCATCGCCCAAAGTACTCAGCATCTCGGCGATACGGACACGAATAGGATCCTCAATATCGCTACGATAGAGTATCTCTACCAGAGCAGACACAAAAACATATGCTCTGTTCTCTTCTATAAAAGACAAAAGGCTCAGGCGATTATCCAAACCTGGCCTTTGTTGCTTTTGAATGGTACGCTCTTGCGCTGATATAAAAAGTAAATCAATAAGAAGATTGATTATTCCTACCAAAGACTGGTTATTGATTGATTCCAGGTATTCGCTCTGGTATTTGTTCTGGAGAAGCAATCCTAACAATACTTGCATGTCTGGCTGGTTCTCTTCAATTATAACTAATGATAACTTGATTCTGCTTCGCACTTCCCATTTCATCTGTTTATCGTTGTTTAACAGCCGAATTAGCCGCGCGGTCACTTTCATACCGTAGCTTCTTGAACGCACAAGAGCATTGATACAGGCAATACGAAGCTGAGGATCTTTATGAATATCTTTACTCGAGTCTTCTATGATAGCCGTTAGAGTCTCCAGTAGCACATCTCGATCACTAATTTTCTGACAATAAGATCCAAGCACTCCGAGAGTTTTAGCTACTTCGATCTGGAAATCGATGCGTTCCCGTCCATCTTCAATAACAGGCGGAGAGGTTAGTAAACGGCACAAATCTGTAATCTTTTCCACTACTCGTAATCTCTTTAATATCCTTACCATATCACGTAAAAGCACAGCTTCATCAGTAGCCCATACTCTGGAGAAACGGGAATGGCTATCCTGATCTGACACACCTAGAAATTCGATCACAAAATCAATAATTGCAGAACCCTCCAATGCCCATAACGCTTGTAAAATAACTCGACGGATCGAGATACTGTACGGTTGGTCACTTTCCTGCGAACCTTTCAGACCATCCTTGAGTGTTTTTATAAGGTCTTTATACGCTTCATCCTCAGGATCGTTACAATTCCCCCATTGTCCAAGATATTTGATTATAGAACCACCTATGATTGAAGATCTTTGGTTTTTATTATTTTCGATTAACATATCTAGAAGTCGCCTGTTTACTGTAGGGCTGGCAACTTCCACAAGCGTCTTGACAACCTCATCTGACATCGAGCGATAACTGGTTCCATTCAATTTATTGAAAAGATTATCTATGATTTTCAGTTGTGCTGGAGAAGCGTTAGCAGCTCCAGATAAACGTCGATCTGCCAGCATGCGTCCGGCCAGCAAAGTACTCGTATTAAAGAAGTCATCGCGCGTACTCATCAGTTTCTTTAGCCATACACCTGTACTAGAGAGTTGCATCGCAAGCATGAGAATAACATCCTCCCACCAGAAATCCCCCCAATAGCGTAAGATGCTAT
>JBOGTO010000397.1:0-4830 GCA_050695155.1 Ktedonobacteraceae bacterium
GAAAAAAAGTGACCTGGACAGGTCAATCGACCTGGGCATGGATCAGTTCGGACGTTTTGCGAAAAGACGCTGGCTCTGGCTCATCGTTTTTAGCGTTTTGCTGTGGTTCTTTGTGACTCGCGTTGTCCCGCAGTTGACTCCGCCGCCCGCCGGCCAGATCTTCCAATACATCTTCTTATTCCTCTTCTACATGGTTGCTATTGTCTTTCAGTTTGTGGCAATCTTCTGGTTCCTGGGTCGCCCGCGCCTGTACTGGGTCATGCCGGGTGAGACGGGTGTAGGCTTCAACGACTATAAGGGCAATCCAGAAGTGCTGGAAGCGGCCCGGCGTATCGTGCAACTCCTGGAAGGCATCGAAGAATACCAAAAAATGGGCGGCCTGCCTGTGCGCGGGCTACTGCTCTCTGGCCCTCCAGGAACTGGTAAAAGCTACCTGGCGCAGTGTATCAGCACCGAGGCTCGCGTTCCCTTTGCGTATGCCAGCGCTGCCAGCTTCCGCGCCATGTTCATCGGTATGGACATTTTGATGATTAAGCGGCTCTACAATAAAGCGCGCCGCTATGCGCGTGAATATGGTGGCTGCGTGATCTTCATGGACGAAATCGACGCCATTGGTATGTCGCGTTCAGGTCAGGGCCAGGGGGCCGGGCCGATGGCGGGCGGTGGCATGATGGGCTTTATGGGTATGGGTACTGGTGGTCTGAACGAATTGCTGATGCAGATGGACCCACCCAATATCGAAACGGGCTGGTTTAAGAAAATCATGCGCACCCTGGGCCTTTCCCATAGTCGTGTGCAATCTCAGCCGGTGCTGACGATTGGCGCGACCAATATTCCCGATTCGCTCGATCCGGCGCTGCTGCGCCCCGGTCGCTTTGATCGCAAAGTACACGTTGGAGCGCCGACCGACAAGTATCGCGGCGAAGTCATTGAATACTACCTGGAAAAAGTCAAGCACAATGAGGCAATTTCAGTGGCGGCGCTGGTGCAGCGCCTGATAAACTATACACCGGTTGAGATCAAGCACGTCATCAATGAGGCCGTGATTATTGCGCACTTTGATGGACGCGAGCTGATTACCTACGCCGACCTGATCGAGGCGCAGGACATACACGAATTCGGCTTCCGCCAGTTGAGCGAGCTGACGGCCATTGATAAGCGCCGCCTGGCTTACCATGAAGCAGGACACGCGGTTGCTTCCTATTACTTGCTGGAACGCTACTTCCCGGCGTATGTCACCATCCACCAGCGCAGCGATCTGGAGGGCGCGGCGGCCTTTGCTTTGCCACGTCCCAAAGAGAGCATCAAGACGCTGAGCAAAGAAGACATCCTCGCGCGTATTCAGGTATCCCTGGCCGCGCGCGCCAGCGAAGAGTTATTCCTTGATGTGAACTTGAATGGCGTTACGTCTGACCTTGAAAGCGCAACTTCGCTGTCGGGATTGTATGTTGGCGCCTGGGGCATGGATGGTACACTGATCTCATTCGCCGCTTTCAGCAGCCCGCTAGGTGGCAGCCCAAACATGCCGCCGGATTTTTCCAAGCGCGTTGAAGCCGTATTGCAATCGCAAATGAAAGGCGTGAAGCGTCTCTTGCAAGATCATCGTGAAGCCTTGATCGCTGTCGCTGAAGCCTTGATTGAGCGTGACGAACTGGTTGCCGAAGACATCAAAAAACTGATTGACGATGCCGATGCGCGGCGCGTCACACGCCTGGTCATGTCCGAATTTGAGGATGTGCTGAGCAATGGCAACGGCCATAAAAACGGGAATGGCAATGGTCATACCCTGATTGCCAGCGCCACTAACGGCGACGGTTCGTATGACGAGATAACCAGGACTATCGATTCGAGCATCTCGCCTGTTGATATGCGCGATGGCGGCATTTCCACAGGCAACCTTGCTTCATTCTCCGACAATGAGGGGCCATCACTCTTCATGGGCGGCTAAACTACTACAACGAAGAAAGGGCGGGGCTTCAGTGTACTGAACCTCGCCCTTTCTTCGTTGTAGTAGTAATAACAAAAATGAGACGAGATGCTACTATGTCAATCAGTGCAACAAAAAAAGCCCTAACAGGCACGCGGCAAGAACAGGCGCGTCGCCCGGACTGGCAAACCTTGCTGTTCTGGACGGCGATTGTGGCCCTGTTCGCTGTGGCTATCGCTATGCGCCTGTATCACCTCGGCCTGCCTTTCGACCGCGATAGCTACGATGAGGGCGTGTACTGGCAATCGTTGCGCGCGATGGGCGCGGGACATTCCCTCTATGGCGATATTTTTTACTCTCAACCGCCCTTGTTCCTGCTTTCTACCTATCCTGTCTATGCTCTTTTTGGCGCTTCGCTATGGTCGGCGCGGCTTGGGATTGCTATTATTTCGCTCTTTGGGCTGGTGGGCGCGTTCCTGATAGGCAAGGCATTGAGCGGGCGTCTCGGTGCGCTCGCTGCGCTGCTCCTGGCCGTCGTTGATCCGCTCTTCCTGGCGCAATCGCAGACCATTCAGGCTGAGGCATCTTCAGTGGCCTTTTCCTTCCTGGCTATGGGACTGGCCCTCTACTGGTGGAAATATCCATTAGGACGACGCGGCCTATTATTGGCGATTCTGACAGGCGTGACGGTCGCGTTAAGCATCATGTGCAAATTGCTGGGTGTCGCGCTGCTGGTGCCTGTCGCGCTGTTGATGGTGGCCCGATTGTGGTGGGGTGTCGAGGATACGCAAGAGGGTAGGGGCGGGAGCGGTTGGGATGGGTGGTGGGGGCGCTTGCGCCGCCCGCGTCCCTTTGCCTCCGCCCTTATCTATCGTCCCTACCGATCCATCATCGCGGGGATAGTCGCGTTCTTGTTGACGATGGTAGTGTTGACCTTGCCATTTTTAGGGTCATTCCAGGCCATGTGGTCGAGCGTGGTAACGTTTCATACCAGCGCAGGCACACTTTTGAGCGGCAATGCTCAGTCGGGGCAAGCGAGCAATACCTTTAAGCTGGAGACAGCGCTGGCGACACTGCTTACGCTGGCCGCGCTGTATGGCAGCGTGATTGCCCTGTTGCGCCGCGATTGGCGCGTCCTGCCTTTGCTGGGGTGGTTGCTCGCAACGGCATTTTTGTTGTGGCGGCAGGTGCCACTTTTCCCGCACCATTTTGTCTCGCTCACGCCACCGCTCATCGCATTAGCGGTTATGGGCATCGCTGGACCAGCAGCCTATAAACGCGCCGTTGCCAGCACGTCATCTGCCAGTATGGTGATGATTCTCACCTGGATTGCGGTAGCGCTGATCCTTTTCACGGCTGTGCTGGATGTGCGGTCAGACCTGATCTATTACAACAACGCCGCAGCCAGGGGCATTGATGGATTGGCGCAATTAGAGGCGCGCGTGGCAACCGACCTTGACCGTACCATCACTCCCGATCAACAGGTCGTGACCGATGCGCAGTTTGTCGCCGACCTCGCCAGCCGCGACACACCGCCCGCGCTGGTAGACACCTCGATGGTGCGTATCACCACCGGCTCAGTCACCCTGGCACAACTCGAAGCGCTCACAGCCCAACCGCAGGTACACGCTGTACTCTTCTTCACCGGGCGTTTCGGCTTGCCGGATGTCGCCGCTTTCCACGCCTGGGTTGCCCAACGCTTCCACCTGTTGCATAATTACGGAGGCGGCAGAGAGTTGTGGGTGCGTTAAAAAGATTATTAAGGACAAAGTCCTTGCTAGAGGGATAAAACAATGCAGAAGAAAAAAACATTCAGTGCGATGGAGATAGTATTGCTGGTCGTATTGATCGGCTCGCTGATCCTGGGCTTTTTACAGGCTCGTCGGGAAGAGAAAGATCTGTAAAATAGAGCGGGGACATAGGACAATCTAGCCTGTCATGTGATGATTGCCCATTTACAGCCGTTTAATCAATAGAAGACCTATCATTCTGGCATGGCATGGATAAAAATGGTATAGCGGGAGCCAGTATGTGAAGGTTTAGCAGAACCGTTCGTTCTACTAAAGGAGAGCCTGGTTACTTTTTATAACACTATCCTTGAAACTGATGAGGATATATGCCCTGATAAGGCCAGGGGAACAATGTGGAAGATAGCAATGGAGTGGAAAAGGTAGGAGTGAGGTCATAGTATGCCTGGTTATATGCTAGTCACAGGATCAGTTCATCAGGAAGCAGGTAAGTAAAATTGAAATCCCAATTTGCGAAATTTAGTATGCAACAGGGAGATGGTAGTGGTAACGGTGGTTATGTGCCGGATCATATTGCCGCAATGAATAACTGGTCGTCTGCACTCGATGGCAATGATTCAAGGGCTAACCATAACCAGCCGCCCCAACCTCCCCGTTCAGGATTGTTATCGAATTGGAATGCTGGCAATATGCAGGGGTCGCCATCTCAACCCCAACCGCCGCAGCAACCTGGAGCGCCGAACCCCGACTCTATTGTAGAGCAGGATACCCTGGAGCAAAGGATTGTGCAGCAACAGCCCCGGCCTTCCCTGACTCCTCCACCGCAGCAGTACCAGCAGGCGTGGCAAATGGGGCAGGCTCCTCAGCCTGTGAACCCGCAGGTATATATGAATGGTCCGGCCTCGCCCCGCGAATCCGGTATCACGCCGTACTCTACTATATTTCCCAATGGCCCTGTACCTCCTGCCATGCAAATGCCGCCAGTGCAACAGCCTGTTTCGCAGGCACTAAATCCATCCCTGTATCCACCCATGATGAACGGACCAACTACCAATGCGCCAGTCATGTCAATGCCCGGTTACGCGCAAGTTCCTATGCAGTCAATGGGAGGATATAATGGATACCCTGGCCCAGGTGGGCCGCCCTATATGCAAC
>JBOGTO010000398.1:0-6933 GCA_050695155.1 Ktedonobacteraceae bacterium
TCCCCTCCCCACATCCACCCAACCCGCGCCCCTACGAATTATTGCTCATTATCGCCTTCCATGCCTATGTCACTTCCCATTCTTGTTGCTGTTCATCTTCGCGCTGGGAATCACCCCTGGTACGTTGTTTTCGCGCAGCAGCGAGTTGAACGCGGCAACGTCGGTGTCCAGCACTTCCTGTAGCTGGCGCAACTGGGCATCGATACGCGCGGAGATGTCGTCGAGAACGGCGTAGGTTTGTGCTGTGGGAGCAGCCTGCGCGCTGGCAATGACCCCGGCCAGAAAGGCCAGCTTGCCGTTGAGTTTGGCAGGGTGGTTGAGGGTATCCTGGCGCGTTTTGGCCTTCGACTGGATAAGCTCATCCTCGATGGCCTTCAACTTCTCTTTGGCGGACTTGCCAATGCGCGTCAAAGCCTCGTTGACCGGCTGGTCCGAGGTGCGTTTCTGCCAGTCATCGATTTGCTGGCGCACGTTCCTGAGCGTGTTGATGGCGTCGTGCGTCTCCGAAAGCTTGTCGCGCACCTTGAGATGCAGGGCAAGCTGGGCTTCCAGGTCTTCCTGGGTGACGCTTACGCGCGGGTCTTTATGCACCTCGAAGAGTGCGGCCAGCGATTGATCGCCAACGGTCAGTATTACCTGGTAGGTGCCGGGAGCCACAACGGGACCAGACATCGCGCCATCGGATGAAACGTAGCCATCAACCTTTTTGGGGTCGGGATAGCGCATATTCCAGATGAAGCGATTCAGCCCGGCCTCTTTAGGCGCGTTGGGTTCGCCCTTTTCCTCTTCCTCTTCCTCGTCGGTGGGGTCAGCCAGTGGTTTGCGTTCGGCCTCGCTGGTGTAGCTCTTGATCTCATTGCCCTGCAAATCAAAAAAGCTGAGCTTGACTTCGCCCTCCGGTTTGCTGGCAAGCGTATAGTAGACGATCAAGCCGCCCGGCGGGTTCTGTCCCGCGTTCAGGGGACGCTCCACTACGATATTGCCGGGGCGCTGTTCGCGGCGCGAGACAAGCTGCGTATTGTCGGTGTCACGGAAGAAATTACCCGACTTCGCGGCCCGCGAATAGCCGTAGTTGACCATGAAACGCACGGTTGGGCGCGGCTTGAACAGGAAAAGCGGCACTTCCTGGATCTCCTGGCTGGCCGCTCGCAGCGGGGTTATATCATCCAGTATCCAGAACGAACGGCCATGCGTGGCTACCACAAGGTCGCTATCCTTCACCACAAGATCGTGGATTGGCACAACGGGCAGGTTCAACTTGAGCGATTGCCAGTTCGCGCCATCATCGAACGAGACGTGCATACCCGTCTCGGTGCCAGCGTAAAGCAGACCGCGTCGAGCGGGGTCTTCGCGGATGACGCGCGTGAAGTCGTTCTCGGCGATACCATCAGTAATCTTCGTCCAGGTCGCGCCGTAATCGCCGGTTTTATAAAGGTAGGGCTGGAAGTCGTCCCACTTGTAGCGCGTGGCTGCTACATAGGCAACGGCGGGATCATGCGGTGAAGGCTCGACAATGCTGATTAACGCCCACTCCGGCAAGTCCGGTGGCGTAACGTTTTGCCAGGATTGACCATTATCGCGTGAGATATGCACCAGGCCATCATCGGAACCCGCCCAGAAGAGGCCGCGCGTGATGGGCGATTCGGCAAAGGCGAAGATGGTGTCGTAATACTCCGCGCCCGTATTGTCTTTGGTGGGCGGGCCACCGGATGCTTCCTGCTTCGTGACATCGTTGCGTGTCAGATCGGGGCTAATCATCTCCCAACTGCTGCCCTCATCGGTCGAGCGGAAGACGTGATTACCGGTGGTATAGAGTACGTTGGGATCATGCGGCGAAAGCATGGTGGGCGATGTCCACTGGAAGCGATATTTGGTGTCTTTCGCGCCCCAACCGGTGGTTGCTTCGGGCCAGACCGTAATATTGCGCTCATGTTTCGTGCGATGATCGTAGCGACTCAAATAGCCACCGTAGCTGCCGGCGTAGATGATATTGGGATCATCGGGACGCACGGCGATATAGCCGCTTTCGCCTCCACCGACCTCGAAGATCTCCGCGTTAGTGATGCCCGCGACGTGCGTGCGACCCGGTACACACAGGGTGGAATTATCCTGCTGCGCCCCGTAGACTTTGTAGGGGAACTGATTGTCGGTCGTGACATGGTAGAACTCGGCGGTCGGCTGGTTATAGATACTCGACCAGCTTGCGCCGCCGTTGAAAGAGACGCACGCGCCGCCATCGTTGCCCTCGATCATGCGCTGTGGGTTGGCCGGGTCGATCCACAGTTCGTGATGGTCGCCATGCGGTATCTGCACCTCGCTGAACGTGCGCCCGCCATCGATGGATTTCCACGCCTGCACATTCAATGCCCAGATCGTTTCGGCATCGTGTGGGTCGGCGATGATGTGCATATAGTACCAGGGACGGGCGCGAATGTTGCGATCTTCGCACAGTCGCTCCCAGCGTTCGCCGCCATCGTCCGAACGGAAGATAGCCCCGTCCTCAGCATCGACGATGGCCCAGACGCGCTCAGATTTAGCGGGCGAGACGACCACGCCGATTTTACCGAGCATTCCTTTGGGCAACCCTTCGTTGCGCGTGATCTCTTTCCAGGTATCGCCGCCATCCGTCGATTTGTACAGGCCGCATTCCTCGCCGCCGCTCACCAGCGTATACGCATTGCGGTACGCCTCCCAGAAAGCCGCGTAGAGGATGCGCGGGTTGTTGGGGTCCATCGAGAGATCAATAGCGCCGCTTTTCTCGCTGCGAAACAGGATGCGCTCCCAATTTTTGCCACCATCAACGGTGCGAAAGACGCCGCGTTCCGCGTTTGGCCCGTGCGCATGTCCCAGTGCGGCCACATAGACCACGTCAGGGTTGCGCGGGTGAATGCGCACTTTGGCGATATTGCGCGTCTCAGCCAGGCCGAGATGCGTCCAACTTTTGCCACCATCGGTCGAGCGGTAGACGCCGTCGCCATGCGAGACGTTACTGCGAATAGTCGTCTCACCCATGCCGACATAGATGACGTTGGGGTCGGATTCAGCGACGGCCAGCGCGCCAATCGAGGCACGTTTGAAATAGCCGTCGGACACGTTCTCCCACAGAATACCGCCATCGGTCGTTTTCCAGATGCCACCGCCTGTCGAGCCAAAATAGAAGATCTGTGAATGCTGCGCATCTCCCGCGACTGCCACTACACGCCCGCCGCGAAATGGCCCGATACAACGCCACTCAAGCGACTTCAACACGGCTGGATCAAGCGTCTGGTGCTGATGAGACTTGCCGTTAGCACGAGGAGTCTGGTGCTTCACTGAACCATTGTCGTTAATCATAACCAACCTGTCCGTTTCTAAGCATATAGAACGCTGCAAATAGGCGCTTGCGCTATAGCCGGAACGAGTACCGGAACTGCGATAACGCTCTAATTAGCAGCATATCAGATACAACAGAGATTTGCCAACAGTAGGGCATGGCGACCGCGAGGGTCGCCATGCCCCTGTGGAAGAGCGGCTACTTATCATTAATTGATTTCAATTGATTTTAGCCCTGGTACTTTTGTAGTTATCATTCATTTTAAGTAGACAAACGTATGATTGTCAGGCATAATTGACATAAGATAGCGATTCTGGAAGGTATGCTATGCTGCAAGAGCAAATGACGCTTCCTGTCGGAGCGACCGTGCAGGACACATATGGAGACCGCTACCGTATCAAGGAACTTCTCGGCAAAGGAGGTTTCGGTGCGGTCTACCTGGTCAATGACCGGCATATGCAGGAACATGAGTTTGCGCTGAAAGAACTGATCGAGCCGAGCGGACACGATCACGAGCGGTTGCTCTTCGAGTGCGAGATTCTCAAGAAGCTCGATCACCCGGCGTTGCCGCGTGTTTATCATGTCTTTGAATATGAAAAACTCAGGCGCGTGTACCTGCTCATGGAATATATCAAGGGCAGGAATCTTGAGGACGTGCGCGAGGAGCAGCCAGACAGGCGCTTTCCCTGGAAACTGGCCCTGGCTATCATGACTCCCATTGTGGACGCCCTGACGTATTTGCACCAGCAAGAACCGCCTATCGTGCATCGAGACATTAAGCCCGACAATATTATTGTGCCAATGGATGGCGGCGAAGCTGTGCTGGTCGATTTCGGCACTGCTAAAGAGTTTGTTCACGATGGCACAACCACCGTTTTCCGGCATGGCTCCCCTGGCTACGCGCCGATTGAACAATATAGCCCTGGCAGCAGAACGAACCTGCGCACAGATGTGTATGGACTTGGCGCGACGCTCTATACGCTATTGACGGGTAGGACTCCGGTTGATGCCATCGCGCGCATCACTGCCCTGGCGGAAAACGGCAAAGACCCTCTTAAACCAGCTATCGAAATCGTGCCGGATATTCCAAGATCGGTTAGCAATGCTGTCCAGTGCGCCCTCTCGATTTACAATCAACATCGCTTTTCCAGCGTAGCAGCATTCTGGGAGGCACTGCACAACGATTCGTTTGAATTGCCAGAACCGACTCGCCCATCTTCGCTGCCCGAAACCCCGCTGCCTGCCGTTTTTGATAGTGAGACAGGCACTGGAACGCCTCTTCTGCTCAGCACACCAAAACAGACATCTCTTCTCAAAAATAAAAAAGTACGCGCGCTTTCCCTTGCGATCTTGATGCTGCTGGCTTTAGGACTGGGTTCACTGGGGATTTTTCTCTCTGCTACTCATCATCCTACAACTTCCACGCCTCGATCAACTCAGACACATGCGCCGCAAGCGACGGCGTCTCCTTCAACTCCCAGTCCTACACTACAAATCTCTATTTATCCCCCTCTAGCTTCGTCATATGTTGGAACAGTCAGCGATTTAGGCGTAGCCAGCACGACCACGCCGCTGTACTTGACCCAGATTCAGCGAAACCCTGCCAATGGCGATATTACAGGACATTTTCAGGGACTTGGCATGGCTGGAACTTTCACAGGAACAGTGACCTCTACCGGGATATTGCATTTTATAGTCAAAATCGATGTGGGAAACGAGGTATATGACGGAAAAATCAAAGTGGGAGGAGATATGGAAGGCAGTTTCCAAACCTTCGACCAACATGGAAACAAACTGGGCGAATATGGAATCTGGTATGGACACGCTACTTCTTGATCTACACTTGGGATGTTTCATCACAAACGCTTCACAGCCGCTTTACTTTTATACCATCACGCATGTTACTGCATGATGGTAGCAACGTTACATAACCGGAACCTCTAAATGTATCTATTCATCAATCGAGTATGTTTCCCCAAAAAGGGAGGACGATTATGATGCGATCAAAACATGCTCTCATGCGATTGAGCCGTATTTCGCTCGTGCTTGGTGGATTGGCGCTACTTGTTCTCATGGGTACACAGGCCGTGCGAACTTCGGCTGCCACACCCGCCTATATCCGTGTCATTCACGCCTCGCCAGCCGTTGGGACGGCGGATGTCTTCGTTGATGGAAACCTGCTACTTAGCAGCTTCGCGTTTGGTTCTGTTACCGACTACGTTCCCCTGCCAGCAGGCCCGCACAAGGTACAAATTGCGCTGGTTGGCAAAGGCATTGGCGCATCGGTTATCACGCAAACGCTGGCCGTTCAACCTGGAACTGTTTACACAGCCGCCGCCATCGGGTCGCAGGCAACGGGCCTCTCGATTGAGGTATTCATCGATAATAATTTTCTGGCTGCCGGGCAGGCCAAAACGCGCATCTATAATCTTTCACCCGATGCCGGTGCTTTCAACGTTTCCGCCAATGGGAGCAACATCCTCAGTCAGATCGGCTACAAGCAGGCAAGTGGCTATATGACGATGACTGCGGGATCATATAATTTCGCCCTTGCGGCGCTCGGCTCGAATACCAACCTGCCCCTGGCTATGACGCTGGATAAGAACACTGTCACCAGCATTTTTGCGGTAGGTATGGCGAACGGCGCTCCCAAAATAGAACTGGTTCCCTCACAGGTGAGTGGAGTTCCAGGCGTGCCTTCTACCGGCAGCGACCCGCGCCCACTCGCGCTCCCTGATAATGCACAGTCACAGGGCCTTACTCCCTGGCTCCTGTCAATTCTCGCCTCGGTGTTCATCGGCGCAGGCATTCTCTTCCGTCGCAGGGCAAAGATTGCGGGCTAAGATGGATACTTTCACTATGCGTTATTCGCGGCACATTTGCGCTGTTCTCATCAGCGCAGTATTGCTTATGCTGGTCGCATGTGGCCCCATCTCCACTGCTCACGAGGCATCACTCATAGAGCCTCCCGAGCGAGTAGCTGGGAGCGCCGCCAGCGCGCGACCTATCACGCCTACACAGACGACCATCGACGAGCTACAACCTGTTACATTGAGCGTTCCCTCCATCGGCATAAACTCTTTTATTGAGCCGCTGGGAACGCTCCCCAATGGCGACATGGCGACCCCGACCCAGAATCCGTGGGTCGATTCCGGGTGGTATAGCGCCGGGCCGCACCCCGGCGAGCAGGGCAGCGCCGTTATCGATGGACACCTCGACCGTCCGGGAGGCGCACCCGCCGTCTTCTGGTACCTGCGCAATGCCCATGCTGGCGACGCGGTCTATGTAACAGAGAAAGATGGCAAGCAGCTACGCTTTCATGTGACGCATATCGCCTACTACGCCCCGCAAGACGCACCGCTACAGGACATATTCGGCAACAGATCAGGCACCTACCTCAACCTCATCACCTGCGCGGGCGACTGGATTCCCGACCAGCATCAGACAACGCTGCGTCTGGTGGTCTACACCACGCTAGGCTAGCCGTTGCCGGACGCCCGCAAGGGGCGTCCCTACATGTCAAAGCCGTTGCCGGACGCCCGCAAGGGGCGTCCCTACATGTCAAAGCCGTTGCCGGACGCCCGCAAGGGGCGTCCCTACATGTCAAAGCCCCCCCATCC
>JBOGTO010000399.1:0-7026 GCA_050695155.1 Ktedonobacteraceae bacterium
CGTTCATCATGTACGGATCGTGGCGAACGATGCCTCAACCCAACAGGCGGGCGGCCCTAAAGGCCCCCTCCCGACCCAACACCACCCCCGCCCCTACGGGCAAATCGGACATTGATATCTGATGGACACCGGTAAATATTCAGACAGAAGGCAGGCACTATGCGTGAAGAGACGGAACAACAGGCGACTATTCTACAGCCCACTACGTCTGCCTCTGCTCAACTTGAACCACAGCGCAGCAAAAATCGCTTCATGCGCTATTTCTTCACAGAGAATGCCTCGCCCGATTCTCTTCCCATTATGGACCTGCAACGGCGCGTGTGCTGGATTGGCGTAGCCCTGATTTTGCAGGCGCTCAACGAAATTGTCGCATTGATCCCGCTCTACCTGCCCAGTGCGCTGTTTCTAACACCCTGGATTAGCCTCATTTCGTTTTGTCTGATTAGCGGCAGCCTGATCGCCCTGTGGATGGCTTTTCGCCCGGCTCCTTCGAAAGCGGGAGAGGAGCCAGTAACAGCACAGAAACGCCCGCGTCGCTGGCAGCGCATCATCGTGATACTCCTGCTCATCACCTCACTGGGAGGCGCGGCTGAAATAGTCGCCTCGACGGTCATGGGTTTTTTCATGACGCCTATTTATCGCAACGATGGCACCTCCATCGATATGAACGCCGCCATTCTGCTCACACAGGGCCATAATCCCTACACGGACTCCAACATTTTGAGCGTCGCGCGGCGTTTCTCGATCCTGCCCATCTGGACAACGCCGCTGCGCGAGGGGCAATTTGCCAACAGCGCCAGCTATCCTACTCTCGATCAAATTAACAGCGTCTTTGCGCACGACCTTAAAACGGGCCACGCGCCGGAGTTTGAATCGAAAGTGAGCTATCCTGCCTTCTCGTTCCTCTCGCTTTTACCTTTTGTCTGGCTCGGAACTAATAACGCGCTGCCGCTTTATCTCATCTGCTATTTACTGATCGTGTTCATCGGCTGGAAAATAGTGCGCCCTGAAATGCGCCCCTGGCTACTATTGCTATCGTTGGCAAATGCCAGCATGTTGACTTCGGTACTGAATGGCAACGCGGATATGCTCTATATCCTGCTGATCTTCCTGGCATGGCTACTGCGAGACAGGCGCTGGTGGTCGATTCTTTGCCTGGGGCTGGCGCTTGCCACCAAGCAGCCTGCATGGCTCTTTCTCCCCTTTTACGCTATCATGATCTGGCGTCACTATAATCTGAAAGAAGCCATCTTGCGTGTGAGCGTCTCAGCCTGTTTGATGCTGGCTATCAACCTGCCCTTCATCCTCTGGAATCCTCATGCATGGCTGGCTGGTGTGCTGGCCCCCGTCGTCGATCCTATGTACCCGGTAGGTGTCGGTATCGTGGCATTGAGTTCGCCGTCGCTTCTACCTCTTTTGCCGGGTGTTGTCTATACCGCGCTTGAAGTCCTGGCTATGTTCTTTTGCCTGGCATGGTACTGGCGCATCTGCAAATCGCGCCCGGAAGCCGCCCTGCTACTGGCCGTATTGCCCCTCTTCTTTGCCGCGCGTAGCCTGCCATCCTACTTCTACTGCGCCGCGCTGCCCCTTTTCATCTTACAAGTTGCGCGGGTTCTGCCCCGGCAGCATGGAGATGAAAGTAATAATGTGGGGTTATTACTCGGAAGTACTTTCGATGAGTTCTGACACATCGACTCCTAAAGCTTTTGCGATTTTCTCGAGTGTGAAAATATTGATATTGGTGCCAGTAGGGTTTCTGTAAATACGTTGAAGCGTGGATACATTCACATCTGCCAAACGAGACAACTTGGATTGGCTTATCCCCTTGCTCTTTGCTATCTCTTTGACCTTTATTCTTACCATGTTGGAAGCCCCATGCACTTTATTTAAGCATACTACCATGCCCATATGCTTGACGATAGATAGTATGTAATGATATGCTTTTATCCATATGGATTTATAAGGGCTTTTCGGTCAATGGTCGAAGAAGGAGAGAGCTTTACTCGTGATAGAAGAAACGAAAAAGCGTACTGTGCTTGAGGTTATAGACGAGATTTTCACAGTTTTTGAGAACATGCGTAGTATGTTAGGTTCATGGACTACTGGATACCACACGAGCTTTATCCATGAGGTAATGCGGCTACAGAAGTTGGAAACGGAGCTTAACAGCTTAGGTTACGGCGATGATTTTGTAGGCTATGTGCTTGAACATGCCTATAACACAGTTTTTCGTTATTACTCATGTTAGTAAGAAGAGTCGCGCTGTACTATGTTCTCGTGTATTACAGGTATTGCTTTTTTATGTGGTATGATAAAATTAATGCGATTCCGATAAAAGAACCCCATATGCTTTATTTGAGCGAGAATATCAGAGAAGGATACGACACCTATGTTGACTCGTGTTGAGAACTTTTCGATTACTTTGATTCCACATTTTCTTTCTAGTCGGGGACACATGTGTTTAAGCATCGGCAAAAGAAGTTGGGAGTGGAAAAAGTGGCGACTTACTCGAGGAGAGCTTACCCAGTTTCTAGTAGAAAGGCAAGATTTGCCATATCGTTTCGAATTAAATGATAAGATTTACTGGTTATTTGAAGACAAGCTCTACAGAGATAATGAAGGACTAACTGACGAAGATGTGAGAGCATTGCTTGTTACCCGTAAAATGCAACAACAAGCACGAATTAATAGGGCAAGGACTATTGCCGTATCATCCACAACTACATCATATACGTCAACTAATAGAGGGAAAGCCACACGTTCAGCTATTCCCGATGATGTGAAACTTCTTGTTTGGCAAAGAGATGATGGGCGGTGCGTCAAGTGTGGATCAAATGTTGAGCTACAATTTGATCACATCATTCCTTTCTCGATGGGAGGAGCAAGCACACCTGAAAACCTTCAAATTCTTTGTGGGAGATGTAATCGGGCCAAAAGCAATTCAATCATTTAATGGTTAAGGCGTGATGCTTCATTAAGAGCCAACAAGCGGCGTTATAAAGCAACAACGCCGCTCATTTTCATGTCTGGCCCTACTTTTGTGTTTGTTATAGATGCTATGTACCCTACGCCAGCGAGGGAACCGAATCAAAACGAACAAATTCTTCAACCGCTCTTGCCCCACATGATACAATCGTAGTCAATAGCAAGCGCAATCCGCAAACCAGCGCTGACATAAACGAGAGAAGAACACAGGTCATGACATCGAAGAAATCACAACAACCCATCGTCCCACAGGGCGACGATGCGCATTTACAACATTTGCTTGAGCAACGGCATAGCATAGCGGAAACACTGCATGGCAGCAGTAGCCGCGTACAGGCAGAAACAGCTCTGGCCTCGATTACGAGCAACGCTGAGAATACACAGTTAGCATTGCTAAAGGCGCTGGCAAAGCAGCGAGATATGGATGCAGCCGATGTGCTGCTGGCGCTTAACGAGCTGGCTCCCGATAAGGCCGTGCGCAAAGAGGCGCGCCGCGCCCTCATTCAACTCGCGGGCAGTAAAATCTATCCCAGTTGGACGCCCGAACCGGAACGGCCCGCCGCTCAGACAAGTTCCTATGTCCCGCGTTTCTGGAAAGGCGTCATTCCCATCATGCGCGAGATGGGCGAAATAGAAATCATCCTGTGCTGGGAGCAGGGCTTTGAGTATGGCGAAGTGCGCATGATGAACTTTTTGCTCGACTTCTGGCAGAATGGCGTAAAAGATTTTCATAGCGAGATCGGCACCAAACGTCATATCGAATCGCATATCAACGAACTGGTAACAAGCATAGGTGGTCTGGTAGGCAAAGAAGTGAGCATGACCGATTGCACATTAGCGGAGGCTCGCCGTTTGATCCTCGATGCGCTAATGGTCAACAGGCTGCGCAAAACGACTCCGCATAAGGATTATCGACACCATCTCCCCACCATTCAGCAACTGGTGTTCGACGCGCCGAACGCGGGTGAAGATCGGGGTCGCACCTTTATTGATCCTGACATGGAGCCGGACGAAATGGTGACGCACGCGGTTGGAGGCTGGTCGCTGGGTGACTACGGTCTGTTTTACGACTTGCTCACGGCTGATAATCCAATACGTGAGGGATTGCCGCGCGATGAGTGGATGGAACGCCGCTATGAGTGGGTCGATGAAGCGCACCCGACTCGCTTTGAAGTGACAGTCATCCGCGAACGCGAACATAACCAGAGCGCGCTCTGGCTCCCTGGTTCGTTTCTTAGCGACAGGTCTGCATCCCGCCGCGAAGTCGAGGTGTGCTGGTCGCTCGAATTAACGGAAATCCCTCTTGGTGGCACGTTGCTTGAGATGCCGATGGGGACAGCCGTGCTGAGAGAAACGGGCAGGCACTGGTTTTGGTCGAGCTATACCCTTGCGCAAGAAGAGGGAGCATGGCGCATCCAGCGCATGACCGACGAGGGCGCAAACGCGCAGGGTCTGGCGCTTTCCGATATTCAAAAGCGCTTGAAAGAGCATGAGGATGCCATCCAGCAGATCATGCAGACGAAAAAACCGACTGATCCCGATGGACAACAGAGCTATGAAGAAATCATCTGGCGCACCGTTCAAGCTATGCATTACCTCGATGCGCTGCTGGTCAAATTGCCGCTGGATTTTGATATGTATGCCGACGCCACTGGCCGCGCCACCAGCATCGGTAATAACGAGCGCGCCCTGGTCTATCTCGAGCAATGGGAGCGGCGTTTCCCGCAAGATTACCGCCATACCGCCGTCCTGCAACAGCTTGGTGCGATAGAGTCAGCGCTGGCCGCACAATATGACGAAGCGGGCTTGCAAGAACGTTCGCGCCGCTTTTTCGATCTGTCAGAAACGCGCTTGCAAGAGGCGTTGGAAAAGGATCAGACGCCAGTGGCCTATGTGCTGCTGGGAGAAGTGAAAGCGCAATTGGGAGCATACGACGAAGCGCAACGCCTGTTTGAAGCGGCGCTGCAAGCCAACCCTGCGCGCGAAATGGAGGCTATGATTGAAAATGACCTGGCGACCCTGGCTCAGGATCGCCAGCGTTACGAAGAAGCATTGCGCCATTTCTTGCGCGTTGTGGAGCTAAATACCCGTCATGAGCGTGGCTGGTTTAACGTGGCTCGCACCTATCGACTGCTCAAGAACGATGTAGAAGCCGAGGTCTATTACCAGCGTGCCATCGAGGAGGAGCCACAGAATGTTGATGCTTTTTCCGAGCTTGCCATCATCTATGTAGGCAGGCACGAACTGCCAAAAGCGTATGCCGTTGTGGAGCAGGGAGCGCGCCTGCATCCCCTGTCCGCCCACCTGCGTGGAATGCTCGCCGGTATCTTGTTAGACATGGGAGAGCCGCGACGGGCGCAGGCTATGCTGGAAGAGGCTGAACGTATCGATCCTGAAGATGAGATGGTGCAAACGATACGCCAGATGCTGGAATCTAAGAAAAAATGAACAACGACCCGCCAACCACCAGCTATCACCGCGTTATTCTGCATGAATTAACCGGCAAAGGTGACGCCCTGGCCGAAATTACAACGCACCTTGAAAATGGCGAGCAGCAGACGCGCCTGCTGCCCGTGCCTGCCGGTCTGCCCGGCGAAGAGGTGACGATTGCCGTGCAGGAGTTCGTCAACATCCCTCCGAAACGCCACAGGAGACGTTGGAAACCGCGCCCGCCGCGTGTCTGGATTACCGAGATCCATACTGCTTCAGAACTGCGGGTCGTGCCGCGCTGTCCCGTCTTCGGCGAATGTGGCGGCTGCCAGTTGCAACACATGGACTATGCGGCACAGTTAGCCTGGAAACGCTCGCTGGTAGCGCAATTGTTGCATGAAATCGGCAATTTCGTCGATCCACCTTTGCTCGATACGGTGCCGTGCGACGATCCCTGGGGCTATCGCAATCATATGCGCTTCTCCGTCAACCGCGATGGGCAACCCGGCTTGACCGCCAGAGCATCGCACCGCGTCTTGCCGCTCGCAAACTGTCCCATCGCGCGCGAACAGATCAATCGCGCTCTGACCGTGCTGAGTACACTACCCAACGCGCGTCCTCAAGTCTTGATACGCTGCGGAGCCGCTAGCGGCCAGATGCTAATCCAACCACAACCAGAAGACAACGCCGCGCTACAATTGCGAGAGGCGGGACTGGATGCGCGCGGCGAGACGATGGAGGAGCAGTTGGCAGGCGAAACCTTCCGCATCAGGCCAAGTTCGTTTTTCCAGACCAATACCGCGCAGGCCGAGAAGATGATGCACATGGTGCTTGACGGTTTGCTGAGTGACGCACCGTGCGCCAGCAGCCGGCTTACCGTCGTCGATGCCTATTGCGGCGTTGGCACCTTCTCGCTGTTACTGGCGCGGCGCGTTGGCAAAGTGATCGCCATCGAAGAATCGGCCAGCGCTATCAAGGACGCGCAATGGAATCTGCGCGAAGTCAATAATGTGGAGATACACAAAGGCAAGGTAGAGGATGTCTTGCCCACACTGGAGACAGACATCGACGGGCTGGTGATAGACCCGCCGCGCGCCGGTTGCCAGCGCTCAGTCCTCGACACGCTGGCGCAACATCCCGCCGCGCGTATCGTCTACGTCTCTTGCGACCCCTCCACGCTGGCGCGCGATCTACACATTCTCTGTCACGTTCATTCTACTTACCGCCTGCGCTCGGTGCAGCCGCTGGACATGTTTCCCCAGACGGCGCATATCGAATGCGTAGCGGTGCTGGAGCGTCAATCCGTATGACATCATCACACCCCTTATTGCTGGCCTCGAGTTCGCCGCGCCGCCGCCAACTCCTGCACCTGCTCGGCCTCGATTTTAGCGTCTGCATTTCGCCATCCGACGAGGAAGCCATGCAGGAACGCTATAGCGGCTCCCTTGAAGAACTGGCGCAATGGCTGGCAAAACATAAGGCTGCCGCCGCGCTCACTCTACCAGAGGCCAGAGGCTGTACCGTCATAGGCGCTGATACAACCGTTCTGTTGGATGAGCGGGTGCTGGGCAAGCCGCGCGATAAGAGGCACGCACGCGAGCTATTGCTGTC
>JBOGTO010000400.1:0-9423 GCA_050695155.1 Ktedonobacteraceae bacterium
GGCGCGCCTTGCCCACTTTTTTGATTATGGCTACCCTCTGAGATTTTTCAGGAAGAGCGCCACCGTCCGAACGCCTTTGTAGAACTGCGAGAGCGAGTACTTCTCGTTGGGCGCGTGCAGGTTATCATCGGGCAGGCCAAAACCCATCATCACGACTGGCACTCCTAACAGATTGTAGAAGAGGGCTGCTATGGGGATGGAGCCGCCTTCGCGGATGAAAAGGGGGTCTTTGCCATAGGTCTCCTTGAGCGCGGATGCCGCCGCCTGCATGGGTGGAGCATCAACCGGCACGATGACCCCTTCGCCACCATGTACGTTATGCACGATGACCTCGACACCCGCCGGGGCCAGTTCCATCACGCGCCGCTTGAAAAGCTCGAACGCCTCGCCCGACCGAATATCGGCTGGCAGGCGCAGGCTGATCTTGGCTTTTGCAACGGCAGGAATAACGGTTTTCGCGCCCTCGCCCGTGAAGCCGCCCACGATGCCATGCACCTCTAAGGTCGGACGACCCCAGATGCGTTCCAACGGCGGATACTCGGCCTCGCCGGTAAATACGCTGACGCCCATCTCTTCCAGCAGCATCTCGTTCATGTGCAGGGGATCATCGCGCCAGAAGCTTTTCTCGATTTCAGAGGCCGGGCGAATGTTATCGTACAGGCCCGGAATATGAATGTGTCCTTGCGCATCCTTCAGCCCCGTAATAATCACGGCCAGCGAGTGAAAGGGATTGGGCGCGACGCCGCCATACGAGCCGGAGTGCAGGTCGCGCTTCGCTCCGCGCGCCTCAACTTCGGTGTAGATGATGCCACGCAAGCCCGTAATTAGCGCGGGTAGCTCTTTCGAGGGCATATGCGAATCGCAGATAAAGGCCGCGTCACATTTCAAGCGTTCAGGATACGCCTTAACATATGCCTCGATCGACTCGCCCCCGGCCTCTTCTTCGCCCTCGATCAGTACGCGCACATTAACAGGCAGCTTGCCATCCACCGCCATCAACGATTCCAGCGCCTTGAAGACCAGCATGGTCTGCCCTTTGTCGTCGGCTGCCCCGCGACAGTACAGGTTATCTCCGCGCACAGTCGGCTCAAAGGGCGGCGACTCCCACAATTCCACCGGGTCAACCGGCTGCACGTCATAATGCCCGTAGATCAACAAAGTCGGCTGTCCCGGCGCTTTCAGCCATTCGCCATATACCAGAGGATGCCCCTGTGTGGCAATAACCTGCGTCTGCTCAAACCCCATGCGCTTCAACTGCTCCACCGCGTACTCCGCCGCCCGTCGAATATCGCCCGCGTGTTCCGGCAGCGTGCTAATGCTGGGAATGCGCAACCAGCCTATCAATTCATCGAGGAAGCGTCCCTCGTTTTCCGAAATATAGCTTTCGAGTTGTGTCTGTGCCATACAAAACAGTCCTTTCCAATCAAACCTTTTGCCTTATCCTAGCAGGGACACCAGCGATTGTCCAGTGTTTTCCCCCACACCCGCAGGGCTTTTCGAAAGTCGAGGAAAGAGGGGTAAGGCGACCGCAAGGGTCGCCTCTACTAGGACCACGGCATGGCTCCCCAGGCGGTTCTTAGTAGAGGCGACCCTTGCGGTCGCCTTGCCAGCCCCCCCTCTGGCGGTCGCCTTGCTCCGCGCGAGGAACTTTCAAAAAGCCCTGCCACACCCGTAGGGGCGAGTGGGGATGATGTGGGGCAGGGAGGGCCTTTATGGTCGCCCGCCCCTATCTATCCTTATGTACGGAGAAAGGCCGCGTAGTTTTCCACAATTTAGAACGTTTGTACACATAGTTATCCACATTTTGGGGATGCGGCCAGAGCATCGTGCGGGGACAAAGTGACACGCGCATTCCCCCATCTGGTTATCACACTTCATCAGGTTGTTGAGACGGCTGGTTTCTTTCCGCGTATGCGGTAGGTGATATACAGGAAGAAGAGCAATATGAATATGGCCTCGCCGATGTTGACAAGCTCGAAGTAGGGCAGGGTGACGGAGCCGATGATGAGCGGGCGAGAAAAGAACTCGCCCGCCGAGCCGGGCAAGAGGGTCAGGAACGCTGAGCCATTCCAGAGCGCGTGCTGGAGAACAGCATACAGCCAGCAGCCAATGGCTTTTGGCACGCGATTTTTGCCAGGGTGTGTGAGATAATACCAGCCTAGCGCTACCATCGCCGCGCCCAGGCCGTGCAACAGACCCGCGCCGCTGCGTATCAATGCGGTATTGACCCAGTCGCCAGGGCTGGAAGCGATGTAGCCGCTGGTCTCGATCAGGTCAAAGCCAATGCCACAGGCCAGCCCAAGCACGAACGCTTCCGCCGCGCTGCGCATCCGCCCGATGAGGATGATTACCGCGAGAGGCTTGACTGTTTCTTCAACAATGGGCGCGATGATGGCAACCGTGATAAAGAGCAGGTTGTAGACGTTGCTGCTCTGACATCCGGGGGCAGTCGGATTATTGATACAAAGTAGTGGGTCAACGCTCTGTCCATGTACCAGCACCGCCTGGAGGGCCAGTTCGAGCGCGCCAGCCACCAGAATACCCAACGTTGCGCCACTGACGATAGCCAGTACGAAGCGTCGCCAGCTTGTCGGCCAGCGCGCGCCCTTTGGGAAACGCAAGCGCCGATTTCCCAGCGCCATCACGGCCATAGCAGGGAAAAAGCCCGCCAGCAAGATCAATATTGCCAGCAAGGTGAGATCCGACTGATCCTGCCCCGCGTTATGCAGGGCAATACCACCCGCGATCAATGCCGCGTAAAGCGCAACAAAAAGCCAGAACGTCGGCAGAGCAAAACCTGCCGAGGGTTTCTGTAAAAATACCGAGCGAATGCAGTGATACAGGCTATAGCCACCGCCGATCAAACCAATCAAGGCGAAAGCCGCGAAAAGCACGGTCGCCGTAAAGCTCTGAGCAGAGGTAATAGAGTTGACCCGTACCGTTTGTACAAACAAAAGCATGAAGAGCGAGAACAGCCCACCCAGCAAGACCAGGATTGAGCCAATGAATGCGGCAATGCCCACGCCCAGCAGATAGCCATCGCGTTTCGGCTCCGGTGGTGGATAATACGCATACGGGTATGGGTATGTCCCTGGCTGAGGGTAGTTACGATACGCGCCGTGTGGCACATAAGAGGGCGGACCCGAAACATATCCCTGGTACGAGGGAGATGGTACTGCGAAATTAGGATAATTTGATCCCGATGGCGCGCCGCCCGCGCCGGGTGGCGGAAATGTCTGCGAAGGCGGATTGCCCGTGACAGGCGCGGGATACCCCGGATACGATGGAGGATTGGTTTGCTGAGGCTGAAAGGGTTGCGGAGTGGGAGCAGCGGTAGTATGTTCTCGAAAAGAAGCCTGTGGATCGATGTTATTATGCGCGTCATTGTCGTTATTGTTTAGCGATGGAGGCGCAGGGGCTTCGAAAGGTTTTCTGAACTGCGCGCCCGGCGCAACGTGACGCTCTTGTTTGCCGCTCTCATCCTCCGGCTCGACCCAGGGTCCCCACAATTCAGATGTAGTCTTACTCTGCGTACCGTCACTATCAGGCGGCGGCTCCTGTTGCTCTGAACTCACTATACTGCTGCTTTCTCCCAGGATGCTACGGTTTCCACAACCAGAAAGACCCCACACTATTATACATGAATTGTATAGCAGCATCCAGAGCGGGGGCAAGCCCGGCCCGCCATCTGTAAGGGCGATGTAAAAGTCGGGTGAAGGAGGCAAGGCGACCGCAAAGTCGTATAAAGCAAGGCGACCGCCAGGGTCGCCTTGCCTCCCCCATGCCATGCTCCACTCGCTCGACTTGTGAGAAGCCCTGCAAGTCCGGCCCGCCACCTGTCATCCGTCGCCTGGTCTGTCATCCTTCGCTGCGCTCAGGATGACAGCCTGGCAGGTTCGTTCGCAGCCAGGGGCAGCGTGAATGCGAAGCAAGAGCCAAGCCCCGGGGAGCTTTGCACCTCGATGCGGCCATGTTGCGCTTCTACCATTTGTTTGACGATAGCCAGGCCGAGGCCGGAGCCGCCGGTTGCGCGCGAACGCGAAGCATCCGCGCGATAAAAGCGTTCAAAGATATTAGGCAGGTGTTCCTCAGCAATGCCCTCGCCGGTATCTTGCACACTGACTACTACTTCGTCATAACTGGCACGCGCGCGCACGGTGATTTCACCGCCGGGAGGTGTATGTATGATTGCATTGTTCAACAAGTTGCGCAGTATTTGCCCGGTGCGCTCGGCATCCGCCATCACTTTCGGCAAATGTGATGGTACATCAACAATTAGCAAAAGTTGCTTGCTGGTCGCCTGCAATTGCAAGGAGGATACCGCTTTGGCGATGATCTCTTCCAGCACCGAGGGTTTGCGTAGCAGGTAAAGCTGCCCGGCTTCGGCCAGAGTGAGTTCCTGCAAGTCCACTACCAGGCGACTCAATATGAGCGATTCCTCATAAAGAGAGGCGATAATGTCCTGCGTGGGATCGACCACATGATCTTTCAGCCCTTCAAGGTAGCCGCGAATGTTTGTCAATGGAGTGCGCAGTTCATGGGCGATATCGCTTACCATATTGCGCCGCAACTCTTCTGAATGCGCCAGGCTATCTGCCATTGTATTGAAAGCGTGGGCCAGTTTGCCAATCTCGTCTTTCGTGCGTATTTTGACGCGCTGGCTGAGATCGCCCTGTTCCATATGCCGGGCAATGCGCGTCAACTCGCCAACCGGCTTGAGGATGTTGTTGCTGAACGCCAGCGTCAAGAGCAATGCCAGCAGCCACGCCGCCACAATGACCAGCCAGAGCGAGCGATTTACCACACTGAGAAAATCGAAAGAAGGAGTAGGAGTACCGATGCCTGTTGGCACCTTAGAAGCCACAAAAGTCTTTGCTATATCGGTAGAGACGACCAGCACAGGCATATTCGACGTGGAGATGAGATTTGTGGTGAATGTTTGATTGTTTCTTATTAGAGTATTTTCTGGTAACTGACCGCTTGTATCGACCACCACGCGCCCATCATGGTCAACCAAAATAATACGCGGGTTACTTCCCGTTACCTGCTGGGCCTGGATATGTACCCGCTTCATATCCCCTAATGCATATGCCCGTAGCATATTTGTGACAACCGCTCCTACTGTTCCCAGATTGAGGAAATGTGCATCTTTCTCTTTGTCTATACGCTCAATGTTTTTGGTTGTGTTCACATAGTCCTGGAACGCGGAGGCCGTTGTCGCTTGTTGAGCTAAGGCGATAGTTGTCAATGTGACCATTACCACCAACATGAACATCAGTAAAAGACGGACACGTAGACTGTGCAGCAGTTTCACGACTCTTTCCTCCTGAACTTATATCCCACTCCATAGACCGTTTGCAGGTAAGTTGGCTCGTTGGGATGCAGTTCAATCTTCTTACGCAAGTTCATCATGTGTACGTCTACAGTACGTTCAAAGCCCTCATAATCCAGGCCAAAGACGCGCCGCACCAGTTCCAGCCGACTGAAGGCGCGTCCCGGCTCTCTGGCGAGTGTCTCGAGCAGCTTAAATTCTTTGGGCGTAAGATCGATGAGTTCTCCAGCGCGCCACACCTCGTGCGAACGAAAATCAATCAGAAGAGATCCAATGCACAGTTCTTCGGGCGGCTGGTCTTCCTGCTGCTGAGTGCGCCGCAGCACAACACGCACACGCGCAACCAGCTCGCGCGGACTGAACGGCTTGGTTACATAGTCATCTGCCCCCAGGTCAAGCCCCTGTAAAGTATCCTCTTCGGTCGCTTTGGCGGTCAGCATAATGATAGGCACATTGGACTCGGCGCGCAGGATGCGGCACACGTCCAGCCCGTCTATTTTCGGCAGCATCCAGTCGAGGATAATCAGACCGGGACTCTTCTGGCGTGCCAGCGCCAGGGCCTGCTCTCCATCATACGCCGCCATCACTCTGTATTTCTCCCTTTCCAGGTACAGGCGAATCAGCTCAACGGTTTTTATGTCGTCGTCAATTACCAGAATGCTGCGATTCATCTTATGGTTCCTCGTCAGGCATATGAAATGTTCTTTTCATGGATAAGTATACACAAAAGTTGTGAGGTTCTTATGAAGATGAACCGCGAACCTGCAATTTCATAGCGCCCTGACAGGTTCTTCATCAGTTCTTTATCGATGCGCGGTTATAGTTGGGGCATAGGCACGGCAGATACGAGACAAACACCCGATAATTCTCACATTGAAGGGCCGAGGGCGACCGCAAGGGTCCCCTCCTCATCCCTTCAACCACCCCCGCCCTTACAATGATGACGGCAAGGAATCGGCGTTGTCATAGTAGGGGCGGGGGTGGTGTGGATGCGGGGTGGGGACCCTTGCGGTCGCCCTTGTTCCTGACTACGGTGTCTGACTCACCTTTACAAAGAACGATAAAGGAGTTACCCCAATGGCAACTACGACACCAACTCTTTCGCGTCAAGGCACTTTCATGCTCCTGCCAGCTATTATCAAGCTGGCATGGTGGCGCTTTAAGCAGATGTGGCATGTGCTGCTGTTCACTTGGCTGGGTATGCTGTCGATGGTCATGCTGGTGTGCGCGGTGCCGCTGTTTTCGCAGGTGGCGATGACGGCTGGCCTGCGCAACGCTTTGAGCAGCGCACCACCCTATGAGCAGCGCACCACCTTTACGCTGGCGAGCGATCATCCGACCTCCACGCAGATTCAGCAGGCGCAACAGGCAATCGCCCAGATAGTCAGCGCTAATCTCGCTTCTTATACCAGCGGCGCACCTCATTTTTCAGTACAGATACCCGCGCTTACTATTGTTTCGGGTACGACGGCAGCTTCTGGACAGAACACCCGGCGACCGCTCGGTATCACCAGTTATAACATGGATCAGATAGCCGGTGAACTGAGCGTGACGCAGGGACGGTTGCCGCAGGCGCAAACGAGCGGCGGCCAGGTCGAGATCGCTCTGACCCCGGAGGTCGCGCAAAGCCTGGGCGTACATGTTGGCTCTGTGATTACAGCCACTCTACCGCAAAGTCTTGGCACGGGTATATGGACTATGCGCGTGGTTGGCATCTTCTCGGTACATACAAACTGGGAATCCCCCAACAATTTCCAGGCGCAAAGCGGTGAAGGTGGCACGCTCTACCCGGCGCTGACCTCCAACGCGGCCATTTTGCCGCGCATCGCGTCTTTGCAGGTGCAGCTTACGCTCGATGGTAGAAGATTTTTTAAGAGTGGAGTTGGCAGACCTTTCTTCCTGTTGCACTGGAGCTACCCGTTAAATATAGGGCAGGTGAACGCCAACAATTACGATATGCTTTCACAACTGGCAAACAACACGCAAAATGACGTTACTAATAAGCTGAGTAACATTCCAGGCACCTTTACCGTACCCAACGCTTCGGGCGAGCTATTCGATATATTGCCCAATTACGTCCAGCGCATTTACGCCGGAGAAGTGGTAATCTCGGCCTCGCTCATCCTGATTGTAGGACTTGTCCTATTCCTGGTCAGTATGATGGTCTCCGCCTTGATCGAACGACAGGCGGCTACCATTGCCACGCTGCGCAGTCGCGGCGCGACACGCCGCCATGTGTTCGGCACATTTGCCACGCAGGGTATCGGACTGGGAGTAGTGGCCTTGCTGGCCGGGCCGTTTGTAGCGCTCCTGCTGGTACAATTGATCGCCCGGTGGCTACTGCCGGCGAATCAGCAATCCGCGCTGGATGTTCTGACAGGCAATCCTGTCACGGCGGCTCTGAGTGTCGGATGGTATGCCCTGTTCGCCGTTGTCGTAGCAGTATTCATGGCGATTGTGGCGATCCGGCGCGCTACGGCGCTGGACGTGCTGGCTTTCCGGCGTGAAAGCGCCCGCGAGACGCGCGCTCCCTTCTGGCGTCGCCTGCATCTCGATCTCTTTTTTGCCTTGCTAGTCTGTACCGGCTATGTCGCCTACACCTACCTGGCAGGATCAGCCTTTGCAACCGATAGTGCCGTGCAGATTTTGCTGGGTTTGCTCGCTCTGATAGCTCCATTGCTGATACTGGCGGCTGGCATCACGCTCTTCCTGCGCCTCTTCCCTCTGTTGCTGCGCATGGGAGCGCGCATGGCTGCGCGAGGGCGCAAAGCAAGTTCGATGCTGGCCCTGGCACAGATGGAACGCGCTCCGCGCCCCGCCGCGCGTATGATTCTGCTGCTGGCGCTGGGAACGGCTTTCGCGCTCTTTATGCTCACCTCCATTGCCACTCAGCAGCAGCGCCCGATTGACGCGGCAGCTTATCAGGTTGGGGCTGATTTCAGCGGCTCAATTTCATCGTCAACGCAAAATCAGACCTTAGCCCAGGTGGAAGCGGCATACCAGCGCACGGCAGGCGTTACATCCGCAACGGCTGGTTATGTCACCTCGGTCACAGTCAATACCAATCAAGGTTCTGTGATAAACGACATCGGTGCTGTAGATACAGATACGTTTGCGAAAACAGCAACCTGGTCTCCATCGTATGCGGATCAATCGCTATCGAGCCTGATGACCCTGCTGGTCTCCCACCGCGCCGATGCAGCTACACATGATGTTGTCTACGCGCTTGTTGATGATGGTATGTGGAAAAGCCTGGGACTTTCCACCGGCTCATCGTTCATCCTGCCCACCAGCGATGGCTTCAATACGCATTTCATTGTTGCTGGCAGGGTGCATGCAATCCCCGGCGTATACGATAGCCCTTCCAACGATGGCATGATTGTCGATTACCAGAGCTACGCGACAGCGTATGCAAAAGATAGCGGCGGCGGTACACTTTCGCCCAGCATCATCTGGCTGCAAACACGCTCTGATGCCGCCTCGCTCGCCAGCGTGCGCCATGCTTATCCAGCGTTGCAAGACCGTCGCGCCATCCTCGACACGCTGCAAAAAGATGATCTACATATAAACATCATTGGATTGTTAGGCGCGGGTGTGGCAACCGCGCTGCTGCTGGCCCTGGTCGGCACGCTCTTCTCGGCCTGGCTCAATGCCTCCAATCGCCTGACCAGCTTCGCCATCTTGCGCGCGCTGGGCATGGCTCCGGGCAAGATTGCCGCCGTGCTGCTGTGGGAATTGGGTATCATCTGCGCCGCCGCGCTCGCGCTCGGTGCGGGCCTGGGATACCTGCTCACCACGCTAACCGGGCCAGTGCTTTTCATAACAGATTTCATCGAGGGTATCAATAGCGGAACGCCTGCGCAGGTTGTGATACCGTCGCTCCAGTTTGCTATCACGCTGGGTGCGATCATCTGCATCTGTGTCGTAGCCCTGGCGCAGATGGCGCGGCTGGTCTCACGCCCATCACTGGGCCAGACATTGCGGCTCAACGAAGATTAAATCAAGTCAGATGGCTGGATAACCTGATGAATATTAACAACCAAAATCGGTGAGTGACTGTCATTCTGAGCGCAGCGAAGAATCTCTCGCCC
>JBOGTO010000401.1:0-10893 GCA_050695155.1 Ktedonobacteraceae bacterium
CCCCTACAGTATTATTGGCATCTTCCGACTAATCCCCGGCCACGCCGTGTTCGTTGAGAACCTTCCACACCTTCCAGGGAGAAAGGGGAATGTCGATGTGGCGCACGCCGAGATGGGCGAGCGCATCGACAACGGCATTGACAATAGCCTGTGGCGCGCCCACCGTCGGAGATTCGCCGACGCCCTTCGCCCCGATGGGATGGTGCGGAGAAGGCGTCACCGTGCGGTCAGTCTCCCAGTGCGGAGTCTCCATCGACGTTGGGATCAGGTAGTCCTGGAAATTGCTGCCCAACACATTGCCGTCCTCGTCGTACGACAACTCTTCGTACATGGCTGGCGCGAGGCCCTGCGTTAAGCCGCCGTGAATCTGCCCCTCGACAATCATGGGGTTAATAATGGTGCCGCAGTCGTCCACCGCCATGAAGCGGCGAATATGTACCTGCCCGGTGCCGCGATCAATATCAACGATACAGATGTAGCTACCGAACGGGTAGGTCAGATTGGGCGGGTCATAATAATTGACAGCCTCCAGCCCCGGCTCCAGGTAGGGCGGACAGTTAGTATAGGCCGCGAATGCCAATTCCTGAATAGTCTTGCCCTTGCCCGGAGAGCCTTTGACGAAGAAACGCCCCGGCTCCCATTCCAGGTCTTCCTCGCCCACTTCGAGCAGGTAAGCCGCGATCTTTTTGGCCTTATCGCGCACCTTGCGAGCCGCCAACGCTGTTGCAGCCCCCGCTACCGGTGTGCTGCGGCTGGCATAGGTACCTAAACCATAGGGAGCAGTATCGGTATCGCCATGCTCTATATCGATATCATCGGGTGACATGCCCAGTTCAGCCCCGATGATCTGCGCGAAGGTCGTCTCGTGTCCCTGCCCCTGCGTCTGCACACCGATACGCGCCAACGCCTTGCCGGTCGGATGTACGCGAATCTCGCAGCTATCGAACATCTGAATACCTGCTATGTCAAAGTGCTTGCCGGGGCCAGCGCCGACGATCTCGGTGAAGCTGGAGATGCCAATGCCCATCAGTTCACCGCGCGCGCGTTTCTCGGCCTGCTCACGCCGCAGTCCCTCGTAGTCCACGTTCTTCATTGCCAGTTGCAGCGCACCCTCGTAATTGCCGCTATCATAGGTCCAGTCGAGCGCGGAACGATAGGGGAAAGCAGTGGGCTTGATGAAGTTCTGCATACGCAGTTGCGCGGGGTCTTTGCCGATGTTATGCGCCAGCGTATCCATCGCTCGCTCGATCAGGTAAGACGCCTCGGTCACGCGGAAGGAGCAGCGATAGGCAATGCCGCCAGGCGCTTTGTTAGTATGCACGGCGTCCACTTCGACAAAGGCGTTTTTGAAGTCATACGAGCCGGTGCAGATATGGAACAACCCCGCCGGAAACTTGGTAGGTTGGGCAGCCGCATCGAATGCGCCATGATCGGCCAGCGTATAGACGCGCAGCGCCTTAACGGTGCCGTCTTTATCAGCCGCGATTTCGGCCTTGATATGATAGTCGCGCCCGAAACCCGTGCTGCACAAGTTCTCCGTGCGATCCTCGATCCACTTGACCGGTTTGCCCGTCGTAATCGAAGCGACAACGGCGCAGACGTAGCCGGGGTAGATGGGAACTTTATTGCCAAAGCCGCCGCCCACATCCGGTGAAATGATGCGAATGCGATGCTCCGGCAGACCCGCCACAATAGCGAAGAGCGTGCGATGCGCGTGCGGGGCTTGCGAGGTCATCCATACCGTCAGCTTACCAGTAGCCTTATGATAGTCAGCCACGCAGCCGCAGGTTTCGATGGGGGCAGGATGAATACGCGGAATATACATTTCCTGCTCTACGACTACCCCGTTAGCCTCGGCCTCTTTGAAGGCGGCATCCGTTCCAGCTTTGTCGCCTGTCTCCCAGTGATAAATCTGGTTGGTGGGCTGCTTCTCCTTTTTATCGGGGCGCAGCAAGGCCGCGCCGGGCTGGATCGATTTTTTCGGATCAACGATTACCGGCAGTGGTTCGTATTCCACATCGACGGCAGCCACGCCATCGGCGGCGGCATAGCGGCTGGTGGCTACTACAAATGCGACTTCCTGCATCTGGTACATTACGCGGTCCAGCGCCAGCACCGCCTCGGTATCGGCGGAAAGTGTGGGCATCCAGGCCAGCCCGGCGGCATCCAGGTCCTTGCCGGTTATTACAGCTACCACGCCTGGAACCTTCAGCGCCTCGCTAATATCGACGTTTTTAATCAGGGCATGTCCATAGGGACTGCGCACGATATCGCCGTAGAGCATTCCGGGTAAGGCCACATCATCGACATAATTGCCCTGTCCGCGTATAAATCGCGCGTCTTCTTTGCGTTTGTACGCCTCGCCCAGCGCGTGCGATTGCACATGGGTCGCCATTACTCGCCTCCTTCCGCGCCAACCGGCACCTGTTCAGCAGCCTGCATCTTTTCGGCGGCATATTGCACAGCTTTTACAATGTTCACGTAACCGGTGCAGCGACAGAGGTTGCCGGAGATACCCACGCGAATCTCGTGTTCGGTCGGGTTGGGATTGCGCTGCAAGAGGGCTAGACTGGTCATCATCATGCCCGGCGTACAATAGCCACATTGCAGCGCGTGTTCCTCGTGGAAACCCTCCTGCAACGGGTGCAGCTTGTCGCCTTGCTCCAATCCCTCGACGGTCATGAGCTGGCGACCATCGGCCTGTACCGCAAACATGGCGCAGGATTTCGTGGCCTTGCCATCGACCAAAATGGTACACGCGCCGCACGAGCTAGTATCGCAGCCAATATGCGTACCAGTCAGGCGCAGCGTGTCGCGTATCCAATGCACGAGTAATAGCCTTGACTCGACATCCCCTTCGTAGGGCGTACCGTTAATGGTGACAGAAATGTGATGAGTACTCATGCTATTCACCTCCTGTAGCGCGAGCCAGCGCTTTACGCAGCGCGCGCACGGTCAGAGTACGCGCCATGGCTCGTTTGTAGTCGGCGGGGCCGCGCGTATCGCTGGTAGGTTGTGTCGCGGCGGCGGCCAGGTCGGCGGCAGCGTGTATCTGCGCGTCATCCAATGGTTTACCCAGCAGCGACTGTTCGGCGGCGCGCGCTTTGATGGGAACCTGTCCCAGGTTGGTTAAGCCAATGCCGGCATACCTGACGTTGCCGTTGTCGTCCAGCACAATATAGGCTGCCACGCCCGCGATAGCATAATCGCCCACTTTGCGTTCGAGCTTGAAATACGCGCCGCCGCTTCTCTCTACCGGAGCGGGAATGCGAAGCTCGATAAGCACTTCATTGGGTGCAAGCGCGGTCTCAAAGGGCGCATCCGTAAAGAATTCGTCGATGGGTAGCACACGCTCCCCGGAGGGTCCGCGAGCTACGACGCGCGCGCCGAGAGCCAGCATGGTAGCGGGATGATCGTTGGCGGGATCGGCATGGGCGATATTGCCGCCAACGGTAGCCCAGTTGCGCACCACCGGATCGGCAATCATCGAGGAAGTATCGAGTAGAATGGGGTAACGCTCGCGGATGAGCGAAGAACTGTCCAGTTCCGCTTCGCGCGTCAACGCGCCAATATGCAACGTGCCGTCCGCCTCCTGAATATACTCCAGGTTATCAATGCGGTTGATGTCGATCAACACCGTTGGCCCGGCAATGCGGAACCGCATAAGGGGGATGAGGCTCTGGCCTCCAGCCAGGATTTTGGCGTCACCGCCATGTCGATCTAGCAGGGCGACGGCTTCGTCCACGTTCCGCGCTACTAGATAATCAAAGGTACCAGGAATCAAAGTGTCACCTCCAGGTCCAAATCGCGCACGTTCCTGCGCTTCAAAGGAAACACGCCAGACAAGAGGAGGGTTGCTCGCCAGGGTATGCAGCCCTAACTGATTCCAGTGTAGCACGGTGGATTGAACGGATGTTACCTACGAATGGAGGGTAATTTAGCTAATATTTCCCGCAAAAGGAGGTATGTTACCGTATTGGAAAACATACTGAAATATAGATACTTCTACTTGTCATCCCTTTCATCTGGACGTATTTCCAGGAGACGATCCAGTTCTGCTTTTTTGAAAAATACTTCGCGCCTAATACCACGACGATATTTAGTAATGCGCCCAGTATCAGCGTATCGCTCAAGAGTACTGCGTGAAACTCCTAGGTAATCGCAAGCCTCCTGTGGTGTTAAATATTCACTTCCGTCTGTCTGTGTCAAGTAAGCACCCCGCTAGAATTAATGGCTACATACTAACATGAGAGCGTACCAACGTCAATACTTGACAACGAGCGAAAATTTCAATACTTGACAACGAGCGAAAATTGTCATATATTATCATTAGTAGGCGTTGATCGTTGTTCGTTAGTTTATATCGCATCTGTTAATAGCAGGTAAGCATCGTTAAGCTTTCGTTCACATTCAATGCCATTTTTAGTTAAATATCGTCAGGCAGTAATGAGTAAGGAGAATGGCTATGAGATAAAAACACTGACCTTCGTGTACTAGACGAAGGTCAGCCTTGTGAGAACACACACGTAGTCACCGTTAAGTAGTCCTACGGGTGTCCTCCGCCTATTCATGGCACAGAGACGCCCGACCTGTCAAGTCTGTTGAACGTTGCACACACCCATACCTATGACTGGAAGGGAGTCCATATGACGACACGTTTACCCATCGCGTCCCGCTTGCACGTCACTCCACTGTTCGACATCCAGCATCCCCCGTTTGCGAAACTGTACCGTGACGGGGTGTACTGGTCACTCTTCAACGAACGCTGCGCAAGTCCCCTGACCGACCGCTCCTTTTTGACCAATCTCAGAGAGACGTTGAACAATGCCGATGGAGTTGAGCAACACGGGACTATCGGCTTTCATTTTGGGCGGCTGCATGGGGCTATCCTGTCTCCTGATACCGGCAGGCCCCGTGCCGGCGTGACCACACTAGCCAGTTTCCAGCACATGGAAGCGGCGCGGGGCTATGCGATCGGGCGGGAATGGTACTTTACTGATGCCTCGCCTGCTGAACGCACCCACAGCGATGCCAGCGTGCTTGAGGTATTACACCAACTGCAACACGATTCTCTCAGGTTCCACGACGAAGAAGCGACGTGGTACTATGCGCTTGGGTCGCTGTTGGGAGAACTGAGCGGTTCCCTGTTCCCCGCCGCACACGAGGAATACATCCACTGGCAAGAAGAAGAACGCCGCTTCTGGGCGGCACAGGTCGGGTAAGGAGACGATGTCAGAGAGGCAGGGCAATGGCGTGCTTTGCCTCTCTGACATCGCAAGAACCATGTATCCAGCACGAAAGAGTGTACCATGTTTCTGTGTAAGAAGATCAAAATCGAGATCAGTCCGCAAGACGCCGAAGCGTTGGAATTTATGCAAACCAAATGCCGAGGGCTGTACAACTGGTGGGTCATGAAGTTGCGTAATGGAGAACGCTGGAACGTCTATGAGGCCAAGAAGTCTCTACAGGAGAGCAAACAGTATGACCCGGAGTTACGCGCGGTCTACGGTAAGCTCTTAGCCGAGGTGTATTTTCGACTCGACAAGGCGATGCAAGATTTCTTTCGTCGCGTGAAAGCCGGAGAGAAACCAGGCTTCCCTCGTTTCAAACCGCGCCATCAGTTCTTCACCCTCTGTTACCCAGCTATATACTTAGATACGATCCAGGGTAGCACGATCATTCTTCCGGCAGGTGGAAAGGGGCGGAATAAAATCTATCCTAATATTACCGCGCATCTTACGGAAGCACCTCCTGACCACTTCCATGAAGTGGCCGTTTCCAAAGATGCGCGCGGCCACTATTATTGCTCGTTCGTCTATGACGATGCCGAGCAGCATGAGGGGGATGGTCAACACAAGGTACGAAAGAAACGCCAGCCGCGCCCCTTGCGGACTGACGGCATCGTGGCCTTTGATGTAGGCATCAAGACGCTGGCAACCGGAGTGAACGACCAAGGGCGCTTCTACCACATCGGCGGTTTCAAGGGCTATCGCTGGTACAATAAACAACTGGACAAGATTCGTTCCAAACGCGACAAGTGTCAGAAGAAATCGCGCCGCTATCTCCATCTCTCGCGGGTCTACAAACGAGTAGCGGAACGTAAGCGCAACAAACAGAGAGACTGTCTGCATAAAGCCTCTCATCTCATCGCGCACCGACTGGCTGAAAGGGCTGTGGTGATCGGCGATCTTTCCCAACGGCAGATGGCTATGAAAAGACACGAAAACGAGACTCCCAAAGAGCGAAAAAAGCGACGAATACGTAATCGCATGGTCTACAATGATTGGGGTCTCTACGGCTTTGTGCAAATGCTTACATATAAGTGTTTGCACTTTGGGAAAGAACTCTATATCATAAGTGAACGTGATACCACCAAGACATGTCATGTCTGCAAACGCAAGAAAGACATGCCCTTATGGCAACGCACGTATCGCTGTGAGAACTGCGGCTTAGTGATGGATCGTGACGACAACAGCGCGGTCAACATCTATGAGCGGTTCCTTGCCCGGCCTGGGCCACACACTCTTTAGCGAGTGCGGTGTGCTGCATGAACAGTGCAGCAATCAACACACGTTTAGATGTTTTGAAGGGCAGGTATGTTTTATTAGAGCCATCCCTGCTTAACCGCTACCATGACGGCCTCAGTACGATTCTTGACGCCGAGGCGATGCAATATCTCCTGCACATAGCCTTTGACGGTGTTCTCACTCAGGTAGAGACGGGTGGCTATCTCGCGGCTCGACAGGCCCTGGGCTACAAGACGCAGGATAACGATTTGTTGCGAGCTAAGCGATTCCGGCGCAGGTTCGGTATTATTATGCGGGGTGCGGCGCAGTTGAGCCAGCACCGCTACAGCCGCTTTGGTATCAATGGCAGCCTCTCCGCGTGCTACGGCGCGAATCGAGCGTTTGAGATCAAAGCGTTCTATGTCTTTAACGATGAAGCCTCGCGCGCCGGCTTTGATACATTGCTCCACCAGCGACTCATCAGTGAACGTCGTCAGGATAATGACGGAAGTCTCAGGGTAACGTTCCGTAACAGTGCGGCACACCTCGATGCCGCTCGTGCCAGGCAGCCGGATATCGAGCAAGATAATGTCGGGGCGCAGGCGTTCAATGAGCGTGAAAGCCTGTTCCGCATTGGCCGCATCACCCACAATATCGAAATCCGGCTCGGCTGACAACATCGCTTTCAGCCCTTCGCGCACCATCTCATGATCATCGATGATAAGCAGGCGAATCATAACGGAATCACCGCCTTCACAATTAAGCCGCCCTCTTCGCCGTTGGCGAGCATGAACTGCCCTCCCAATTCCTCAATGTGATTATGCATCCCTTTTAACCCCAGGTGCATGGTATTGTTGCGATAGTTTTGCAAGGTTTGCGACGATAGACCAATGCCGTTATCCTGCACAACCAGCATTGCCTGCTCGCTGCTCACCTGCACAGTGACAATCACGATAGTGGCCTGAGCGTGGCGACGAGCATTGGACAGCGCCTCCTGGGCCAACGTGAACAATGTTTTCTCGATATGCGCGGGCAAGGCGGCGGCCCATTCATCAACGACGAGATCGACTTCAAGCGAAGACGACTCGCGCAGATTGGAGATGAGCGTGTACAGCATGGTGACAAGCCCGCCCTCCTGTAGTTCGTCGGATGAAAGGGCGAAGATGGCGTCGCGCACCTGCGCTGTGCCGAGCGAGGATAGTTGTTTGATAGTGCGCAGAGGTTGCGACAACTCTGAAGCCTGCGGCAGTTGCCCCATGATCCAGTCGGCCTTCAAACTGATAGTGAACAGGGTTTGTTGCACCCGATCATGCAATTCTTGCGCGATGCGGTTACGTTCCTCACCCAGCATCTGGCGTTTCTGCGCCTCGGTCAGTTCGTGGTGCAGCGTCTGCAAATCTGTGGCGATCTGGCTCAGTTCCTGGTTGCGGCGTTCCAGTTCCGCCGTGCGTTCGCGCACCTGCCGTTCCAGTTCCGCCGCGTATTCCTCCATAGCGCGGCGTTCGCGTGCCACAAGGTGCGCGTTGTGTATGGCAACGGCGGCCTGCGCGCTCAGAGCCTCAATCAACTCGACGTGCCGCGCGTTGAAGCGCGAAGCATGAGTGTCACCGATTAAGAACGCGCCCAGAATGGTACCCGCGCGCGTGCGCAACTGCACTCCCAGAAAGCTGCGCACGGGGATATGGCCGCGCGGCACCCCCACGTAGCGAGCGTCCGATAGTACATCGTCAACCACAATAGAATCGCCACCCCAGAAGATGGGTTCCAGGATGCCTATACCCTCCACCGGACCCAGTCGCAAAAAATGCTTTTCAATGGCGGGAGTCGCGCCCGAAATGGCTGCCAGGTTGAAGATTACCTTGTTCGCCGCTTCAATGGTATCCAGACCAGTCATCTCCGGTATCAGGAAAAAGGCGGCAAATTGGCCGGAGGTCACTTTACGAGCAGCATCGGTCATCATTTGCAACAGGCGCTGCAAATCAAATTCAGAGGTCAGCGCAATGGCGATGCGATTAAGCTCGGCCTGCTCTTCCGCGCGCGCCTGCAAATCAGCGATCAGTTGCGCCCGGCTCTCATCGATGGTCTGGACCATAGCATCAACACTCTCTGTCAAACCCGCAACAACAAACGAAATGGATTGCTGTAGTATACCATAAAAACCGTATAAAACCTTGTTCATTTTCATTCGCACATGCTACACTGCTATCACGATACAACACTATCACACCACTATTTTAAGGAGCGACGTATGGCAATTCTTTACGAGAAGCGTGGGCGAGTCGCCTACATCACTATCAACCGGCCAGAGGCACGTAACGCCATTGACCCTGAAACGATGCAGGAACTCAGCGCTGCATGGAGGGATTTCCGCGACGATGACGATCTGTGGATTGGTGTCCTGACCGGCGCGGGCGATAAATCTTTTTCAGCCGGAGCCGACCTCAAATCGCTCATCCCCCGCCTGACTGGCGCTATCCCAGGTGGGGCGCAGGCTATTGAAGGCGGATTCGGAGGCATTACCAGAGGTTTTGAATGCTGGAAACCGATGATCGCTGCCATCAACGGCCATTGCTTCGCGGGTGGCTTCGAGATGATGCTGGCCTGCGATCTGCGCATCGCCTCTGAAAACGCTGTCTTTGGTCTGACCGAAGTAAGCTGGGGCATCATCCCGGCAGCCGGTGGCACGCAGCGTTTGCCGCGCTCGATCTCTCTGGCAAAGGCGATGGAGATGATCCTGACCGCCCAACGCATCAGCGCCGAAGAAGCCTGTAATATTGGCCTCATCAACAAAGTGGTGCCACAGGCCGAACTGATGAATGAAGTCGAGCGCTGGATTGCAACTTTGTTAGAACGCGGCCCCCTGGCTTTGCGAGCCGCCAAACAGGCCATCCTCCAGGGTTTGAATATGTCGCTCGACGAGGGCATGGCGTTGGAGCAACGCCTCATGGCCGGTTTACTCAAGACGGAGGACGCGCGCGAAGGTCCCCTGGCATTCGCTCAGAAACGCAAACCAGAATTTAAGGCAAAATGAGTATCTCTATTCCACCCGGCAAAACACGGCCTTTAGATAACTGGTCTCAGGCATTGCCAGGTTGATGGGGTGATCTACTCCGTGCGTATACGTCTCCAGCAATTGTACTGTGCGCTGGAGACGTTGCGCGGCCTGGGATAGCGTTCCCAGCACATCATCCATACCGACTACGCCGGAGCAAGAGCAGGTCAGCAGGATGCCACCCGGTCGCAATACCTGCATTCCCAGCGTATTCAGACGGCGATAGGCTTTCAATGCCTGCGCTCGCGCATTCTGCGACCGCGCGAAGGCAGGTGGATCAAGCACCACTACATCAAATAACTCATCATGCTGTACAGCCTCTTCAAGATAATCAAATACATCGGCTATATGAAATTCGTGCTGGTTCGGATCGAGGCCGTTCAGAATGAAGTGCTGACGCGCCCCTTCAATGGCCGGTTCGGAGACATCGACGCTGCTCACATGCGTCGCGGAACTGGTCAGCGCGGCATAGACCGAGAAGCCGCCGCTATAGCTGAAACAATTCAAGACGCGCTTACCCCTGCTATATTTGCGCAGCGCTTCACGCTTATCGTGTTGGTCCAGGAAAAAACCGGTCTTCTGACCTTCCCAGGGGTCAACCAGAAACAAGACGCCATTTTCGCGTATCGCCACCTGTGTAGGGACAACGCCCGCCGCTACCTGTGGCTCCTCTACTTCTAAACCTTCGCGGCGGCGCGACTGGCTATCGTTGCGCAACAATAGGCCGCGCGCGCCTGTTTCGTCCATCAACGCTTCGATAATGAGGGGGCGCAGTTGCTCCATGCCGAGCGTGTGTATTTGCGCTACCAGTATCTCGGCATAGCGATCAACGATCAGGCCGGGCAGCCCATCGCCCTCGGCGTTTACCAGTCGATAGGCATTGGTGTATTCAGGGTCAAATACCTGGCGTAGAGCCATAGCGCTTTGCAGACGCCCGCGTATAAAATCATAATCTATAGCTTCGCCAGTATCGCGCGTTAAAATGCGAATGGCGATGTCCGTTTGCGGATTGTAGTAGCCACGCGCCACAAATCCGCCTTTCGCAGACTTGACATCGACCAATCCTCCTGGTTCAATCCAGCGCGGCGGCTGTTGCAAGGCACCCGAAAATATCCACAGGTGGCCGTTTTGCAGGCTTTCCTCTTTGTGCGGCTTCAGGCTGGCAGTTGGATAATGTATGTCCATCGTCATCGGTTATTCTTCTTCCTACTTTTCTTGGCTTTCCGACATTATCTCATATTTTAACAATAGCTTTATGCGAGCTTATATGCTCTGCATTCGCAATAGCTAGCCAACAGATAAAGAGAAGGATGCAGGGCAGGCGCGCGCCTGCCC
>JBOGTO010000402.1:0-9305 GCA_050695155.1 Ktedonobacteraceae bacterium
ACCCTCATCCATCGCTCCGGTTCCTCTCAGATTGCCGCGACCAGACACCATTTCGCCTCGTGCCCTCACGAAGCTCTTGCTTTACTCCTTTCTCGGAAAGGGGGACAGCAATAATTCACAGGCCCTGCAGTTTGAAAAGGTCTGATGGACAATGGTACTATGGCACTAATCCGCGACCCGATGCTAGAGGACCATTCAAGCAGGCTTCCGAAGCAATGCACAGCATGAGGAAAAGACTTGTTGCTGTTCATCCCAATTTCTCCAATATTATTTTCTGGTCAGCAGTGATATTCCCATATGTCTCCTTCTCAACACAATCAGAGGAATGGCATTCATGGCAAGTAATCGATAACAGGCTTTTTACTAAACACCCATTCAGTGTATTGATTGCGAACGTGTTGGATAATGCATACTCATTCATTACAAATCAGCGCGAACGATTAAGGTATCACACAGCTTTAGTGAAGCCAAATCATTCCCAATGCCTTGTGATTATAGAGGCACTTCGCCCTAATTTTGAGTTTTATGAAAGCCCGAGATCAAGAACACGCAGGCAAAATGAGGAATTAAAAAACTATACTGCGGAACAGTTCGCTGCGCTTGATGCGATGGAAATAAATCCGCGCGTCCTTTTTTGCGGCCCAGCAGGCACAGGTAAAACTATGCTCGCAATTGAAGCAGCCAGACGCAAAGCTAGCCCAGATCATAAAGTCCTTTTGCTTTGCTATAATCGTCTACTAGGAGCCTGGTTAGAAGAACAAACCGCCGTGTTACAGCCATATATCACCTGTAGGACAATCCATCGCCATATGCTTGCCGTAGCAGGGTTTCCAACCGTAGGCTCAAATAATAAATTCTGGCAAGATGAACTTCCCTCCATTGCTATTGACAAGCTTTTAGAAACCGACAGAGATGAATATCTATTTGAGGAGCTTATTATCGATGAAACCCAGGATGTATTACAGGATTCTTACCTGGATTTTTTAGATCTTAGTCTCAAAGGAGGTCTTCATGCTGGTCATTGGCAATTCTTCGGTGATTTCGAGAAACAAACAATCTATAATAGTTCAACTAATCTTTCTCTTGAGCAATTGCTACAGGTTCGTAAAATCCAGGCTCCTATTTACTCACTTCGGGTAAATTGTAGGAATACCCCTCGGATTGTTGAAATGGTTCATTTGCTGGGAGGGTTGTCCCCAGGCTACTCGAAGATATTGCGTCCCGATAATCGGATAGAACCAAATCTACTGTACTACACTGATTCAACGCATCAGCAGCTACTGCTTGTAAATACAATGGAGCAGCTATTTACAGAAGGGTTTTCAGGAAGAGATATTGTCATTCTCTCTCCGAAGGCAGGAGCAAACAGTACACCGGGGACAATAAGCAGTCTTCCGTGGAGAGAGCGCCTAAGACCTGTAGATATAGCGAAAGGGGAACAAATTCGTTATGGTACTATCCATGCATTTAAGGGATTAGAAGCTCCTGTTGTCGTTGTCACGGATATAGATAAGATTGATCGTAGTACCTCTGCGGCATTATTTTATATAGCTATAACTCGTGCATTACATCGTCTTGTCCTGCTTATGCATGATAATGTAAAGCAAGATATCCTGAATTTGTTGAATTTACCAAGTTATGAGACAAGCGAGGAATGAGAAATGCCTGATTATGTAACAGGAAGAAAGGTTATCCTGCAAACCCTAAAGGAAGAACTTGTGGGGCCGTCACCGCAGGGTAAAGAAATAGATTGTAGCCGACCTCTATCATTTGATGATGCAAAACAATCTTATGGCCCATGGCGGCAACAAAGTTCAGGTGAAGAGATTCTTATGAGAGATTCTCCTTGTAAACGTTATGGAGTAGGAGTACTCTACCCATTGGGGACGCCTGCGGAAGAGATCTCTCAAGACCCAATTGCCGAAGCTCCTACTGAGCCTGATAATTCACAGGATAGTACTTTGCCAATAGATGACGTTGTCACAGAACAGGCCCAACAGTCAATTGATAAGATTGAAAGAAGAATAGAGACGCTTGCAGCCGACCCAGATTCCTACGATTTCGATCTATCTCAAGCAAACGCTTTTAGACCAAGTAGCATGGGGATCAGCTTTCTTACAGAATTTCCTAATGATGCGATACTGGTGGTTGAAGCATCAGGAGGACGCTATAACAAATATATTGTACATGTAGAGGGACGAGAGCGTGTTTGGTGGTTACGCTCTCCAATCTCTATAGTGTCAGAGTACGATGCAACCTCTATCTGCACCCTTCGTGAAGCACAAATAGAGGCTCGCTCTAACAGCTCGGAAAATCCAGGTGAGCTAGATCTAAGAGTAGAAGTATTTTCCCGGCCTTACCAAGATAACCAGAAACGATTGATAACCGTATGTCTTGTTAATCGCAGTAAGGCCAGGTCACAAATGGACCAGTACTGCCTATTCCAGGCTCATTTCAAAGTATCGATTATTTCGTCTAATGGTAAAAGACTTATTTGCCCTTACCCAGGATCGACTATTGAGACCATTGAAAATACATCACAATCCAGTACTCTATGGAATGAAGAAGAGCGATCTTTAGCTCTTCTGTATCGTAAAGCAAATACCTTTGCCGTAGGTCATGGATGCGCTGCTAATTGGGAGTCAATCGAGGGGACGTGGCAGGACCAGTTGACTAACCAGGATCACAAAATTGGGTCTGGCGTAATCGATGATGTGGAATATGTAGGTTGGGTAGGTGCTGAGAATCTTCCCTTTATTGAAGTACCTAGCATTACACCGGATGTGAAGCGTAAAAACGGTACAACAGTCGAAGTCGCCATGGCAGAACTGGCTGGCTTGATTCCCGGCAAAGATGGTTTTGCTGCTCTGTCAGAGGTCATTGATCTTTATGAAGAGTGGATAAGAGAAAGGTCGAAGGAAATCTCTGCCCTTGACCACGCTTATAAGACAGCGGCACAACGGCATCTTACCGAATGTAGCCGCTGTGCTGCGCGAATGCGAGAGGGATTAACTTACCTACGTACTAACCCAAAAGCATTACGAGCTTTCCAACTTGCTAACCATGCTATCCTTCTCCAGCAAGTACGTTCTGGACAAGAAACACGTAAAACTCAGTTTGATGCGAAGGAAACACGCTTCATTTTTTCACCTCACTATGCAGATCCAGATCCCCTAAAACCTAGAGAAGGGCGTGGAATGTGGAGAGCATTTCAGGTAGCATTCCTACTTATGGCTATTCCATCAACCGCAGAATATACAAATCTTGATCGCGAGACAGTTGAACTCATTTGGTTCCCTACGGGCGGTGGAAAAACAGAAGCATATTTGGGGTTGGCGGCTTTTGCAATGTTTATGCGACGCCTTGATAATAAGAATGATGATGGTGTTCAGGTTCTAATGCGCTATACTTTACGCTTACTCACTGCACAACAGTTCCAGCGAGCTTCTGGCCTATTATGTGCAATGGAGTATCTTCGAAGAAAAAACACTAAAGAGCTAGGAACTAAAGAGTTTTCCATTGGCATCTGGTTAGGAGGTTCTACAACGCCGAACACCCGGCAGGAAGCGATAAGTATTCTTAATGGATTGCGTAAAAATAACCGCTTTACAGAAAATAAGTTTATTTTAAGCCGGTGTCCCTGGTGCCAGGCACAAATTGGGCCATTAACTAGCCCAGATAATAAAAAAAATTCAAGGGTAGATCTCAAAGTCGCGGGATATGACCAGCAAGGCAATACGGTTGTCTTTAGATGCCCGGATAACCAATGCGATTTCACAGATGGTCTCCCCGTTTATGTGATTGACGAGGATATTTATGACAAACGCCCCTCAATGCTCATAGGCACAGTGGATAAATTTGCATTGCTTGCCTGGAAACCAGATGTGCGAAAAATCTTTGGCATTGGACCCGATGGAGCGCGTCAATCTTCACCACCTGGACTTATTATTCAGGATGAACTGCATTTGATATCTGGTCCCCTTGGCTCTATGGTTGGATTATATGAGACAATCATAGAAGAACTTTGCACTGACAAGCGGGGAGGGAAAACCATCCCTCCCAAAATTGTGAGTTCCACCGCGACTATACGGCGCTACGCCGAACAAATTAAGAGGCTCTATGCTCGTGACAATGTGGCACTTTTTCCGCCTCCTGGCCTAAGTGCTGACGACTCGTTTTTTGCTCGCTATGCAACTAACGATAGGGGCAAATTAGCACATGGCCGTATATATGTTGGAGTACACGCGCCAGGTCTTGGATCATTGCAGACAACGCAAGTCCGTTCCTTCACGGCATTACTCCAAGCCTCTCTCGCTCTCCCTGTGGAACAAAGAGATCCATGGTGGACGTTATTGCTGTTCTTCAACAGTCTTAGAGAGTTAGGTACAACGCTCTCGTTGCTTCAATCAGATATTCCAGACTATTTTCGTGTGTTGATGAATAGAATGGGGCTTGATTACAGTCAAGTCCGCAAGTTCTGGAACATTTTGGAGCTAACAGGACGCTTGCGTAATGAGGAGGTTCCAGAGGCAATATCTAAGTTGGAAGTCAAATATCAACAAGATGATCAGAAGGCACGTCCCGTTGATGTGTGTCTTGCTTCCAACATTATTGAGGTAGGCATTGACATTGACCGTCTCTCTCTTATGTCAGTAATAGGTCAACCTAAAACAACTTCACAGTACATCCAGGTTACTGGGCGTGTCGGACGCCGCTGGTGGGAAAAACCAGGTCTGGTAGTAACTTTATATGGAGCCTCGAAACCCAGAGATCGTTCACATTTTGAAAAGTTCCGTAGTTATCATGAGCGTTTATACGCTCAAGTTGAGCCAACCAGCGTTACGCCATTTTCGCCTCCTGTTCTAGATAGGGCTCTTCATGCCATTATGGTTTCATATGTCCGGCAACTTGGAGACCGCAATGCTACACGAAGGCCATATCCTTATCCAGACAAGCTCATCGATCAGCTTCGAGAGATAATACTGCCTCGCGTTGAGGCTGTCGATGTAGAGGAACGACAAAACTTTATTCAAGTCTTCGATAAACGTTCATCTGAATGGAAGCAATGGCAGCGTAATGTATGGGAAGACCGTTCGGGAGAGGAGATACCTTTGCTAAGATATGCAGGTTCATATGCATCTCCTGAACAAGCCCGCCTCTCGTGGGCGACAGCCACTTCGATGCGCGATGTAGATGCACAGTGTGAAGCAATCATTACAAGTTTATATGCAATGCAAGGGGAAACTGAAGATGACTCATTATCCAGTTAGGCGAGCACAACTAATCGCACCTTTTGGAGTAGGGGCTATGATGGTTGTCCAGGATGGTATTTCGTTGATAACTGGGGGGCTAGACCACTGGTATAAACGCGAAGATGGCGGTAATGATTCCCAGGAAATCGATAAAAATGATTTCCGGGTGGAGGAGTGGCGATTACAACAATTACTCAGAGTCGATCACTTTTGTCTGCCTCCCGATTATAGAGACGCAGGAGATATGAACTATAATAAGTTCCTCAAAGTTCCTTTCTTGCGATTCCCTCAATGGCATTTCTGTCCAGGTTGTAAACGTCTAACATATATTTCACTTACGGCAAGAGGTAGAATTAAGTGTCCAGAGTGTGAAGCGAAGAAGAAAAAAAGGTACCTTGTACAGGTTCAATTCGTAGCCATGTGCAAAAAGGGCCACATACAGGATTTTCCCTGGAGAGAATGGGTTCATAAATCGATCCAGCCGACCTGCAATGCGAGTATGCGTATTGTCGCAACTGGTGGGTCGTCCCTGGGAGCGGAAAAAGTAATATGTGATTGTGGTATGGAAAGAACCCTTGCCCAAATTACTGATGCGAAGCCAGATGGAACAGAAACAGAGTTAAGTAAGAATTTAGATAAGGATGGAAATCTATACCTGTGTCAAGGAAAAAGGCCGTGGTTAGGAGAGGATGCAAATTCATCATGTGACTGCCCCCTTCGTGGGTCTCTACGCAGTGCTTCTAATCTTTATTATGCTGATATAAGAAGCGCAATTTATTTACCGCGAAGTAATAGTGAAGTTCCATCGAATCTTGTCTCTCTCCTCGAAGAACCACCATTGTCAGTACTAGTAAATATACTATCGAGTACCGGACGGGAAATTTCGCCAAGCGATCTCAGAAGCCAGCAAAGGCATTTGTTAAGCCTTTTCTCAGACGTACAGATCAGGGGCGCTCTCCAAATTGTCCTATCACGCACAGCAAAAGGTACAGATATACAAGGGAACAGGATAAACAACGATGATCCTGAAACTGCCTTTAGGCGCGAGGAATTCGATACACTACGTAAATCTCGGAACGATGAGCTTCTAATTATTCGAGCCGCTAATGTAGACAGTTATAGCCTTGCTTTTAACAAGTATTTCTCGCGGATTATGCTCATCAGCAAATTGCGTGAAACACGAGCTTTCGCAAGCTTTACTCGTGTATTTCCTGAGAACGAAATGCCGCTTGATGAACGTAAAGCTATGTTACGATTGTCCGCTCCGTTTGAAGAAGATAATTGGCTACCTGCATATATTGTATATGGGGAGGGAATTTTTCTCGAATTAAAAGAGGAATGGCTACAAATCTGGGAAAACCGTGAGGATGTATTACGAAGGATGGCACCGCTTATAAAACGCTATGAGCAGTTAGAGCAAAAAAGAAAAGTACGTAAGAAGCCGATAGGACCCCGCTTTACCCTCCTTCACACACTTTCTCACTTAATCATGAATCGGCTTACATTCGAATGTGGATATAGTTCAGCAGCATTACGGGAAAGACTGTACGTGTCCGCAGACTTAAATGCTCCAATGGCTGGTCTCCTTATCTACACAGCAGCAGGCGATTCAGAGGGAACAATGGGTGGGCTTGTACGCATGGGCAAACCTGGCAATCTCGAACCCGTCATTCAACAAGCCCTGATTGGCGCTCGTTGGTGTTCCGCAGACCCTGTATGTATGGAAATGGGTGTACTAGGAGGGCAAGGCCCAGAGTCCTGCAATCTTGCTGCATGTCACAACTGCTCACTAGTACCAGAAACTGCGTGCGAAGAATTCAATAGATTTCTAGACCGTGCTCTTGTAATTGGTAAAGCAGAGAATAGAGAGCTAGGATATTTTGATATAGGCTCACTTTTGAAGTGAAGAGTGTTGCATACCCCATTTACATGAAGATATTAGGGGGCAGACACTACAGAGGGGATTTCTTGCTTTACAGATAGCGGCTGTGAAATCTAGCAGACCATAGTTGTGTTCCCGAACTTCTGAGTCTTGTTCAGGAAGCGAGGACTTTGCTATTTCCCAAATTTCTGGATTCCTGCGAATATCTGGTTTGACAATTAGACCGTAGTACCTGCCATAAAAACGTAAAATATTTGTATCCACAACTTCTAACTTTTGCCCATAAGCAAAACACAGCACGGCATTGGCTACATATGCTCCGACATGAGGAACATTAAGCAAATCTTCTTTGCTAAATGGCACCTGCCCATTATGATGTCTAACTAACCAGGTTGCCGCCTCAACTAAGGCTGAGGTTCTCTGTTGTCCCAAACCTAAAATTTTAAGTTGATCGAGTAATATATTTTTGTTCGCTTGTGCTAATGTGATCGCATCAGGATAACGACTTGTAAAATCGTGCCAGAGTTTCGATACAGCAATAGCCTGTGTTTGTCTAAGAAGCATTTCGGTTTGCAATATAGCAAATGGAGATACACCCGCCTGACGCCAGGGGAAATCCCGGCCATATTCTTTATACCAGTCTATGAAGAAGCTTTTACTGATCATTGCTCACATCCGAAAAATATTCTTACACTCTATTTTAGCATCATTGCTTCTCTTATCCGCCAGAGCTAAAAATCTCTCTCTGATGATTGGGATTACATAGAAATCCCTTATTGTTTGCTAACCGCCTGCTTGCATCGTACTATATAAGCGACATTACTGTGAATGGAGACTATTACCCGCATGAAGGTGACGCTTCGATTCTTCCCCAGGTTATTGCTCGCCCTGGCGGCTGTGGTCGCGCTGTGGCAGAGTTATCGCGCGCATCGCAGTGTGCGAGAGATGCACCCGCCGCGCGAAGGTCCTTTGCCGGAGATAGCGCCGCGCGTCTCGATTATCTTGCCGGTGCGTAACGAGGAGGCCAATATTGATAGCTGCGTCGCCTCATTGCTGGCGCAGGATTACCCCGACTTCGATCTCACCATTATCGATGATGGTTCGACCGATGCAACTCCGTGTCTGCTGGCAAAGTGGGAAGCGCGGGACGAGCGCGTACATGTGCATCGCATCGATGAATTGCCCTATGGATGGGCAGGTAAAGCTCACGCCTTGCATACCGGCACCGAAATCACATGTAGCGAATGGCTGCTCTTTACTGATGCCGATACATGGCACGCGCCTGGCACACTGCGCCTGATGCTTGGACACGCCTTGCAACAGCAGAACGACCTGCTTTCCATGCATACCAATGTTGTCACCATTAGCGGCCCGGCTATGCCATTGCTCATGCCCATCACAGAAATACTACTGGCCCAACGAGTCACCCCGCGTGAGATGAGCGATCCAGCCTCGCCACGTTCGTTCGCCTTCGGCCAGTATATCCTGCTGCGGCGCGATGCCTATAAGAAAACGGGCGGTTACGCAGCCGCAGAAATGCGCGGTACCTCCATCGATGATCTCGCCCTCGCGGAACAGTTCAAGCACTACCGGCAGCGCGTCGAAGTAGTGAACGGGCGCGGCCTGATTAAGAATCGCCAGTGGGCAACATGGCGGAGCGCGCGTCACGGCTGGCGGAAAAGTTATTATGGCGTGATTGTGCGTAATCATATCCCATTAGCAGGTTTGCCGGTTCCCCTGGCGTTCATTGCCTATGGGCTGGGGCCGCTCGCGGTGCTTGTTCATGCCCTGCGTACAGGAAAGGTGCGCCGCACTTCCATTGTGTTAGCGGGAATTACGGTACTGGCTCAAATCGACGCCCGGCGCTGCTTTGATCGTATCTATGAGTTGGCGCTTCCCTGGTCGCTCACCGCTCCCGTCGGCTGGCTCATCTGCGGCGTGCTGGCGCTTGACACGACACGCCTCCATCTGACCGGGCGCGCCGTCAACTGGAAAGGTCGCCCATTGCCCAGGCAGGTAGCACCGACTTACCGCTCTCGCAGGGACCCGCGCCCGTCTTACCATCCGGTTCCTGAGAAAAGCGCATGAATGCTGTAGGGGCGGGGGCGGTGTGGATGATGGGAGGGGACCCTTGTGGTCGCCCGCGTCTTCGGTGTAGATGAATCCATACC
>JBOGTO010000403.1:0-9024 GCA_050695155.1 Ktedonobacteraceae bacterium
ACCATTTGAGGACGCAAATTCCCCCGACGAACTCAGCGATGAAGCTCTGCTGAACGCCATTGCAAACGGAGCAGTCTGGGCTATGGATTCACTGTACCAACGGTACAGCCGTATCCTTTATTCGCTGGCGTATCGCATGGTAGCCGATCACCAGATCGCCGAAGATCTGCTGCAAGATGCCTTTCTCTCGGTGTGGAAACGCTCCACCTCATATTCTCCACAGGCAGGGGCAGCGCGTAGCTGGCTTATTTCCATCTTACATCATCGCGCCATCGATCACTTGCGCCGTGTGCGCAGACGTTCCAGTATGCAGGAAGCGCCCTTAGAAGAAATTGAACTCGATGAAACGACCGCCGTTTCTGATGTGTGGGACGAGGTATGGCATTCTATCCAAAGCTCGCAGGTGCGGGCAGCCCTCATGAAAATACCCACCGAACAACGCATGGTCATCGAACTCGCTTATTTTCAAGGCTGGACTCATACGGAAATCGCCGAAGGAACTCAAACACCTCTTGGCACAGTCAAAGCGCGTATGCGTCTGGGCCTTAACCACCTCAAACGCGCCCTGCTCGAAGAAGGCATAGACGAAATATAATTCTTCAAGACCTCTCGCCACCTGCTGCTAGCCACGTACTGAGCCAGGCGCGGGAACAACTCGACTCGTTGTAAGCGTTGCGCGAGGTGAATGTTGGGCGCTTGATTGAGATGTTCCACGATGCCAGAGCGCTGAAAGCCATGCGCAGACAACCATGAAATACAAAAGCGCCGGAAAGCGATTTTACTGTCTGCTTTCCGGCGCTTGCTGGCGAGGAAAAGGAAATCAACTTCCTCGCCGTCCCCCGGTACAATGACCCTTGTGCTGAGCCACTACGTGTCCCCCCCAGGACATCCCCCATGTGGCTTTCCCCCCTACAAATAATCTTACTTCTGGACGGTTGCGCTACGGTTGACAAACCGTTAAGAATTGATAAAGATTTATCAGTTCCCGGTTAAGAAATGCACATAAGCATATGCAGACTTCATAAAGCGCCGATACTTCTATGTATATTGGCGAACACTCTAAGCTTAGAATTTTTCACCGGGAACACACTCTCACTGTAACAATAGTTTCATATTAATCGCAATGATACTAACCGCATTATCATGATGAAGAGGTGTATGAACTTCTGGTTAAGAAATATTAACCGCATTTTGCTAAACATTAACCGCTTTACACTTGACCATATCTGTTACACATGCTATGCTCTCTTTTGTAAATGTAACTGCTGTTTCAATTCAGTGATTACATCGATAGATGGTATATTCAAGATTGGCGTAGAGAGGTGACAGATTGGATTATCGCGTATCAATCATCGGCTTGTTTATCGGTTTTCTGGTTGGTCTAACTGGCATGGGCGGCGGGGCGTTGCTGGCCCCCATCATGATTCTCGTCCTCAAGGTGCCGCCTGTCTGGGCTGTCGGTACCGATAACGCCTATTCAGCCGTGACGAAGACGCTGGGTTCCATCGTGCATTTCCGCCAGAAAAGTGTGAATATCAAGATCGCGCTCTGGCTGGCCTGCGGCAGCGTTCCAGGCACCATCGCCGGCGTCACCGCCGTCCAATACATGCATAAGCGCCTGGGCAACGCCATCAACGACATGATCGTACATAGTATCGGTTTCACACTGCTGCTGGTCGCCATCTTGCTGGTTGCCAAACCGTTCATCATGCGGCGCGTTGAACGCAAACAACTCGAGGAAGCAAAGCAAGCCGCCCTATCCGGCAAAGCCGCGCCTGCCGAAAATATTTCTCGCTGGCATACGCGCTACCGCCCCCTGGTAACTGCCCTGATTGGCGCAATTGTCGGTTTACTGGTTGGTCTAACATCCGTAGGCAGTGGAACACTCATCATCGTCGCGCTGGCCTTCCTCTTTCCCCGCCTGGCATCGAAAGAACTGGTTGGCACCGACATTTCCCACGCGGTCATGTTGCATATTGCCGCCACGCTGGTCTATGTCAGCGCAGGTACCATCGACTGGCGATTGGTTGGCCTCTTGTTGCTCGGCTCCTTACCAGGGGTGTTCCTGGGTAGCAGGCTCAGCAAGTACATCCCCGACCGCATTATGCGCCCCATCCTGGCGGTCGTGCTGGCTCTTTCAGGCTGGAAGCTCATCTAGCCCCAAACCTCTTTTCTCACTTCTCATGTAAGACAAAAAAACTTGAGCAGAATACCGTACCAACTGGCGACGTAGAGTATAGCGTGCTTCGCCAGTTGGTTTATTAGTGCCTCAAAATTCCGTAAAAAAAGCCACAAAACGCTATATTTTCAAACACTAGTAATGTATACTGTGCAATAACGTGGATCGAGCAAAAGGAAGGAACCAATGGAAGAGAAAACAGAAATAATAAAAACGACATTAGCGAATGGCGCGGTTTTCCATATTCAAGCAACCGTCCTGGGAGGGGAGGAAGAGGTTGCTTTCACTTTACCTTCCTTCAAAGGAGTTACTGATGCAATTGAGGGCATTGCAGAGTCGATGACTTCGACCTTGCAAAAAGTAAAACCGCAGAAGGCCAGTGTCGAATTTGGCCTCGAGGTCGTGCTAGAAGCGGGACAACTTACGGCCTTGCTAGTGAAAGGCTCTGGTACTTCTAATCTCAAAATTACGTTAGAGTGGGGCGCATAGCAATATAGAAATCTTCTCATCTTTCAGGAAGGAAACAATGAAGCAACAACTTTACGAACTTTTAACCCAATGCACTGTTCGAGTATCAATCTCTGGAGAATCAGGACACGGAACAGGCTTCTTTGTTGCTCCAGGTCTCGTCCTTACCTGCGCGCATGTCATTAAGTCGGCCCAGCCAGATTTTTCCCAGGTACAGATCGACTGGGAGGAGCAAGCCTATCAAGCACAGATCATGCAGCTTCACACAGAGCATGATCTTGCCCTGTTGCAAGTGAATCTATCAAACCATCCCTGTGTGTATCTGCATGAAGAAGCCACTCCGCTTGATGACCTCTATAGCTATGGCTACACAGATGACCATCGTGATGGCGACCCCGCCACCTTTACGCTGGAGGGCACAACTGGTGAGCAAGAGGAACATCTCAAATTTAAATCGGGGCAGGTTAGACCAGGGCTGAGTGGCGCGCCTCTCTTGAACATACGGACCGGTTATGTGTGCGGCATCGTTCGCATGACCCGCGCTAGAAACGATGATCTTGGCGGGAGAGCTATCCCGGCTCGCGCTATTTTTCAAGTGTTTCCTGACATAATAGACCTCCAACGGAGCTTTCATGAGCAAGATCAACAATGGGTGGACTTGCGCGAAATCATCTCGCCTCTCGAGTCCATTGGAGGAAAACTCACACAGATAGAAACCATCTCCGAATTGGTTCATACAGAGACTGGCCTGATTAAAGAAGGTCAGGATGAAATCTTATCTCTCCTCTCAGGGCGTACTATGCAACGCTCTGAGTTTCTTTTCTTTCCTCCCCTGCCCGATGTTCCTGACTTTACAGGGCGTTCGGATGAGCTTGAACAACTGAGACAACTTCTGCTCACTCCTGGTGAGTCACAGGCCGTTAGAATCGTTGGGTTGGTAGGGACCGGAGGTATGGGTAAATCGACTTTAGCCTGCCACTTTGCAACAACATATAAAGAACACTTTCCTGATGGCGTCTTCGGAGTCCAGATCGGACACAAATCAGTGGATGTACTGGCCCAGGAACTGGCTTTTCTGGCTGGCGTTGAGATTGATCCCCGGCAAAACTATAATGCCAGCGTAATCATGCAAAAAGTATTTGGCAATCGACGAGCCTTGTTGATTTTCGATAATACTGAAGATGGCAGGGTACAAGAACTTCATCCTGGCGGTGAGACATGCGCTGTCATCGTTACCACACGCAATCGCAATCTGTTTCAGTCGTTGAAGATCTCCCCCGACTCGTTCATCGACCTGGAAGGCTTCACCCTTGAGGAAACACACAGGTTTTTCGTCCGGTTGCTAGGTGAGCAGCGCGTGGATGCTGAATTGGAAGCGGTGCAAAAGATTCACGACCTGGTAGGAGCTCTTCCGCTAGCGCTGCGCATTATTGGTGGCACGCTACAAGATCAGAAATTTACTACGCTGGCAAAATATGCCGCACGATTGGAGTATGCTACACGATTGGAGAAAGAAAAGCAGCGCCTGTCCTCTTTCTTACAGAATCCCGATGATGCTAAATTAAATGTGTACTCCTCGTTCAGCCTGAGCCTGGAATCCTTGAAAAAAGAAGAGGAAAAGCTCCTTTTTGCCTGTCTGGGAGCCTGCGCGCCGGAAGGTTTTAGCCTTCGAGCCGCACAAGCAGCCAGCCATTTAGATGAGGATGCGGCATACGATGGTATGGTACGCCTCAGCCAACTTTCATTAGTGAACCGGGGAACAGCAGGAGATCGCTACCTTCTCCATCCGTTACTCTTCAACTTTGCGCGCGAACTGGCGGAAGAGCAGAATCTTCTAACGGTGGCTGAACAGCGCCATACAGAGTTTTTTGTGGCATACGCAGAGGAACACAAAGTCCTTTCTCCGGCAGATTTTGAAATGTTGGAGGGAGAACTTGATGCCCTGATTTTGACCGGCGAGCGCTTGAAAGACGACGTACCACGAGCAGTGGCCTTCTACATGATATTGAAGCCCCTTTTGCAAAGTAGAGGACACTGGTCTAAAGCGCTTGCCTGGGTGAATATGTTACTGGAGGCAGCCAGAAAAAAAGAGAATACATTTTATGAAGCCTTCTGCCTCTTGCAATGCGAAACGTTTTTACACCGGTTCGCTCAATTTGAGAAAGCTGAGCAGTACCTGATAGAAAGTGAGCAACTGGCTGGGAAAGTAGAAGATGTGCCACAACGCATAGCGCTGATCGCTATGTTGCGGGCGAAGCAAGGGGGAATCTACAGAGAACTCTATAAGCTTGTAGAGGCTGAAAAAGTTTTAAAAGAGTCGTTAGTACTATGGGAAGCATTGGGAAGAACATGGGAAAGAGGGAAGGTTCTAAACAAGCTGGGCGCATTATATCTGACACGCGACAGAACGAAGGAAGCCGAGAATGCTCTGCGCGAGAGCCTGGCAATCTATGAGCAGTTACATGATCTAAGACGCAAGAGTGTAGTGTTGAGTACGCTGGGGGGGTTATATCAGAAACGCAAGCAATGGCAGGAAGCCGAGCTGGTTCTGAAAGAAGCGCTAGCGATCGCTGAGCAACTGGGAGATCGCAAAGGTATCGGGATCGTTCAGGGCAGGCTGGTAAGAGTGTATCGAGCGCAAAGAAAAGAAAAGGAAGCCAAAGCAGCCTTGCTGGAAACGCTTTCGATTGCTACAGAGATAGGGGATCTCAAGTATATAGCTTCAGCATTAGATATGCTCAAAGATATCTATGTCTTAGAGGGCAAATCCCAGGACGCGCTCGATATTATTCATACTCATCTTGAGTTTATGCGCAAAGCGGCATATCAAGAAGGCATAGCAAGACTATTAAAGATAGCGGGCGAACTCTATTTGAGCCAAAATCGCATCGCAGAGGCAGAAGAAGCTTTGCGAGAAGGTCTAAAGATTGCCAGATCCTCGGTAGACTTAAAATTGATAGCAGATGTGTTCATAGCGCTGGCAAAAGTGTACCACGAGCAAGAAAACCATCGAAGAGAATTAGAGGTTTTGCAGGAGACCATCCAGGTCTGTACAGAGTTGGATAATAAACCAGGAATGGGAATAATTCTACAATCCCTGGGATTGTTCTACCAGAAGCAAAAGTGGTATGAGCCAGCAAGCGTATGTTTCGAGAAATGTTTTGAGATTCAGGAGGAAGAACGCTCGCATCTTATAGGGAAGACGACTCACATATTAGTGCATGATTTGCTTGCGCTGCATAAAAAAGACCTTGCTCAGCAGTATTGTGAGCGCGCTCTGGCAATCGTTCCCGATGATACCGACTTGCTTAAAGCTTACCAACGAATACTCAATGTAGCGAATAATGCGGAAACACTACGTGATCGCCTGGATACCAATAAAATACAGGAAAATACGCAGGACAAGGCGATGTCGCTGCACAAACTTGGCAGACTCTATCAGGAGGAGAACCAGATTGCTCAAGCCGAAAAAGCGTTTTTAGAAAGTTTAGAAATTGGAAGAAAGCTTAAACTTACCAGGCATATAGGCATTGTCCTCAGATCTTTAGGAGAAGTCTACGCTTCACAGGGAAAAATACGGGAAGCAGAAGCGACGCTGGAAGAGAGCTACACATTAGCAGCCGAGAAAAGAAACAAACTCGGTATGGCAAAAGTCCAGGAGACGCGCGGAAAGCTCCTTCTGGATCATGGCGAGGTTGGACGGGCCTCCACATGCCTGCAAGAAAGCTTTGTTTTGTACGAGGAACTCCAAAATTCGCAGGGTATCAATACGCTCTATTTTCTGGTGAGAGCGTTAATGATCCTCAACAAAGAAAGAGAGGCGCAAGCCTATTTGCAACGGGCCGGAACTCTCTGGTCGGGAGATCCTAGAATGCTGACCAGGCTAAGATACTTGCAAAGGAAAATTTCTATCCAGATTCAGCAGTCTACCAGGAAGATGGGGGTTGTCAAACGCCTGATACCCGCTGGCCCTTCTGGGTCTGCCTATGGTTTTATTGCCCCCGATGATGGAAGCCAGGACATTTATTTTAAACAAGAGATCGTGCCAGGCGAGCTGATGGGGCGTTTTCAAAAAGGCTTGCGCATATGGGCGGACATACAAATGGTGAAAGGAAGACCCCAGGCAGTCAGGGTGGGCGCGGAAGCTGACTTACAGGCGGTTGAGGCAGAAATCACGACACTCAAGGTGGAAGAGGAAGCCGCAAGCGTTTCCAATAATCTTACCCTGCTCAAAGTCCTTAAAGCAGAAGACGAAAAGACCCTACGGAACCTCCTGGAAACCGATGATACACAGGAAAAAGCCTACGCGCTGCACAAACTTGGCAAACTCTATCAATCCGAAAGCCGGATTGATCAGGCCGAAGAGGCGTTTTTAGAAAGTTTAGAAATTGGAAGAAAACTCGAGCTTACCACTCATACAGGCATAGCTCTCAGATCTTTAGGAGAAATCTACGTTTTACAGGGAAAAGTGGGGAAAGCAGAAGAGACTCTGGAAGAGAGCTATCTATTAGCTGCCAAAGAAGGAGACAAACCTGCTATGGCTGAAATCCAGAGGTGGCGAGGGAAGCTCCTTCTGGATCATGGCGAAATGGAACGCGCCTCTACATATCTACAGCAGAGCTTCGCTTTATGTGAGGAACTCCAAAATAAAGGCGGCATCAAGGTACTCTATTTCGTGGTGAGGGCGTTAATGATCCTCAACAAAGAGGAAGAGGCACGAACCTACTGGCTACGCGCCGAAACCCTTTGGCCTGAAGACTCTGAAATGCTAAAAGTGCTGGAACGAGTGGAACTAGAATTTTCCATTAGCCTGCGGCAATCTACCAGAAAAACCGGGCGCATCAAACGCCTGATACCCGGCCCGCATGGGTCTTCTTACGGTTTTATTGTACCCGATGATGGAGGCCAGGACATTTACTTTAAGCAAGAGGTCGTAGAAAGTGAGCTGGTGGGACGCTTACAAACTGGTATGCGGATATGGGCAGATGTGCAGGTGGTAGGAGGAAGGTCCAAAGCGGTCAAGATTGGGAATAATGCTCATCAACAGAAACCAATCGCAACGGAAGCGAATGCCGATGGCTTGCCACAGCCCCTACTTACTGCTCCTTCCCCCTCCAGTCCTCTTCCACACATTTTGCCATGTGGACATCCATTGCGACTTGCGGCGCGGTTTTGCCCCACCTGCGGACAGCCAGTGGAACCTGTCGAGAATTATCAGGCTCATGAATGAAATAAGTGTATGTTTCAAAACCGAACCGGTCTTATGAAATATATCTATATATCTATTTTTGCCTCTAGGTATAATTACTTAGAGAGCCACGATATGTGATTCTTGATTGCGCTGAATTATAAGGAGCAAACATTATTCTTTGTTATTTGAGTTTGGGAGGGGACAGTATGTGTGGCATTGTGGGGATACTCAAGGACTTCAATGCTTGCGTGCCTGCCGGAACACTGGCAAGCATGACTACCGAGATTAGCTATCGCGGCCCTGATGATGAAGGCACGATGTTGTTCTATAACCATGATGAGCGTTGGGAACCCGGTAATGGAGAACAGACCAACTGGCAGGTCGCGCTCGGTTCGCGCCGCCTCTCGATACTGGATTTGAGTCCGGCGGGTCATATGCCAATGAGTTACCAGAGTAAGTTCTGGATTACCTATAACGGAGAAGTCTACAATTACGTGGAGATACGCGCCGAACTCGAAAGGCTGGGACATGAATTTCGCTCGACTTCCGACACGGAGGTAATCCTGGCTGCTTATGCGCAATGGGGAACCGGTTGTTTTCAGCGTTTCCGGGGCATGTGGGGGCTTATTCTCTTCGACACGATACGCAATGTTATCGTTATCTGCCGGGACAGGCTGGGTGTCAAGCCGCTCTACATATGGCAAAGTCAGGGCATAGTTGCCATCGCCTCCGAAATCAAACAACTCTTGCATATGCCGGGGTTTGTGCCACGCATGAACTATGCGGTTGCCAGCGAATACCTGCGCACCGGCTATGAAGACCAGCATAACAGTTTCTTCCAGGATGTCTATCCTGTGCCGGAGGGATGTTACATCACTATCGCGCTTGACACGCTCGCGCTCTCTACACCGCAAAGCTACTGGCATCCTGAGCGCGTACAAATAGCCGTCACCGACACGCTGGAAGCCGGGAGGTTGTTCGCAGCCAAACTACGCGAGAGCGTGCGCCTTCGTCTGCGCAGCGACGTTCCAGTAGGCTGCGCATTAAGCGGAGGAATGGACTCAAGCTCAATTGCCATGCTTGTCAACGAAATCAATGCCGGTCAAGCTGCAACCCTGCACACCTTTACTTCGACATTTCCCGGCGATCCTCTGGATGAACGCTCATACGTTGATGCAGTCACCTC
>JBOGTO010000404.1:0-16802 GCA_050695155.1 Ktedonobacteraceae bacterium
TCATAGTATTGATAAGCAAACTCAACAGCGATTTGAGTCTTACCAATACCTCCAAGTCCATTAATAGTCTGTGGTTGTGTCAACGCTGTCTTCTTGCTTGAAGAGAGCATATTGTGTATTGTCAGAATGACAGCATTACGCCCAGTAAAGTACGGATTCCGTCTATAAGGCACATTCCAGATAGGGGGAGAGTGAAGTACCTCATTCAGGCTCATCGCCCCGGTACTTTCGAACGACGATGAGCCTACCGAGGGTTTGGCGATCTTAATCGCTCCACCACTGCCCTTATCTCTTTCGCTATCTCAGCCAGAGCTTCATCCTTATCTGACCACTTATTGATTGGCTTGCGATTTCTGGGGAAGACCTGAAGCCTACCAAAAGGTGTATTCCTTAAATCGTCTGTTGTGGACAGCAAGATAGGCATAACTATAGCTTCTCCAGCTTTAGAGCGTTCCATCGCTCGCTTCACTTCTACTGAGTCGTGATATTCCGAAAAAAGGTAATCTGAGCTAATAAGCAGCAGAATGATGCTGGCTGAATCCAGATGCTCTCTGATCTGTTCAGATGGTTCCTGACCCGGTACAACCTTGCCCGCGTACCAATCCGTAATAAGCTCTTGCCGTTTCAATAATACCAGATGTCTTCGAAGTTTCTCTGCTAATTGCTCATCTTCCTGAACATATGAATAGAACACCTCGACGGCACCAGAAGTGTCTTTCAGGGATAATATATCTTTAATTCCAGATTCTTTGCGCTGCTCCACCGTCATGGCGTCATACCAGCGCTTGTCCTGACTATGAAAGAGTCGCTGTTTTTCGGCCAGTTCTGGGAACTCGCGCAAAATTACTTTTGTCATGATGGCTTCTCCGCCCAGCGAGCTTGCGCGGTCGCGTGTCGATTGCACGATGCCACAAATGCAGCCCGTCACTGAGTTGAGGACGGGCGAACCGCTCATGCCGGGCCGCGCCTGTCCATCTTTGAGCCTGAGCAACTCTTGTTGCGTTCCCACCCAACCTTCACTATCAAAGGTGTTTGATGCGCCCTGTGGCTTAATATCCGCGTAGCCATAGCTGTACAGTTTGCTGAACGGTTCCGCGCCGCCATGCAACAGTACACAGAGATGTTGCGGAATATTGGCCCGCAACAGGGCGAGATCGAGGTTATTGGTATTGGCTGCTGCATAAAGCGATGCTGGAAACGTCTGCCCCTGCCAGGAAATTTCGATTGGAGCAGCCGGTTTGAGCGCGTTTTCGATCACATGCTTACACGTAAGCACCGTGCCGGGCGCGACAAAAAAGCCTGTTCCCTGCCCGACTTTAGATGTGATGCGCACTGTGCAGGCATTCAGCAAATCGTAGAGCGATTGAGGCATTGTCGGAATATCTCCTTACTATTGATGCTGATACCCTCTTCAAGTTTCGCGCTGATGATTTCCGAGTTATCCTCATCGCCTTCCATGCCTGTTCTCCTGTTGAGATTATTTTATTGTTATCCTCTGTGCCGGGCAAGCAAATCTTATTCGTTCACACTCGCGCGAACAGGTCGTTCTCTCCTTCAATGTCGGGGCCGACGCGCGTGGCGGCAAGTTGGAAGTACTCGTACATACGCCACTTGCGCTGCATATCGGGAGGAATCTGCGCCATGGCGTTGTTGGGGTCCATCTGAGTGCGGTGCATGGCCCACGAGCGATTCTTGGTTTCCAGCCAGGGTTCTACGTTGAGGCGCACGTTGATAAGCTCGTCGGGCAGGCCCAGTTTTTCGGGATCGAGATTGCTGAAGGAACCTTGGTAGTTCTGCTCGCGCATCAGTTCCCCCATTTGCCGGATGAAGCTGCGCGGGAAGGAGGTATAGTACAGCTTTGAGACCATGTGGGCGGGGCCATGTTCGGGATATTGTACGGCATCGGCAGCGGCGTAAAAGGCGCTGGTGGTGTGGCGATAGATCGCTATATGGTCGGGATGTCCATAGCCGCCGGTTTCGTCAAACGTGACCATCACCTGCGGGCGGAACTGGCGAATAATGGCGACCAACTTGCCTACTACGTCGGCTGCGTTCGCCTGCGCCAGGCTGTGTGGGTTCTCGTTGTCTGATGTACCTGCCATGCCCGAATCGCGGTAATCCAGGAACCACAGGTTATGCACACCGAGCGCTTCAGCCGCCGCACGCATCTCGCCCTCGCGCACCTGTCCCAGATTCTCTGGCGTGGCTAAGGCGGGATCGGCGATTTCGCCAACTTCGCCGCGTGTGGCGCAAACCAGGCCCGGCTCAATACCTAACGTGCTATAATGGAGCAGCGCGCCGCTCGTTGTTCCCTCGTCATCGGGGTGGGCAAAGACGCCCAGGAGTCGTTTCGTTGACATGAAAATTCCTGTTCTTTTTCTCTGGACTAATACGTCAAGTTAGTTTGTACTGTAACATCACATCCATATGACTGTCAAATAGCTCTATCTATTCCACTAATCCTTTAGGAATAGATCAAGTATTTGCGATATGACTCTATCTTTTCTGTGGAAAATGTGTTATATTGTGTCTGGTGGAGCTGACCGAAAGGAGCAAAAATTGGCAAGAACAATCTTAGATAAAGAACTGCAAGACCTGGAAGAACAGATTAGCAAACTAGGCGCGCTGGTGGATGACGCGCTGGAGAAAGCCCTCGAGGCATTGGAAACGGGCGACCTGGCTAAATCCGGCATGGTAATCGAGGCGGACGCTATGATTGATAGCCTGCGAGCCGCCATTGAGGAACACACGATTCGCCTCTTGACGCTGCAACAGCCGCTCGGTGGGCGCGACCTGCGTTTTCTCACCTCTGCCCTCTCAATCGCGGGCGACCTGGAGCGCACAGGCGATGGCGCGGCAGGCATCGCCCAGATTATCCTGCGTATGTCGCCCCTGCGTAATGTTAATGGCGCGCCCGGCTCAGTTAAAGCGTCCGCGTCTGATAATGCTGAAATCAGCGAAATGTCTGTCTTGCATGGTATGCTCGAATTGGGGAGAGAGGCGCGGCGCGTGTTGCAGGGAACAATGGATGCCTTCGCGCGGCATGATGCGGCAGCTGCTCGCTATATCTGGGAAGAAGACGATGTGGTAGACGTGCGCTATCATCTCGTGCGTCATGATCTCATGACCATGCTTGAAGGAGGGCAGGCCATTCCGGCCCTGCAAAGCGATTCGCGCATCTTGCAACGCGCCACCTATCTGCTCTGGATTGCGCATAAGTTAGAGCGTGTTGGCGACCACTGCTCAAACGTGTGCGAGCGCATCGTATTCATCGTAGAAGGCGAAACGAGCATTAAGCCTGCTCAGGAAATATAATATTATCGTTTCATTCTCTGTTGAACCAGTTCCCATGTTGGAATGCCGGCGATGCCCTCTTGTTCGATGGAGAGGGAGGCGACGCAGTTAGCGAAATCGACCGCCTGGCGCGGGTCTTTATGGCGGTAGAGATGGACGAGGAAAGCTGTGGCGAAGACATCGCCTGCCCCGGTAGGATCGACTTCTACGGCCTGGTAAGCGGGAAATATTTCCTTCTGGCCGCGCTGGAAGAGGGTAGCTCCGTGACTGCTATCGGTGGCTACCAGGAGCGGAATGTGCATACTCCACTGTGTCAAGATAGCATCGGCGTCTGCGCGGTTGCCAGCGGCGAATGGCAGCAGATCATCGTGGCTGAGGATGAGCGCATCCAGCAGGGGTAAAACTTCGTTGGCGGCTGTCCAGGGCGAGGGCCAGACGCGGCCATCAGCGTCCCAACTACGCAGCCAGCCCTGGGGAGTAGCCGCCAGAATGGAGCCAGGGCGTCGTGGAAAGTGGCGTATTAACGCGGGTGTGAACTCCTGGTCAAGCGGGGCAAATAAGACAATGGGGGCATTCAGCCAGGACGTGGGGATATCCGCGTCAGCCAGTTCACCGGCTCTGGCGCGTAGAAACTGGGTGCGAAAGCCTTCGTGGTAGGTATTGACGAAAGTGGTCGATGCCGTTGAAATACGCCCGGCAAGACCGATCTCCGGCAGGCGGTTCGGTAATAATTCTAGCCACGCGGCATCGGCGCAGGTAACGATGGCGGCGGCTAATCCTAAACGATAGGCGGTGAGGGCGGCAAATGTTACGGTGCCGCCCAGTGCGAATGTGTTATTGGCACGCACATCGCGGGTAACATGACCGATGGTGAGGAAATCGGGTGCGCCCTCTGTATGAGGAAGATGAAGAATGGAAGACAAAGCATCCTCCTCATACGGAATGTCTTAAAACGATTTTAACGACCGGGACGTTTCAGAGAAATGACCACGCGACGTTCATCCCCTTCGCCGATGCTCTCGGTGCTGATGTCTTTGCTGTCGGAGAGCGCGATGTGGACGATGCGGCGTTCGTGCGGCGGCATAGCTTCGAGCGCGATAGAGCGGCGGTAGTTGCGTACCTGTTGCGCGACACGCAGGGCGAGCGAGCGCAAGTTCTCTTCGCGGCGCTCGCGGTAGTTTTCCGCGTCGATGGTGATGCGCATGCGATGTTTCGTGCGATGCCCTACAATCAGGCTGACCAGGAGTTGCAGCGCCGAAAGCGTCTCGCCGCGTCGTCCAATGAGCAGCCCCAGGTTTTCGTTGATGCCCTGAATATTGAGCGTCAGCGGATTGGTGGAGCGCACCTGGACAACCGCACGAATGTTCATATACTGTAAAATATGCTGCAAGACATCGGCGGTGATTTGTACATCCTCGTTGCTGGGGTTTTCGACCTCTTGCATTTCGCCTTCGGCCACGCTGATGTCGTCCATGTTGGAGAGCATACCGGCGATGGCTGCGTTTGGCAACTGGGAAGAGAACTGTTCCGGGGCTAATTCGCCTTCCTCGAATTCCTCACCTTCATCGTCCTCATACTCTTCATCGTCGTATTCTTCATCCTCGCCCTCTTCCGCCTCGTCATCATCAAACTCCGCCTCATCGCCATCCTCGAATATTTCTTCGTCGAGTTCGTTTTCGTCGGGGCCGAGCAAGGCATCGGCCATTTCAGGGGTGATTATCGCGCCAACACTGGCAGGGCGGATACTGACGCGCACGCGAGCTTCTTTGTTGCCGATGCCAAAAGTCCCACGCGCAGGCTCTTGCAAGATGACGACATCAACTTCATCGCGGCGTTTTTTCAAACGCGCCAACCCCTGTAAAACCGCGTCCTCAACACTTTTGCCACTGGCCTCTATACTTTCCACTGTGTATTGCCTCCCTTTATTTCTCTACTGGGCATGGACGGCGCTCGCTCATCAACTAACTACGCGACGGGTTGCGCCTGGGAACATTATTGCGCCGGCGGGCGGATGCGCTGCCGGGCCGCGCTCGGCGGCGGACAGACGACGCGCCACTTGCGCCGTTGCCATTAGAACCGTTTGCATGAGTGGATAGCTTGCTCCCCACCGGTCCATCGGTGGAGGCTTTCGCGTTATCTGACGCTTTGCCCTGTTCAATGACGCGCGTCTCTTTGCGCCGGTCGCCAGTATAACTCTTGCCCTTGTCATTACTACTGCTATTATTGCTGCCAGGCAGCGTAAAGGATGGTTTGATAAACAGGGAACCCCAGCCGGTAACGAAGTACTGCTGCACCATGCTGAAGATTGAGGTGGTGGTCCAGTACAGCGCCAGTCCAGCAGGGAAAGTCCAGGCAAAGAAGAGTGTGACGAACGGCATGATAAACTGCATGATCTGCATCTGCGATGACATAGCGCTCTTCGTTGCGACAGTCGTGCGAGGCTGCGACATGCGTAACTGGACGAATGTGGCGATGGCAGCCAGGATTGGCAGGATGTGGGTCGGGTCAGACGCGCCCAGGTTAATGAACCAACTGTGGTTAATGAATGTAAACCAGTCCAGATTTGCATTTGGCAACTGGGTGATATGGGGCAGGAATGGGTAGATGATGCTGTTAATAGAATGTACCGTTACCGATGAATTTCTCAGCACCGTTTCGAGCGAGTTGAATAGTCCGTAGATGACCGGCAATTGAATGAACAGGGGCAAACAACCGGCAGCCGGGTTGACGCCATATTCTTTATAAATAGCCTGTGTTGCTTCAAGTTGCGCGCGCTGGTCTTTGGGATATTGTTTCTTCACATCCGCGATCAACGGTTGAACAGCCTGCATGGCCTTGGTAGATTTGAGCTGCTTGAGCGTGAGCGGGAACAAAAGCAGGCGTATCAAGACGGTCAGCACGATAATGGACAGACCAAAATCGCCTATCACATGATCCAGCAGCAACAACCCGTTTAAGATGGGGAAAGTGAAGATGATATTAAAAAAGTAGCCTATCTGACCTAACACGAGTATCTCCTGTCTTCCTCGATCTAGTCAGCCAGGCGTTCTGGGACTGGATCATAGAGATTGCCATGATAAAATGGATGACAACGACCGATGCGTTTTGCGGTCATCCATCCACCACGAAAAAAGCCAAAACGCTGGATGGCCTCATATCCATAGTGTGAACATGAGGGGGTAAAGCGACACGATGAGGGTAGTACCACCGACAGGGTGTGTTGATAAAGACGAATTAGGAAAAGTGCGACGTACTTCACTGTCGATGTCCTTTGTGTTCCTTTGCAAGTGTATCTCAATCTACGGTATCGAGTTAGTTGTACCGGGCATAGCTGTTAGCAGTTTGGCCCGTTGTAATAATATACGTATATGGCTCTCAAGAGTTGGCAAATCAGTAGTGTTGGCCGCATTTCTGGCGCTGAATACGATGTCTATACCGGGCGGTAAGCCGGGTAAAAACATGCGCACCGCTTCGCCGAGCAGCCGTTTTAAGTGATTACGCTCAACCGCGCGTTTTGAAATGCGTTTACTTACCACAAAGCCGATGCGCAATCGAGCGACATCATTTGGACTCCATGCCAGAATGAGCAGCCGGGATGACATACTACGCCCCTGCTGTCTGACCCGTTGGAAGTCGCTACTTTTGCGTAGACGCACCGCACGTTTGAGCGCCACTCTTCATCTTCCAGGACGACCGCCAGGGTCGCCCCTCCAATACATAGTACGTTAGACAGTCAATTTCCAGCGCCCTTTGGCGCGGCGGGCTTTAAGCACGCGACGACCGTTGCGGGTAGACATGCGCTTCATAAACCCATGTTCACGTTTGCGCGGAATGCGCTTGGGTTGCCAGGTTCGTTTCATAGAAAACCCTGTTCTCCTCCACTTTTGATTTCTTGTAGATTATAGCGTTTCCCCTACATGCTGTCAATTGTGGAGCAAATTGTACCGCTTTATGCCTCTTTGAAGCGCATGAGGACGCGGCCCAGCTTGATTTCATCGTTGTCGTGTAGAACCGTCGGGGTTTTCCCCGCCAGCTTCTGCCGGTTGAGAAAGGTGAAGTTGGTGCTATTCTCGTCTTCCAGCATGTACTGGCCGTTCTCAACAAAGATGCGCGCGTGCAGGCGCGAAACGCCGCCTTCTTCGCCGCCGTGCGGGGTCAGGTCCACGTCGGGGAAGATGTTGCTTACGGCATCTTCGCGGCCAATCAAGATCATGTCTTTGCCGCTCAGGTCAAATTCCTGGTTATCGGCTTCTACTATCAGGCGCGCGGTAAGCGCAGGTGCGGCTGTCGCAACGGGCGCGGGTGCTGGCATTGCGGATGGCGCGGGGGTCAGGTCGGGCGCTGCCGCTGCCGCCGGGGCGGGGGCAGGCGCGGCGCTGCTGAGCGGGCTGCCACAGTTGGAACAGAACAGCTCACCTGCCGGGCTGGTTGCGCCGCAGGATGGGCATACCTGGCTGCCAGCATCTGCCGCCGTTGCGGGAGCAGCAACGGGCGCGCCGCTTGCCAGAGGCTCGCCGCACTCGTCACAGAACAGGGACCCATCGGGATTTTCATGGCCTAAAGAACATCGTACTGTCATGATACTCTATCCTCCTAAAAACAATTCGGATTGTTTACTTTGATACGTTCAGATGAGCCAGGGCGGGGGCAGAGCCACCAGCCCTGGCTACATCAGGGCAAAATGTCGTCTAAGCGCTGAGTCAGTTTGCGCGTTTTGTTGCCGATCGATTTCACTTGATCTTGCGATATTTGTTGACCCTGGTTGATTTGTTCCAGCGCGGCCTGCGTCTCTTCGTCCAGCACGCGCGTCACGTTGGGGGTCAGGCGCGTGGTGGCCTTGCCGGTGCGCTTATATTCATCCAGCACGCGCGTCACCAGGCGATGCGCGTTGGCCTTTTCCGCGAAGTTCATCACCGTGGGATTGACGGCTGCCGCCTTATTTGCGTCCGGCGTGAAGTTGACTTTAATGTCGTCGCGCACGCTTTCGCCAGCCAGTCCGGCAATCGGCACATCGTAGGTAAGCTCTGCCTGTCCGATGCGGAATAGACCCTCCGGTCGTGGGTCGAGCATCAATTCGACCAGCACCGACTGCGGCTGATCTTTTTCCAGATCTCCCAGCGGGATGATGATCTGGCGGTCGGAAAGCACTCCCTGGCCCAAATCTTTGATGTAAGGCAAGACTAGAACAGCTTTTTTGGGGGTCACGCCAACTGGCAGTCGCAGGATCAGCGTTGCATTGCGTAACGCGACATTCACTGCGCTCTGTACTTGCTGTTGGAAAACGTTCAGGGCGTCCGAGGGATCGCGGATAAATTCGGCAGGCTGCCCACTGGCGCTCGTTTGCCCGACAACATCCAGCAGGTCCTCATCCCAGTCGGAGCCAATGCCCAACGTATAAATGCCGATACCAACGGCGGCGGCATCACTGGCAAGCTGGCGACAGCGCTGCGCGTCGCCATAGGTCACGCCATCCGTCAGGAGAATCATGCGGTTGATGGCGTTGGGAATATTCCAGCGGCGCAGCTCATTGAGTCCCTGAATCATGCCAAGCGACATGGTGGTGCCGCCTGCGTCGCGGATTTGATCAATGGCCGCCTTCATGCCGGGCTTATCATTAGCCGGCATCGAGGGGATGATTACCTGGGCTGTATCGTCGAAGATCACTACTGAGACATAATCGGTTGGTTCCAGGCGGTCGATCAGCATTTTGACCGCCTCTTTGACATTCCTTAGCTTTGCGCCTTTCATGGAGCCAGAATGGTCAAGCACAAGAGCAAAATTGAGTGGCATCCTCACTTGCGCCATCATTTCCGTTGGTTTGGCTTCCAATAAGACATATGCGAGCTGACTGCCACCAGTAACAGGCATGAATTCTTTTCCCACCTGGTGCGCCAGCGTTACCTCACCGGGCATAATATATAGCTCCTTTCGTATCGTATGGGCTGGACGTAGTATATCATATCGTTAAAAACCTACTGCACATACACGATCACGGCGGTAATGTTGTCCTCCCCACCGTTCTCGTTGGCGAGATCAATCAATTGCTGGCAGGCGGTCTGCGGATCGGGAGTCGTGTTCAAGACGCTTTCGATCTGTGGATTACGGATCATCTCCCATAAACCGTCGCAGCAGCTTAGCAATTTATCTCCCGGATGCAATTGTTGTTTGAAAATGTCTATTTGCGTATTGGGCTTATCTCCCAGGCTGCGGTAGATCTGGCTGCGCTGCGGATGAGTGTATACATCATCTGGCTCAATCAGCCCGCTCGCTACCAGTTGTCCCACCAGCGAATGATCGGTGGTGAGTTGATAAATCTGCCCGCTGCGTACCATGTAGGTGCGACTATCGCCTACATTTACAATGAACGCATGTTGACCCACAATCATAAAACCGGTGAGCGTCGAACCCATATCGGTCTTATTGCGTGTATTGACCTCGCACAGCGCGGCATTGGCTTCTTCGATGGAGTCATGCAGCAGCGCCACCATGCTATCTTCATCGAATTCCTTAGCAGCTTCGCCCGCTTTTTCGCCGGCCAGTGGTGCCAGCAACAACTCGCGCGTCATCTTTTCCGCGATGACATTGATGGTCATGCGGCTGGCAAGCTGCCCGTTATCATGGCCGCCCATGCCGTCCGCCACAATGTAGACGCCCACCGGCTCCGCAAGCGATTCGTGAATACGCTGGAGTTGCAAGACTAACGCGCTGTCTTCGTTGGGATCGCTGCGCCGCACATTACCGGCGTCCGAGCCAGAAGCGGCCAGCAGGTGAACGCCATTGGGGAAGGCATTCTGTTCTACCTCTTTCTGCTCGATCACATACGTGCGCCCTTCAGCAACGAAGGTATTCACGATGTTGCCTTGCAGCACGGGCGTATCTTCCTTGCTCTGTTCGGCGGAATATTCGTGCATGATATAGGGGATGTCGCGCAAGCTCGCTCCGCAGTCGGTGCAAAAATCATCGCTTTCGGTATTGTTTTCCGAACTGCAATTCCAGCAGCGTTGATAGCCCTCGTGATCGATGACCGAGTAGATATGTTCCTGCTCATTATCGGCCATGACCGCGCTAATCTCGTAGCGGCCTTGCAGAACGGTACCTACCTCCAGCGCCGCGAATGGCGTGTCCGTCCCATCTGTATTCGCCTCATCGCCCACATGCTCATTTGCCTGCGCCGTGTCCTCCTGCTTGTTTTCATGCGCCGACTCGCTTTGCCCGGTCGGTTCCACAAATTCATGCTCAAATGACTCATGCTCAAAAGAATCTTGCATCGTATTACTCATTTCCATTTCTGGATAGCCTGCGTTCGCATCATACCCGTTGTGCTGCATTTCCTCGCCCGGCGTTTCTTCCATACTCGCCTCACCTTCCCCACTCCCGGACGCCAGGCTTTCCGGCGGGGGCGGCGGCGGAATGGGGATCGCGCCATGCTCGTCGCGCGTGGGCAGCGACAATGCTGGCGCTATGGTTGCGTGCTGCTCTGCCTCCGCTATCATGGTAGGGGCAGAGTTGTGCTGGGAGGCGATGTTTGCGTTGCCCTCGTACCCCTCCATTGATTCAGATGTGGGAAGCGGAAAGCCCTGACCCGCGTGGTGTTCTTCGTCTTGCTCTTGCTGATCTGCCTCCGCTTCGGCAGGCGTCTCTTGCGGTTCTATGGCATCCTTGTCCTTGTGGCGGCGCTGGTGATACGCCATCATCTTCTCAGGCGAGATGACCAATGTTGCGTCCAACATCTCATCATCATCTTGCTCTGCCCAGGTGCTTGCTCCCGTTGCACTCGTTTCCGCGACTGACTCCACGGCAGATTGCTCCTGGGCAGCGTCTGGCGGGTTCTCTATGGCGGGGGCAACTGGCGCGTGTGCCAGGCTTCGCCCGCACCCTTTGCAGAACTTCGCATCGTCTCGATTCCCTGTATTACATGACGGACAGATCATACCTGCCCTCCTTTATCAATATATGTAGGGACGCGATCGATCGCGTCCTCGTATTGCATCGTCATAGTTATAACTGTTTTTGTAGTCGCGTCGCTTCAGCATTCTTCGGGTCGCGTTGCAGCGCCTCGCGCATCATGTGCCGCGCCTCCGTCTTATTATTGATACGCAGGTAGCAAGTAGCCATCGCGCTGTAGATGCTCGATTCGTCAGGATTCCACTGCCGCGCCTGTTCCAGCGCGCTTAGCGCCACCTTCCATTCTCGTGCTTTCATATGTGCCCGCCCTAATTCCAGCCAGCCTTCCCAGGCCCCCGGATCACGCTGCGTTGCCTGCCTTAGCACACTAATGGCCGATGGAATTGAGTTGGTCTTCATGTACAGGCGTCCCAACGACAGCAAAATCAGGGCATGATCGGGATTGATTTTCAGCCCTTCCAGATAATACCCCTCGGCCTCCCTGTTGAAGCCGCGCTTCGATGCCGCGTAGCCAAGTTGGTAGTAGATCGCCGAATCCTTCGGCGCATAGCTCAGGGCGTTTGTGAAGACGCTGATGGCCTTCTCGTATAGTTCCAGGTCATTATAGGTCATGCCCAGTTGAAAAGATACGTCCGGCGCATCCGGCCTGAGCGCAATCGCCTTCTCAAAGCATTCCGCCGCCAGTTTCATCTGCTCTGCGAACTGTTTTGCATCCTTGTTTTTCAACGTCTGACCGTATTGCCGATAGGCGCGACCCAGATTATACTGTACATCATAGGTCGGCATCGACGCGCCCTGGGCCAGCTTGAATTGGCTCACCGCCTCCGCGTATTGCTTATTGTTGAGGAATTGTAACCCTAAGCGATACGCTGTTTGCGGGTCGTTGTTCGGACTGGCTACTGGGACAACTGGTGGCGGCGCTGGTCGCACGATTGGCCGTGCCTGGCGGGCCAGGATGGGCGCGCGCGGCGGTGGAGTAGCGACGGGAGCTGCTGGTCGTATCGTGTTCGATGCCCTCACCTGTGGCGGCACGCGAATCGCTCCTTGCGTCAGCGGCTGCCCATCCCGCTTGCAAAATTTCGCCCCTGGTCGATTGTAAAACCCGCATTTGGGACATACCACCTCCGCGCCGCTCGCGGGCGCTGGTGATGCCGGTACAATAATTGTCGCGTTGGGCGAAATGGCCGGAATCTGAATAGTGGTCGGCGCGGCCTGCGCTACATTCGACAGGCAATGCTGTAACGCTACGCGCATCGCATCGGCATTCTGAAAGCGTTGCGCCGGGTCAAACTGCATGGCCTTGATAATCACCTGCTCGGTTGGGCTGATGTACTTGCCATTCAGCAGTACCGTGTGCAGGCGCGGATTCTTCGCCAGGATGCTTCCCACCGCCGGTGTCTGAATCGGCTCTGGCTCCTGGTTTGTCAGCAGGTGATACATTGTCGCGCCCAGCGAATAAATGTCTGAGCGCGCGTCTGTCTGTACCAGCTTGCCGGGGTTTTGCGCTGAGCGCCGTTGTCCCGGCCCCGTAATGGACCCCAGGTGTTCAGGCGAAGCGTAAGAAATCGTTCCCAGGTTCTCCGTATTGGTCTTCTTATTCGGATTCCAGCGCCGCGCGATCCCGAAATCGATCAGGAACACATCGTTTTCCGCCGTCACCATGATATTGCCCGGCTTCAAATCGCGCAGGATAATGGGCGGCGTGCGTGTATGAATATACGTTAGCGCCTCGCATACCATCATCATCCAGCGAATCACCGTATCCTCATCCAGCGGCGCGCGACTGTCTTCCAGTATCTTCTCCAGACTGCGCCCCGGCACAAACTCCATCACAAAGTAATACCGGCCACCCTCCTGGAAATCCAGAATCAGGGAAGGGATGCGCGGATGTTTTAGATTATACAGCAGGTCAATCTCTTTATTAAAACGCTCAATCGCCGATTTGCGCTCATCCTCCGTTGTATTCGCCTCGATCAACAATTCTTTGACCGCGCGAAAATACCCCGGCCTATCCACCTGCTCCACCTTATATACCGTTCCCATGCCGCCCACGCCAAGCACACCCACGATCTTAAATTTTCTATCCAGAATCGTCCCCACTGGAAGGGCTTCTAGTGGCATACTATCGTCCTTATTATTACCAGATTACCAGGACAGCGGCTCTGCCCCCGCCCTGGTTCTGTATCTCATCTTGCTCCGGCTCACCCTCACTGCGCCCGTACTTGCACCACAATCGCCGTAATATTATCTTCACCCCCGTGCGCATTCGCCATATCGATCAACCGGTCGCACAAGCGCTGGGGATCATTTTCTTCCTTCAAAATCGTCATCAGGTCTGCGCGTCGCACCATCTCCCATAAGCCATCCGAACACAGCAGCAGCGTATCTCCATCCTGCAAGCGCTCATGAAACACATCGGCCTCCACGCTCTTGTGTCCCGCGCCCAGCGAGCGGTAAATCAGATTGCGCTGTGGATGCGTATACACATCTTCAGGCTCAATCTGTTTCTCCTCCACCAACCTCTGCACCAGCGAATGATCGCGCGTCAGCGCTTTTAGCTCTCCAGCGCGCCAGAGATATGTGCGGCTATCACCCACATTCACAATAAACGCCTGGTCATCCTGCACCAATGCCGAAGTCACCGTACAGCCCAATCCACGCGCTCCCGACTGCTCCTCGCCGTAGCTCAAAATGGCTCGATTGGCCGCGCGCACAGCGGCCTTGAGAGAATCCTCGATGGTTTTAATGGCCGGTGTCTCTGCTAGCTTGCGCGTCTTTTGTTGCTTCGCGCTCTGCTCATGAACCTTCGTGGCATCCAGTTTGATGGTTGAATCGTCGGAAGCTGGCGTCAGCAAAACGGTGGCATCATCGGCCATCGGCCTCAGCATAATAGTAGGCTGATCCGCAATCGGCACCAGAAAACTCTTGAGCGATTCGCTTATCTTTTGCACAGCCAGTTTACTCGCAACCTCTCCCGCCCGATACCCCCCCATCCCATCGGCCACAATAAACAGACCTCGTTCTTGCTCTTCCGAGATTAGCAAATAGGGGCTATCCTCGTTTTGCTCACGCTGGCGTCCAACGTCAGTCTTCGCAGCAGCTCGTAATTTCAGTGACATATATGCATTCCTCACACCCGTCTGGGCAACGTTCATTTTAATCCTCAATATATCATAAATAGACAGAAATAGGCATAATTTGTGACATATTTTATCTCAATTTATATACGAGCCGGGCAATTAAAGGTTGCTTTTCTTCTGTTTCAGGGCATTTGGGATGCGAGGGCTATGATTACTACTGTCGTTGCAAACGTTCAATAATATCTTTGAGCCTGCGTGTCTCTACCTGGTGCTGCTCTTGCATTCGCTGCAATTCGCGCTCCAGGTCTTGCTGCATCTGCTCCATGCGATCTTTCATATGCAGGATGGCTTCCACGCCTGCCAGATTGACCCCTAAGTCGCGCATCAGCCGCCGGATATGCGTCACCCGCTCAATATCGCGGTCAGAATACAGGCGCGGGCTGTGCGGACTCTGCCCTTTACGCGCGGGCGAGATCAATCCCAGGCGCTCATAATGGCGCAGCGTCTGCTCATGCACATCAGCTTTGATGGCCGCTACGCTGATTACATACCACGCGCCGTCTTTCTCGTCCACGATTGCTCTCTCCTTTTTTCAAGATGCCTCATCTCCCCTGATGAACTTGCCTGTCCCTATTAGTCTGTCAAACTGCGTTGAGCCGCCCAGGCTGTCATTCTGAGCGCAGCGAAGAATCTCTGGTGGCGAGCGAGATTCTTCGCTGCGCCAGAATGACATCCGGGATGGTTCAAATGAACGGTGTCAGAACACTACGCGCTGGCGTGTGCCGCGCCTCGCATTTGCGCCAGTTGTTCGAACAAGCCGCGTTCCTCTTCGCTCAATTGCATCGGCAATACCACCTTCACGCGCGCGAACAGGTTGCCGCTGCCATCGCCACGCAAGCGCGGCATCCCCTTGCCGGCCAGGCGGAATACGCGCCCATTCTGCGTCTCCGGTGGAATTGTCAGCACCAGTTTGCGTCCATCGGGCAACATCACTTGCGCCTCGCCGCCCAGCATGGCCGTCACCAGTTCGACTTCGCAGTCCAGCGAGAGGTCATCGCCCTTGCGTTCGTAGAGCGTATCAGGCTTCACGCTAATCACTAAGTAGAGATCGCCGCGCGGGCCACCTGCTGTGCCGGGCTGACCCTCATTCGCCACACGAATGCGCGAGCCATTCTCCACTCCTGCCGGAATCTTTACCTGGATGCGTTTGCTGCGCGCCAGTTGTCCCTGCCCGTCGCAATTCGCGCACACCTTGCCTGCTATGTTGCCAGTGCCGCGACAGAAGGCGCAAGTTTCGGTGGACTGGATGGTATAGGTGCGCGTTCCCCCCGCATACGCCTCTTGCAGCGTTACCTCTACCGGCTGCTCGATATTGTCGCCCGCGCGCCGCCGGGGGTCTTCGCGCATTCGTGTTCCACCTGTACCCGCGCCCGCGCCAGAGCGTCCAAATAGGGTCTCGAAAAATTCTGAAAAGTTTGAATCGAAGCCGCCAGAGGCACCGGGGAAGCCGTAACTGCGCCGACCTGCCCCTGATGGCGGGCCAAATTGCTCTTGCCAGTTGGGGCCAAGCGTGTCATACTTGCGGCGTTTATCGGTGTCGGAGAGTACTTCATAAGCCTCATTGATTTCCTTAAATTTCTCTTCCGACCTCTTATCGCCAGGATTGACATCCGGGTGATACTTGCGCGCTAGCTTGCGAAACGCCTTTTTGATATCATCGGCGCTCGCGCTTTTCGATACACCCAGCGCCTTATAATAATCTTTGTAGTCCATATGCTGCCCCTTTTCGCGGCACAATTTCGCGCGGCGCTTACATCTGAGCTTCTGAATTTCCCGCGCTCACCTTGACACGGGCCGCGCGCAGCGTCTCATTGCCCATTTTATAGCCTTTTAGCACCTCTTCAACAATGGTATCTTCCGGCTGATCGCTGTTTTCCACCAGTTCAATTGCCTCGTGTTCATAAGGATTGAGCCGTTCCCCCACCGTCGCAATGGGCGTCAGTCCCTCACCCTTCATTACCTCACTCATCTGCCACATCAGCATTCGCAGGGTCTGCTGCAACGCTTGTCGATCCATAGTTTCCTGGTACATAAGGGCGCGCTCGACATTGTCCATCACGCCTAATATCTTCAGGATCAACTCTTTCTTCTCGCGCTGCACACGCTCCTGGGAGTTGCGCTCCTGCCGTTTACGGAAATTATCCATATCAGCGCGTTCGCGCAAAAATTTATCCTTAAACTCTGCCGCCGCCTGCTTCGCCTGCGCAAGCTGCTTTTCCAGTTCCTCTACGCGATTGCTTTCAGGAGCTTCCTCAATTATCTGTGGCTGCTCTTCAGGTGCCTGCTCTTCCTGCTTGTCCTGCGATTCTTCCATACGATACTCACTCTCCTTCTCTATCATCAACGACATCTTACGATGCGAATTTTACTGCGTCTCTAGTATAAACTTTGAGTCCAACACTGTCAAGTTCATATAAAGGCTCGCAAGAAAAATGTCCCCGCCTGCGCTCATGAGCGCAGGCG
>JBOGTO010000405.1:0-7875 GCA_050695155.1 Ktedonobacteraceae bacterium
TTAAAAGGTTAGCAATTGGTTCGGCCCAGGCTAGCAGGTGTTCGTCCTGCATAAAACGTCCGATACACTGAAAGCCCAGGGGCAGGCCGTTGGCGGCGCTTCCGGCGGGCAGCGAGATGGCGGGTACGCCAGCGTGCGTCCAGGGTAGATTCATTAACGGGCTGCCGGTGTCGGCAAGGCCCTCTGGTGCCGGGCCGGTTGCGGATGGACAGACCCAGAGATCGATGCCTGCCCGCTCCATTGTCTCTTCCAACGCCTGGCGTAGCGCGAGCCTGCCGGGCAGCATTTCCGCTAATTCCTGATCGCTAATTTCCCGCCCCTCGCGCAAAGCAGCTAGCGTGCGCGGGCGATAGAGCGAGACGTACCGGTCGAACCAGGGCGCGTGTTCACGAGCCATCTGCGCGGCAAAAATACGGTTATGACGGCGGTTAATGTCCTCAATATCCGGCAAGACCTGTACGCGCCGCACGCTATACCCCGCTTGCTCTAAAAGCGCAAGCTGCTTCTCAAATCCCGCCAATCCCTCTCGAGATGCCTGAGCCAGAAAAGGACCTTCGGGGACGCCCAGAACAGGAAGCTTACCGTGTGTCGATAGTTCTGCTGGTCGCCAGTTTTCACACATGAGCGAGGCGGCAAGCGTAATTCCTGCCATGTCTTGCGTAAAGATGCCGGCATGTTCCAATGCTTCAGAGGACAGAATCCAGCCGTTGATAGGAACACGCGCATGACTGGATTTGAAGCCGACGATGCCACAAAACGCCGCCGGGCGAATGGTCGAGCCGATGACCTGCGTGCCAATCGCCAGAGGACAATAGCCCGCCGCCACTGCTGCCGCCGAGCCACTGCTTGATCCGCCGGGCGAATAGGCCAGATTGTGCGGATTGCGCGTCGGCCCTGGCTCAAAATAGGCAAATTCGGTAGTGACGGTTTTCCCCAGAATAAGCACACCCGCGCCCCGCAATGCCTTGAGGTAATCGCCTTCCGGCCCTTGAAATGTTTCGGGTGGAAGCAGCGAACCACAGCGCGTAGGAAAGCCATCCACGAAGAACATATCCTTGATGCCTACAGGGATACCATACAACGGCGGGCGACTGGCGGGATCAGGATAACGCGCCTGCAACGCCCGCGCATCAGCGAGCAAACGCGCGCGGCGGTCATCTTCCGGCAACAACGCCTGAATTTGTGGCTCCTCAGCGTCGATGCGATCACAAAGAGCATTGATGTAAGCGAGTAAGTCGAGATCGCCGCTGCGCAAAGCGGCTGCCGTTTCCACCAGTGGAGCATTATGAAGAAGCATGATAGAGACTCCTTTCGGTTGGAGCATCACAGATAGAGAGCAAGTAGATGTTGTATTGTAGCATCAGGAAGAAGCGATGGGAAAGAGAAGGTCTGGCAAGCCAACACCCATCAGGCACAAGGAGAGCCATTTCGCTATATAGATTGACAGATGCTGCATTGGCTTGTACACTTGTACCAGAAGAAAACGTGGGGTTGGAGAAACCTTGCATCGGCGAGCTGGACTGTAGCATGAAAGGACAAAAGGGATGGCCCGGCACATTGAAGACGAGGTAGAGTACTACTACGATTCCCACTCCACCGAGGAGGATTTGATGGGGGAAACGGACTTCCACCATGCGCTCATCCATTATCTCATCGAGGTGTTGACGTGGTTGTTTCACGAGCAACGCTGTGCCATCTACGGCAATCTCAATTTCTACCAGACCGCTGACACTTATGAATATCCCATCGCCCCGGATATTGCTCTGATCAAAGGCATCGCTCATCGCTCCATCCGCAGTTGGCGCGTGGGCAAAAGCGGGCCTGCGCCTCAGATCGTCTTCGAGATTGCCTCGGAAGAGACCTGGAAAAAGGATCTGAGAGAGAAGCCCGCGAAGTATGCACAGATGGGTGCGCAAGAATACTTCGCCTATGACCCGCACGAGCTTCCGCTGCCCGCCAGTAGAAACCGGCGTTTGTTCGGCTGGCAGCTCGATCAGGACAGTCAGACCATGCAGGAGATGCAGCCTCGCCCCAATGGTTCGCTGTGGAGTTCAGGTCTGGATAGCTGGTTGGTGCCTGATGGAGTTACTTTGCGTCCCTATAACCGTACCGGTCAGATGAGACTTACCCGTGCCGAGGCACTGGCAGAAAAACTGCGCTCGCTGGGCATCGATCCCGATCAGCCTTTATCATACTGACACAGCAAAGCGGTCACATTCAACAGGAACATGACCGCTTTTGTGTAGAATTCTCTTCCTACTTTATTCGATTGTCACGGACTGCATCACGTCGCCGGGGCGGATGTTACGTACTACATCCATGCCGGAGGTAGTGTCGCCGAAGATGGTGTAGTTGGGCGGCAGGCCGGGCTGGTCTTCCAGGCAGATGAAGAACTGGCTGCCGTTGGTGTTGGGGCCAGCGTTCGCCATCGCCAGCGTACCGGCTTTGTAAGGGCGTCTGACCGGCTCGTCGTTAAATTTGTAGCCCGGCCCGCCTCGGCCAGTGCCGGTGGGGTCGCCGCCCTGAATGACGAAACGCGGCTCGACGCGGTGGAAGACCACGCCATCATAAAAACCATCACGCGCGAGAGCGACGAAGTTATTGACGGTCTGAGGCGCTTCCGCCGGGTTCAGTTGCAGGTGAATATCGCCTTTGTTGGTCTTGATGGTCGCGTGGTAGGTTCTATTCGTTTCTACCTGCATAGGCGGTGGTGCGCTATATTGTTTGGATGCCATGAGTGTTCCTTTCTGGTTTACGGCGCTTCAACCACGATTACATGGTTCATCACGTCGGGTACAATATTCTTCGTTTTGGCGTCGTCTGGATTTGGCCCTTGAATCTTCTGAACCACATCCATTCCCGACACAACGTGTCCAAACAAATTATACTTCTTTGATAAAGTAGTGTTGTTAGCAAGGAGAATGAAGAACTGGCTGCCATTGGTGTTTACACCGTTATTAGCCATAGCGAGCCAGCCTGCATTGTAGTTGCCCTGCACAGGCTCATCCTTAAATTTATAACCAGGACCGCCAGTACCATCACCCAGAGGGTCGCCGCCCTGGATCACAAAGCCGGGTACCACGCGATGGAATTTCAGCCCATCATAGAAGTGGTTCTCGGCCAGGAAGACAAAGTTGTTGACCGTCGTGGGCGCATATTGCGGATCAAGCTCAACCACAATCAGGCCGCGATTGGTGTTGATGCCCACACAGTAGAACCCATGAGTATTGATGAACATAGAAGGCGGATTGGCATAGCTATGCACGATCTTGGCAAAGGTAGTTGCGTCGGGCGCGGGCGCGGTATCCGTCAACTGCTTCGTGACTTTCAGACAGGGTGAAGGATTGAGCAGAGCCAGGTTGGGTTTAGGGGTTGGCGCAACATGAACGGCAACCTTTTTGGGTGGCGCAAATGGTCCGGCCTTAAAATAATACAGGCTAATGATGCTGGCAGCGATCACGAGCATGGTCAGGCCAATAGCCCAGGGGTAGCGGGCCAGCCCACGCGCGGGCGGTTTGTACCCCGGCATGTTGCGGCTACGCTGCGGTTCTTTCACTTCTAATTTCGGCAGCGAGGTGGCGTGCGCTTTCGCAACCCTCACATTTCGCTTATGCTCAGCACGTTTCGTTTTTGGCATATTTTCTTTTGATCCTCATCCGCCCGAAAGCTGGATACTATCTTCCTGCATGAATACTAGAGCAATGCATACCATCGTTTCAGTTCATATCAGAAGCGAATAAATCGCGTCCCTACACATGAACGCCATTGTTTCGTGTATAATAACCCTCTTGCGCGTTTGGGTCAAGTACCAGTTGCCTAAATCGGTATAATCATCCCTTGACAAACATAGCTTTTGTGGGTATCCTTTAAGCATATTCATTCCATATTGTAGATTAAATTCCATATATTGGAACAACTGGCACGGAGAGTAGCAAGAGGAGTATATGGATTCGACTGTAGTGCGAGATACAAAGGTTGGCGTGCTTGACAAAGCAATGCGTATTTTACATGCATTTCCGAGGGGAGATGTCGCTTTGACGCCTCAGCAGATTGCCAGACATACTAGCATGTCGCTTCCAACGGTGTACCGGCTAGCACAGGTGATGAGCGAACATGGGTGGCTGATGAAAGAAGGGCAGACGTATCGCCTGGGAATGACGCTTCTACGCCTGGGGGCTATGGTAGCGCAGGGTATTGATATACGTTCGCGCACATTACCACATCTGCGCTGGCTGAAAGAGCAGACCGGCGAAAATTCAGAGCTGTATATTCGCACCAATGAATCTCGTGTCGCCATAGAGGTAGCACGCAGCCCGCATAATCTGGCTACGTTTGTTGATATCGGCGCTCCTTTGCCATTGCATGTTGGCGCGGGAGGAAAGGTATTGCTCGCGTGGTTGCCGGATAAGGAACAAAGCGAAATCATCATGGCGAGTGCAGCTCGTTACAGCAATTACCCACTGCGGGATATGCAGGCGCTGAAAAATACCCTGGCACAAATACATGACAGGGGTTGGGCAGTGAGCGAGGGTGAACGGGCAGCAGATATTGGGGCTGTAGCATCGCCCATTTTTGACATGAACAAGCAAGTTGCCGGGGCGATGGTGCTGGCCGCGCCGCTAGTACGCCTGGGGGCAAGGGAGCAGGCCGCCTATGTGCCACTGGTATGTGAGGCAGCGCGGCGCGCCTCGCTTGATATGGGATACATTGACTAGCTAGAAGGTTCGAGGACGATGGCTTCTAATGAATGAAATACCTGCTTCCCCATCAACGCGGATGGGAAGGACTGAACGGCAGCCACCCCTGGCGGGCGTGCGCGTGCTGGAACTTGGTTCGTTCGTCGCGGCCCCTCTGGCGGCGCGTACCCTGGCGGATTTTGGGGCGGAAGTTATTAAGGTAGAGCCGCCGCGCCGGGGCGATGAATTACGCTCGTGGGGAACGATGGTGCCGACGCGCACAGGGAAAATATCGGCGTGGTGGCTTGCCCAATCGCGTAATAAGCGGCTGATTACGCTTGATTTACACTACGCGGAGGGGCAGGAACTGGCGCTCAAGCTGGTTGAGCATGTTGATATTGTAATTGAGAATTTCCGTCCGGGTCGCCTGGAAGCGTGGAATCTGAGCTACGAGCGCATGAAAGCTATCAATCCTCGCGTCGTATTAGTGCGTATTTCTGGTTTTGGGCAGACCGGGCCATATCGCGAACGGGCGGGCTACGGCAACGTGGGCGAGTCGATGGGCGGCGTGCGCTATGTTACAGGTTTTCCAGACCGGCCACCGGTGCGCGTCGGCGTCAGCCTGGGCGATGCACTGGCCGCCCAACAGGCGGCCTACGGGGCTATACTGGCCCTGCGCGCCAGCGAACGTGATGGGCAGGGGCAGGTGGTTGACGTAGCCATTACTGAGGCAGTTTTCGCGCTGACCGAAGCCATGCTCACCGAGTACAAGCACGCCGGGGTGGTGCGCGAACGGGCAGGCAACAGCATGTTGCGTGCCGCCCCATCGAACGTTTACCAGACAGCCGATGGACGCTGGCTGGCAATTGGCGGCAATGGAGAGAACGTATTTCGCCGCCTGGCGCAGGCACTGGGACAACCCACGCTGGCAGAAGACGAGCGCTTCCGTGATAATCGCTCGCGTGTTGAGCATCACCAGGAACTCGATGAAATCGTCGGCTCCTGGGTCGCCGCACTGTCACTGGCGGAGGCGCAGGCCATTCTGGACGAAGCGGGGGTGCCTGCTGGCCCTGTCATGAGTATCGCGGATATCGCCGCCGACCAGCATTACCAGGCGCGCGGCATGATTGCCAGCATACCCGATGAACGTATGCCGGAGGGGGTAACGTTTATGGCTGGTATTGTACCCCGCCTGAGCGAGACGCCAGGAGCGATTGCGCACAGCGGCGGCGACCTGGGAGTTGACAACCAGGCCGTGTATGGCGATTTCCTCGGTCTCGGCTCGCGGGAATTGGAGCAATTGCAAACAAAGGGGATTATTTAAGCATGAATGCATCTTCTACATGGCCTTCGCAGGTAACTATTGTCGATGTTACGCCGCGCGACGGGCTACAGGACGCGGAGCGTTTCGTAACTTCTGAGCAGAAACTGACCTTCATCAACGCGCTGTTGGATGCCGGGGTTAAAGCGATAGAGGCGACTTCCTTTATGCATCCCAAATGGATACCGCAACTTGCCGACGCCGATTATGTCGCAACCCATCTGCCGCAGCATCCAGGTGTCGTTTACAGCGCCTTGATACCCAACACGCGCGGCTATGAACGCGCGCGGGCGGCACATATCGAAGAGATTACGCTGGTTGTCTCGGCCAGCGAGTCACATAACCGGGCCAACCTCAATCGCTCAGTAGCAGAATCATTGGCGCAACTGGGAGAAGTAGCGAAACAAGCACGCATCGATGGCGTAGTAGTGCGCGGCGCGATCGCAACGTCGTTCGGCTGTCCATTTGAGGGGAAAGTAGCCCCGGAGGCGGTGCTGCGTATCGTGCGGGCTTACGCGCAAATGGAGGTACAGCAGGTCTCGCTGGCGGATACCATTGGAGTAGGCAATCCGCGCCAGGTGTTTACCTTGTTTCAACAGGCGCGCCAGGAATTACCCGAAAACGTTTCGCTTTCGGCGCATTTTCATGATAGAGCGGGCTATGGTCTCGCCAACGTCTTCGCCGCGCTGCAAGCAGGCGTGACAACCTTTGATGCAGCCGTAGGCGGGCTGGGAGGCTGCCCTTACGCACCCGGCGCGCCCGGCAATCTCTCGACGGAAACGCTGGTGGAATACCTGGAGGCGATGGGTCTGGCAACAGGCATATCTCTGACTAAACTGGCGGCGGCTCGCAAGCAGTTAATGGATGACCTGGCGCGCGGCGAACCTGTCACAACCGGACATTCCATGAGAAGATAAGGAGGCTAAGCATTGCTGCACACATTACTTTTATCATTTGGCTTCGGACTCATTACCGCATCCATCCTGGCGATTGCCGCTGTGGGCCTTTCGCTGCAATTCGGCATCACGAATTACATCAACTTTGCCTACGGTGATCTCCTGACTTTCGGTGTTTACACCGCGTTTGTGGTGAACCAGCGCCTGGGCTTAAACATCTGGATCGGGCTGGTGGTGGCCGTAATCCTCACTGCCATTCTGGCATGGCTGATTAACCTGTTCATTTTGCGTCCCTTCACCGATCGCGGCACCTCGCCCATCATCATGCTGGTCGTGACGCTGGGCGTCTCGCTGATCTTACAAAACGTGATCCTGGCAATATTTAGTGAACAGTTCCAAAACTACACCATGAGTACGGGCAATCCCTTGAATATCGGCCCATTCCTCTTCACACCGTTACAACTGGGCATCATCGGCCTGGCGATTGTCACTATGCTGGCAGTTCACGCCCTGTTGCGCTATACCCGCCTGGGTAAAGCCATGCGCGCCGTATCCGACAGCCCTGAGCTGGCGCGTATTTCAGGTATCAATACGCGTATGATCGTCAACGCAGTGTGGTTGCTGGCCGGTGGATTGGGAGGGTTGAGCGGCGTGGTGCTGGCATTCAACGTGGCGAGCTTCACCCCGACTGTGGGCTTTGGCTTCCTCTTTATCATCTTCGCAGCGGTCATTCTAGGTGGAATCGGCAGCCCATATGGAGCCATCGCGGGTGCGCTGGTGGTGGGGATTGCCACAGAAATGAGCGCCGCCTTTATTAGCTCGGAATACAAAAGCGCCATTGCGCTTGTCATTCTCATTATTGCGTTATTGATACGACCGCAAGGTATTTTCGCCTCGCGCGGGCGCGCATAGATACGCATGAGAGGAAAAGACGATGCCAACATTTGTTTTCTACCTGCTCACGCTGGCCGTCTTCGGTGCC